>NZ_JACCWG010000072.1 GCF_013697775.1 Ramlibacter sp. | reverse complement strand
CGCCCGGGCAGCAACCCCGCTGCGCCATCCGGCCCCGCCGCGGCGCCCTCGCCTTTCGCGATTCCCTGCGCGCGCGTGGGCGAGTCCGCGCAACGCATCGTGTGGAAGCGCGAAGGCGGCGCCACGCTGGACAAGCAGCTGAACGAGGCACACGGCGACACGGAACTGGTCGGCACCATCCAGGCGGTGTATGCGCGCCGCGGCACGGCACCTGAGGTGCGCGCGGCCATCGAGTCCGAATGCGTGGCCGAGCGCACCAAGCAGGCCGAAGCCGCCGAAGCGCTCAAGGCACTGCAAAAGCAGGCGGGCCCGGCGGCGCCCGCGCAGGCTGCTCCGGCTGCGGCCCCAGCGGCACCCGCGGCACCGGCCGCGGCGGTCATCCCCGCAGCGGCGAAACCCAATCCGATGTGCGCCACCTGGCGCCGCGACCTGGCCGACGTCGAGGGGCAGCTGCGCGCCGGCGGCAAGGCCGGCACCATGGAAAACCTGCAGAACCAGCGCCGCGCGGTGGACAAGCAGCTGTCGGACGCGAAGTGCTGAGCTAGCTGACGCGCAGCGCCCACTCCACGTGCTCGCGCACCAGCGCGCTCGGATGGTCCGCGCGCGCCTGCAAGGCGGCGCGCAGCGCCGGATCCTCCTTGCGCCTCAAGGAATTGCCCAGCGCCACCGCGATGTTGCGCAGCCAGCGCTCGTGGCCGATGCGGCGGATCGGGCTGCCTTCGGTGCGCGCCAGGAATTCGGCTTCGCTCCAGCCGAACAGGTCGGCCAGCGTGCCGCCCGTCAACGCCGCGCGCGCATCGAAATCCGGCAGCGTGCTGCGACCCGCGAACTTGTTCCAGGGGCAGGCCAGCTGGCAGTCGTCGCAGCCGTAGATGCGGTTGCCCATGAGGGGGCGCAGCTCGGTGGGGATGGGTCCGGCATGCTCGATGGTCAGGTACGAGATGCAGCGGCGCGCATCCAGCCGGTACGGCGCGACGATGGCCCCGGTCGGGCATACCGTGATGCAGGCGCTGCAGCTGCCGCAATGGCCGCTTGCGCTGTCGGTTGGCGGCAACGCGACATCGACGTAAATTTCTCCAAGAAAAAACATCGAACCGCCCTCGCGGTTGAGCACCAGCGTGTGCTTGCCGCGCCAGCCCTGGCCGCTGCGCGCGGCCAGTTCCACCTCCAGCACCGGCGCCGAATCGGTGAACACGCGGTGGCCGAACGGCCCGATCGCTTCGGCAATGCGCTCGCTCAGGCTCTGCAGGCGAGAGCGCATCACTTTGTGGTAATCGCGGCCCCGGGCATACATCGAAACAATGGCTTCCTGCGGCCGATCGAGCCGGGCGAACTCGATGCCCTGCCAGCCCTCGGGCGTGCCGCGCGGCAGGTAGTCCATGCGCGCCGTGACCACGCTCACCGTGCCCGGCACCAGTTCGGCCGGGCGCGCGCGCTTCATGCCGTGCGCCGCCATGTAGGCCATCTCGCCGTGAAATCCGTTGTGCAGCCACGCCGCGAGACCGGGCTCGGCCGACGACAGGTCGACGCCGGCCACGCCGATTTGCGAGAATCCGAGCGTGCGCGCCCACTCGCGCATGTGCGCAAGCAGCAAAGGACCGTCGATCTGAGCGCCGTCGAACACCATCGCCCCATTGTAGAAACCATGGCCTGGGCCACCGAGGACGACACGCGCCGTTTCGCCGAAGGCCTGGCGTCGCGCACGGCCGTGCGGGACGCCTTCATCGAGCTGCACGGCAACCTGGGCGCGGGCAAGACCACCTTCGTGCGCCACCTGCTGCACGCCTTGGGCGTGCAGGGCCGCATCAAGAGCCCGACCTACGCCGTGGTAGAGCCGCACGAGGCCCCCGGCGTGGCGGCCTGGCACTTCGACTTCTACCGCTTCAACGACCCACGCGAATGGGAAGACGCGGGCTTTCGCGACATCTTCGCGAGTCCCGGCCTGAAGCTGGCCGAATGGCCCGACAACGCGCGCGCCCTGCTGCCCGTGGCCGATCTGGTGATCGCCATCACGCCGCGGACCGACGACGGCCGCGATGTGACCTTGCGCGCGCAGACGCCGCGCGGCGCGGAGCTGCTGCGGTGAAGCGGCGCGACCTCCTCCAGGGAAGTTCGCTGCTGCTGCTTCTGGGCGCGCATCAGATCGCGCGCGGCGCCACCATCCTGGCCGTGCGCCTGTGGCCGGGACCCGACTACACGCGCCTGACCATCGAGTCCGACGGCCTGCTCAGCTCGCACCAGACCATGCTGAGCCTGCCGCCGCGCCTGGCCGTGGACATCGAAGGCATCGAGCTCAGCCCCACGCTGCGCGAGCTGGTGGCCAAGGTGAAGCTGGACGACCCCTTCGTCGGCGGCGTGCGCGCCACGCAGCACGGCCCCGGCGTGGTGCGGGTGGTGGTGGATCTCAAGCAACCCACGCGCCCGCAGCTGTTCACCCTGCCGCCGATCGCCGCCTACCAGCACCGGCTGGTGGTGGACTTCTACCCGACCAAGGCTATCGATCCGCTGGAAGCACTGATCGCCGAGCGCATGAAGGACCGGCCGATGCCCGCGCCGACGCCGGCCACCGACCCGCTGGGTGAATTGATCGCGAAGAACGGCGAGCGCACGGTGCAGTCCGATCCGTCGCCGGTGTCCGGCGGCGAGGCGCACCGGCCCGCGCCCCGGCAGCTGCCGCCGCGCAAGACCGACCGCCTGATCATCGTGGCACTGGACCCGGGCCACGGCGGCGAGGACCCGGGCGCCGTGGGCCCGGCCGGCACGCGCGAGAAGGACGTGGTGCTGCAGGTGGCGCAGCGCCTGCGCGAGCGCATTAACGCCACCAGCGTCAACGGCAGCCCGATGCGCGCCTTCCTCACCCGCGACGCCGATTTCTTCGTGCCGCTGCACGTGCGCGTGCAAAAGGCGCGGCGCGTGCAAGCCGACCTGTTCGTGAGCATCCACGCCGACGCCTTCATGACGCCCGCGGCGCGCGGCGCCAGCGTATTCGCCCTCAGCCAGGGCGGGGCCTCCAGCACCGCCGCGCGCTGGCTGGCCGATAAGGAGAACCAGGCCGACCTGATCGGCGGCGTGAACGTCAAGGCGCAGGACGCGCACGTGGTGCGCGCCATGATCGACATGAGCACCACCGCGCAGATCAACGACAGCCTCAAGCTGGGCGGCGCCATGCTGGGCGAGATCGGCCAGCTTGGCAAGCTGCACAAGGCCCAGGTGGAGCAGGCCGGCTTCGCCGTGCTGAAGGCGCCCGACATTCCCAGCGTGCTGGTGGAAACCGCCTTCATCAGCAACCCCGAGGAAGAGATGCGCCTGCGCAGCGACAGCTACCAGGAACAACTGGCCGATGCCTTGATGCGCGGCATCCAGCGCTACTTCGCCAAAAACCCCCCTCTCGCGCGCAACCGCACGGCCTGAGCGTAGGACTGCGCCTGCAAAGGCGCGCCTGCACGCTGCACTACACGCAGACGACACCTCCCGTCAAGTTGTTCCTACAGCGTGGTTGTTGCTTCGTTTCTACAGTGAAGTCACACAAGCAGCCGCGGCTCCGATGCGGCACCGGAACAACCAACTGAAGGAAATGCTATGAAGACGCGAATCATCGGTGCGGCCCTGGTTGCCGCCTCTATGCTGGGCCTGGGCGGCTGCGCCTCGATGGACCGCACCACGGTGGGAACCGTGGGTGGCGCCGTCGTCGGCGGTGTGGTGGGCGACGCCCTGCTGGGCACGCCGGGCGCCGTGGCCGGCGCGGTGGCTGGCGGCTACCTCGGGAACAAGGCAGCGAAGCGTTAACTTTGTTGCGCACAATCCAGAGGAGGAACGGGGCGGCTTGCTGCCCCGTTTCGCTTTTCAGATCGGATAGATAAGCGAGTTGAGCACCATCTCACTGTCGTACACGCACAGGCGGCTCGCGAACTTCAATCCGTCGGCGGTGCGCACGATGTCGTCGATGTAGCGGCCCACGTTGTAGACCTCGCTCGCGTCGCCGGGTTTGGTGCGGAAGACGGCATAGTGCGTTTGCGTGCGTATACGGCCCTCTTCGCGGGCCAGCACCTGCACCGGGCTCAGCACGTGGCGCGTGTAGTAGGGGCCGTGGTAGATCGTCTGCGTGATGCCGTACACGCGGTCCTTCATCATGCCCTGGCTCTCCAGGTCCATCAGCGCCAGCGGCAGGCCCCGGTCGTGGTTCTCTCTCGCGCGCAATGTGTAGCGGCCCTCGGGCAGGAAGAACAGCGGCCAGTCGTCGAAACGGCGCTCATCCAGCGCGGCGGCATAAGAGGCGTTGAGCTGGTCGATCTGGTGGTGCAGCAACAGGGCTTCGACAAGCTCAGCCCGAACGGATACGGGCTCAGCCCGAACGGCCTGCGTGCTCATACGTCCATCACCTTCTTCCAGTACGCGTACATCCCGCGGATCAGCGTCTCGGTCACCATGTGCTCGGTGCCGCCGGTCTCCGTGCCGCCCAGTTCGCACAGGGTGCTGCCCGATTCGCCCCATTGGCGAAAACCATCCTGGCTGAACTCGATCACCTCGCCGTCGTCGGCGCTGACGAAACCTGCCGGGCCGAACAGGTTGGCCTGGCGCAGGCGGCGCCGCGTCATCTCGGGCGTGTCGTCGGCAAAACCGAAATGCGTCCAGACGAAATCGAACTCGCCCTCGCCGCGCGGCACGATGTGGCGCGTGGACAGCGAGTTCACCTGCTGCTGGACGATGAGGCCCGGAAACAGCGTGAGCATGGTGACGGTCGGCGTGATCTCCGTGCCGGGGTTCGCCGGATCGTCCACCGTCCACCAGGGCTCGGGCACCACGTCCAGCAGGCGCGCGTCGTTGAGCGCCATGCCGGCCTTGAACGAGGTCACGCCCTGCGTCACCGTCTTGTTCTCGCCGCCCTCATTGCGGCGTGACACCATCGCCGCGTGGCGGCCGTGCGCGTCGGTCACCATGCGGCTTTTCTGGTCGGCGCGCCACAGCCCGAAGGTGACGAACCAGGTGTGCAGCAGGCCCGGGTGGTACGGGTCCTTGATGTTCTCCATCATCAGCTTCCAGTTGCCCGGAATGCGCTGGCGGTTGTAGCCCAGCAGGGTGAGCTGGCGGCCCTTGAAGATGCGGTCCAGCCAGGGCATGACCTCGGGGCCGATGTAGTCGGCGAACGGCTCCGCGTCCTCGCTGAAAGTGGCGAACACCAGCCCGTGCAGCACCGCCACGCGCAGCTTCACCAAGCCGTTGGCCTTGAGGTCGAAGCCTTCGGGCATGCCGCCGTTGACGCAGGCCGAACCGTCGGGCCGCTCCTCCTTCACGCCGTCCTTGAACGGCAGGCCGGCCAAGTCGCCGTTGAGCTTGTAGGTCCACTGGTGGTAAGGACAGACGAAGCTGCGCGCATTGCCATGCGGCTGCTGGCAAAAGCGCACGCCGCGGTGCGCGCAGCGGTTCTCCACCACGCGCACACCGGTGTCGGTGCCGCGGTCCTTCGGCGCCACGCGGTCGCGCACGAGGATGACCTGGCGCTCGCCCACCCGGCTGAGCCGGTAGTCACCGACATTCGGGATCTCCGCTTCCAGCCCGACATAGTTCCAGTGCGCGCCGTAGAAGATGCGGTCCAGCTCGCGCCGGTACAGCTGCGCATCGGTGTAGGCCCAGAAGGGAACGCGGCTGGAGCCGGGCGCGCTCCAGCGGTGCACGTCGGGAGCATGGGGCTGCGGGGCATTCATGCCGAAATAATACGCTCACATATCAATTTCGGCCATGCGACCGGCAGTGCCTGTGTATGCGTGATGTCCACGATGGCGGCGCATGCATGGTCGGTCTAGCATGGGCCGATGCGCACTCCCGTTCGCTCCATCGCCCGCCTGGCCGCCGCTGCCTGTGCGGCCTTCACGCTCGCTGCCGCGGCCCATGCCGATCCGGCGCCCTCCCCCTGCCCTGCCGAGGTGCCGGCGTTCGCCGCCTGCTTCACCGGCGAGGATGGCCAGGGCGCCTTCTACTGGATCGCGCTGCCGGCCGGCTGGAACCCCGCCACCGGCGTGCTCGTGATGCATGCGCACGGCGGGCCCGCCGACACCGGGCCGGCCAGGGCCGGGCGCAGCCGCGAGGACCTGGAGCGCTGGGCGGTGACGGTGAAGGCCGGCTATGCCTGGGCCGGATCGACCTACCGGCGCGGCGGCTACGGCGTGACCATGGCGGCCGAAGACACCGAGCGGCTGCGGCGCCTGTTCGTCGCGCGCTTCGGCCAGCCGCGCCGCACGCTGCTGCACGGCCAGAGCTACGGCGGCGGCGTGGCGTCCAAGGCGGCCGAGCTCTACGCCACGGTGGACGGCCGGCGCGGCCCTTATGACGGCGTTCTGCTCACCAGCGGCGTGCTGGGCGGCGGCACGCGTGCCTACGACTTCCGGCTGGACCTGCGCGTGGTCTACCAGGCGGTCTGCAGCAACCACCCGCGCGCGGACGAACCCGCCTATCCGCTGTGGCAGGGCCTGCCCGCCGACAGCAAGCTCACCCGCGACGAACTGGCGCGCCGCGTCGACGAGTGCACCGGCGTGCGCCAGCCGGCAGCGCAGCGCACCGAGCGGCAGAAGGCGAACCTCACCACCATCCTGAATGTGGTGAAGATCCCCGAGAAATCGCTCATCGGCCACCTGAACTGGGCCACCTGGCTGTTGCGCGACGTGACGCAGCTGCGCCTGGGCAAGCGCAATCCGTTCGGCAACATCGGCGCGGTGTACGCCGGGTCTGCCGACGATGCGGCGCTGAACGCCGGCGTGCTGCGCTACGCCGCCGATCCCCAGGCCGTGGCCGACCTCGCGCGCGACAGCAATCCCGCGGGCGCGGTCAACGTGCCGGTGCTGACGCTGCACGCCATCCACGATCCCACCGCCTTCGTCGAACTGGAAAGCCTGTACCGCGACACCCTGGAGCGCGCCGGCACCGGGCCGCTGCTGGTGCAGACCTTCAGCGACGAGTCCGAGCACAGCTTCCTGGCCGCGCCGCAGTACCCGGCGCTGTTCACCGCGCTGCTGGAGTGGATCGACAAGGGCGAGAAGCCGACGCCGGCGAAGGTGGCCGCCTTGTGCAAGGGCTACGAGGCCGGCTACGGCGGCAGCTGCAAACTGGTGCCGGACTACCGGCCCGCGCCGCTGGATGCGCGCGTGACGCCGCGTCCGCGCTGAGAGGAAGCGGTGAAGGCTGTCGTCACCCCACGCGCGCCGCCGGCTTGCGTCGCGCCTTCCACGCCCCTATGAGGATCACCACGCCGGGCAACAGGATCATCGCCCAGATGATCTTGTCCAGGTGCTCCTTGACCCACGGGATGCCGCCGAACAGGTAGCCCGCGGTGATGACGCCGGCCACCCACAGCGCGCCGCCCGTCACGTCGTACATCGTGAACTTGGCGCGCGTCATGTGCGCCACGCCGGCCACGAAGGGCGCGAAGGTGCGCAGGAAGGGCATGAAGCGCGCCGCCACAATGGTGACGCCGCCGTACTTCTCGTAGAAGGCATGCGCCTGCTCGAAGGCGCGCTTGTTGAAAAAGCGCGAGTCCTCCCACTGGAACACGCGCGGGCCGAAATAGCGGCCGATGGCGTAGTTGCTCTGGTTGCCGAGCACGGCGGCCGCCAGCAGCAGCGCGATCGACAACGGATAGCTCATGAGCCCCAGCCCACATAGCGCGCCCACCACGAACAGCAGCGAGTCGCCGGGCAGGAACGGCATCACCACCACGCCGGTCTCGACGAAGATGATGAGGAACAGCAGCGCGTAGACCCAGTTGCCGTAGCTCGCGACGAAGTTCTGCAGGTGCTGGTCGACGTGCAGCACGAAGCCGACCAGGAAGGTGATGAATTCCATGGCAGGGATTATGGGTGCACGCCACCGCCGTACAGCCGCGCCGCATGCACACCCAGCCCCTGCGCCACGCTGGCGTCGCGGTCGCCCTGGATGGCGCGTGCGCGCGGCAGCGCGGCCGCCAGCTGGCGCGCGAGCGGCCGCAGGCCGGTGGAGCCGCCGGTGAGATAGAGCACGTCCACCGCATCGGCCTGCACGCCGGCCTGCGCCAGCGTTTCGCGCAGCGCCTGCACGATGCGGCCCAGGTCGCCCTCCAGCGCCTGCGCCGCCCCGGCGGCGTCCAGCGAGGAGGCGAGCCCGCGTTCCACCGCGTCCAGCGCGATGGCCGTGGCGCCGCCCTCGGCCACCGCGATCTTGGCGGCCTCGGCTTCGGCCAGCAGCGCGTGGCCCAGGTGCTCCTCGACCACCGTCATCAGGCGCTCGTGCTGGCGCGCGTCGCCGTAGAACGCGCGCATGCGGCGCAGCTCGTGCACACGCGGCGCGGTGTACACGGTGTTGATCAGGTGCCAGGTGGCGAGGTCGAAGTACACGCGGTTGGGCACCTCGCGCGGCGCCTCGCCCGGCCGGCTCGGGCCCAGGCCGCGGTAGCCCAGCAGCGGCAGGATCGCGGCCAGCTCCACCTGCCGGTCGAAATCGGTGCCGGCGACGTGCACGCCGTGGTTGGCCAGGATGTCGTCCTTGCGGTCCAGGCGGGTGCGGCGTTTGGGGCCGACCCGCACCAGCGAGAAGTCCGAGGTGCCGCCGCCGATGTCGGCCACCAGCACCAGCTGCTCCGCGGCCACGCCCTGCTCGTAGTCCAGCGCGGCGGCGATCGGTTCGTACTGGAAGCTCAGCTCGCCGAAACCGACGGCCCGCGCCGCCTCTTCCAGCGCGGCCTGCGCCTGCGCGTCGCGCTGCGGGTCGCCGTCGACGAAATACACCGGCCGCCCGAGCACCGCGCGCTGCAGCGCCGCGCCGCAGGCGCGTTCGGCCAGCGCCTTCAGGTGCCGCAGGTAGCTGGCCACCACGTCCAGGTAGCGTACGGCGTGGCCCTCGCCGACTTCGGTGCGCTGCTCGGCCAGGTGGAGCCCAGGATGCTCTTCATCGAGCGCATCAGCCGGCCCTCTTGGCCTTGCACGTAGGCTGCCAGGGCGGCGCGGCCGTACAGGCGCAGCGGTTCCTGATGGGCGGCAAGGCCTTCCACCGCGTAGAACACGGCGGTCGGCATGGTGCGCTGGCCGGCCTCCACGTCCACCAGCGCCATGCGGCCGCCCGGGCCCGGCACCGCAATGGCCGAGTTGGAAGTTCCGAAATCGATGGCGCAAAACGGGGTGGAGGTCATGGGGGCGCGGATTGTACGCAATGCATGGACCGGCCCGAAGCTCCCTAGAATGCGCCGATGAATGCCGTGCTCTCCCCGCCGTCCCGCCGGCCGATCCGCGAACTGCCCGACGCCCTGGTGAGCCAGATCGCCGCCGGCGAGGTGGTGGAACGCCCCGCCTCGGTGGTGCGCGAACTGGTCGACAACGCGCTGGACGCCGGCGCCACCCAGATCGCCGTGCGCCTGGCCGCCGGCGGCGTGCGGCTGGTCTGCGTGGAGGACGACGGCAGCGGCATGGAGCGCGACGACCTGTGGCTCGCGCTCAAGCGCCACGCCACCAGCAAGATCGGCTCGCTGGCCGACCTGGAGACCGTGGCCACCATGGGGTTCCGCGGCGAGGCGCTGGCGGCCATCGCCTCGGTGTCGGAAACCTGCCTGCTGTCGCGCCCCGGCGGCCAGCCCAGCGCCTTTTTGCTCGATGCCACCAGCGGCGAGCTGCGCCCGGCGGCGCGCGGCACCGGCACCACGGTGGAAGTCAAGGAGCTGTTCTTCAGCACGCCGGCGCGCCGCAAATTCCTCAAGAGCGACGCCACCGAGCTCGCGCACTGCCTGGAAGCGGTGCGCCGCCACGCGCTGGCGCGGCCCGACGTCGGCTTTGCCGTGTGGCACGAAGGGCGGCTGCTGGAGCAGTGGCGCCCCGGCACGCGCGAGCAGCGCATCGCCGACGTATTGGGCGAGGATTTCCTGGAGCAGAGCGTGGCGGTGGAGTACGCCGCCGGCCCGCTGCGCGTGCGCGGCCGCGCCGGCCTGCCGGACGCCGCGCGTT
>NZ_JACCWG010000105.1 GCF_013697775.1 Ramlibacter sp. | reverse complement strand
GGCCGCAGTGTTCCAGCAGCAGGCGTGCCTGCATGCGCAGCACCAAATCCTGCACCAGCAGGTCGGCGCCCGGCGCATCCCAGTCCAGCGCCACGATGCGCTGCCACAGCGCATGCAGCACGGTGTCTTCGAAATAGATGCGGTCGCGCAGGGTGGCGGTGCGCGGATCGAGGTCGAACCAGGCCTCGGCCGCCTGCGCCAGCGGCAGCTTCGGCAGGTAGAGGTGCATCAGCTGCACCGAGCCGTGCACGTCCCACTCGCTGGTGTGGCCGGCGGGCAGGCTGCACATGCGGCCCGGCGCGCCGCGCGCATCGGGCGCCGCGCGGCAGCGGATCGCCTCGCCGCCGTGCAGGTAGAGCGACAGCGTGTGGTGGTTGGGCTGCCGGTAGAGGGTTTCGGTGTCGCCGTTCTTCCACTGCACGAGCCATGCGCCCTCGGGCGCGGCGGCGGCGCGCAGCGGCTGGGCGCCGGCGCGCAGCAGCTCGCCGTAGGCGTCGAATTGCGAAAGCGCGGGGTGCATGCGGCCGAGCATACGGGCGCCGAAAAGCCCCGGCGCGGGCCGGGGCAACAAATGCGCAAGTTTCTGCCACGGCCGCGCTGGCGCGCGCCGCACACTGGCCGCAATGACAACTGTCCTGCTGTACCTCGCCACCGTGCTGATCTGGGGCACGACCTGGATCGCCTTGAAGCTGCAGGTGGGCGTGGTGCCGATTCCCTGGTCGATTGCCTACCGCTTCTGGCTCTCGGCGGCAGTGCTTATGCTCTGGCTGGTTTTGCGGCGGCAGTGGCGGCTGCCGCCCGCGTCGCTGTGGCCGCTGCTGGTGGGGCAGGGGCTGGCTCTGTTCTGCCTGAACTTCGTGTGCTTCCTGAACGCCAGCCGCTGGATTGCCAGCGGGCTGGTGGCGGTGTGCTTTTCCACCGCGCCGCTGTGGAACGCCTTCAACGGCCGCATCTTCCAGGGCAAGCCGCTGTCGCGTGCCGTGCTGGCCGGCGGCACGCTGGGATTTGCCGGCCTGCTGCTGCTGTTCGGCACCGAGGTGCTGCGCGACATGGGCCGCAGCGAAACGCTGTGGGGGCTGGGCCTGGCACTGGCCGGCACGTTCTGCTTTTCCATCGGCAACCTGCTGTCGGGCGCGATGCAGGCGCGCGGCCAGCCACCGCTGCAAACGAACGCGTGGGCCATGCTGGTGGGCGCGAGCGTCATTGCGATATATGCGCTGGCCGCCGGCGCGCCGGTGCTGTTCGATCCCAGCTGGACCTACGTCGGCGCCAGCCTGTACCTGGCGATTCCGGGATCGGTGATCGGCTTCACCACCTACCTCACGCTAGTGGGAAGGCTGGGTGCGGACAAGGCGGCGTACTGCACCGTGCTGTTTCCCATCGTGGCGCTGAACGTGTCGGTGTGGCTGGAGGGGTACCACTGGACGGCGGGAGGGATCGCGGGGCTGGTGTTGGTGTTGGCGGGGAATGTGGTGGTGTTTTGGCCGAAGAAGCGGGTGGAGGTGGCGGCGCCGGTCTGATCAATGGTATGTTCAATATATTGCACAAGGCCATTCACAGCCGCTAGACTGTCCGAATGTCTGCCCTGCACGAAATTGCCTCCGCCGTTCGCATCCGCCGTGGCGAAATGGGCCTTTCGCAGCAGAAGCTCGCCGCCTTGAGCGGGTTGTCGCGAACCACTGTCAATCGGCTGGAGCAGGGCAGCATTGCCGACCTGAGCATCCAGCGCACCAGCCGCCTGCTGGACGTACTGGGCATTCATCTGCAGGTGGCTGACGGTGGGGTACGGCGGCAGAAGCCGGCCGCGACGATGACGGCGCTGGAGCGCGCGGCGCTCTCGGCCGGCATCAGCTTCAAGCGGCGCATCGGCGGCGCCCCATTGAGGCGTGTGCTGTCGGGCAAGGACGTGCCGGAAGCGTGGATCGCGCATGTGCGCGCGTTCCTGGAAGACGCCCCAGTGTCGCTGCTGGCCGATGTGGCCGCGCAGCTCGAACGTGAAGACGGCTTGGCGCGGACGACGACCTGGGCACGGATGCGCGAGTTGGCGACCTGGATGGGCAGCACCCGGGACATCTGGTCGTGAGCGCAGTGGACTTCGACCGGCCCGGCGCGTGGCGCGCGTTGTTCGAGAAGGCGCTTGGCCTGATGGACCACCTGGAAACGGTGACGCAGGCGCCGATGTGGACCTTCGGCGGCGGCACGGTCCTGATGCTGCGCCTGGGGCATCGCCTGAGCAAGGACATTGATCTGTTCGTTCCCGATCCGCAATACCTCGGCTATCTCACCCCACGCCTGAGCGATGCGGCGGAAGCGGTCACCGGCGACTATGTGGAGCAGGCCGAATTCATCAAGCTGTTCCTGCCAGAAGGTGAAATCGACATTGTGGTGGGAACGCCGCTGACGGATCAACCATTCGATATGGCCGATCTGGGCACGCGGCACATTCGCGTGGAGACCTGTGCGGAGATCATTGCAAAGAAGATGTGGTACCGCGGCGACCGCGGCAAGGCGCGCGACCTGTTCGATCTTTGCGCCGTTGCCGATGCGGAACCACAGGCCGTGCTGCTGGCGGCGCCGTTTCTTGCCCACCATGCGGCCGCCTTTCTCACTGCGCTGAAGCGTGGCGGGCGTTATGTGCAGGCGGAGTTCGAAGCGATCGATGCGTTGGGGTTCCGGCCAAGCTTTGCGGACTGCATCGGGCAGGCGCGCGAGA
Organism: Ramlibacter sp.; assembly: GCF_013697775.1. Classification (GTDB taxonomy): domain Bacteria; phylum Pseudomonadota; class Gammaproteobacteria; order Burkholderiales; family Burkholderiaceae_C; genus Ramlibacter. The sequence continues at coordinate 1,088 of NZ_JACCWG010000105.1, read as the reverse complement.
TTCTCGGCCCGCTGACGTCGCGCCGTGCCTGAGAGAACCCGCCCGATGGACGTTCGTGTCGATCAACTTTTTATACCGCTTCATCGACGAAACGAAACGACGATTGAGGCGAGCGCCACGACCAAGCCGCCGACGCCAATCCAGTAACCGATCATCGCGCGTCGCGCGAGACCCTGTACTTCTTCGGCCAGCATCTTCATCACCTTCGCGTGCTCCTCCCTCGATCCCTCCAGCGCTTCAAGGCGTTGAGTCAAAGCGACAAGCTGAGACTTCGGATCGGATGCCGCTTCGGCCCCCGGCCTGGGCTTGCCGGATTGGCGCTTCATCAGATCTCGGGCCAACGCGGCCACCAGCGTCGCTCCCCTCAAGATTTCTTTCCAAGGCAAGGCCGATGTTGCCATCAAGACACTCCATTTCGATCATCAATGAGTTCCAGCAACTCGATTGCGCTCTTGGCGCGCGCGTCGTTTCCACTGGCGAGCTGCGCAATGTGGCGACGCATTGAATGGATGAATGCATTCAGTGATTCTTGGACTGGGGCACCGAGGAAGTTCTCGAACCCTTCTTCCGGAACAAACGATCCGCCAAGGTCAATCAGTGACTCCAATACAGCCCTCTGGGCCCAGGGCTTCCCGTTCACGAGAATCTGTTCGATCTCCGGCAGGACGCCCAACACGACCGGATAGAACGTTCCTGCCTGGTTGTCGCCCACCGCCCAGAGAAACGCATCGTAGGCCTCGTGGGCGCTTGATTCATTCTCCGCGTTGCGAAGCGCATCGAGTGCCGCCTCCACGCTGCCCGGATCGTTCGACTCCGGCTGGGGAAAGTGGGCGAGGTTGAGCGGTTTCATCGTTGCGCACTGGAGTTCGATGGGATCGATGCCTTCACAAGCAGAGAGCTAATGTAGTGCGCGCGAATTAGTTGAACTTTCGCTCAAGGGCATACTCCGATGGCCAAGGGGGTGTGATGCCATGCGGGTCGCCAAGTCGATTGAGCTGGATGGGCAGACGCAGCAGGAGCTTCGAGCGTTGTCTTTGGGCAAGCGCGTGGAGGTCCGTGTGCAACAACGCGCGCGCATCGTGATGTTG
>NZ_JACCWG010000049.1 GCF_013697775.1 Ramlibacter sp. | reverse complement strand
CTGCGCACCTCGGGCAGGAACAGGCGCACGCGGAACACCGAACCCTGCCCCGGCGTGCTGAGGGCCGTCAGCTCGCCGCCCATCAGGTCGGTCAGCATCTTGGCGATGGTCAGCCCCAGGCCGGCGCCGGGCACCGCACTGGCAGCGCTGTTGCCGCGCGCGAACGGCTCGAAGATCTGTGCCAGTTCGCCGGCGCTCAGGCCCGGGCCGGTGTCCTCGATTTCGATGTGCGCCATTTCGCGGGCATGCCGCACGCGAAACACCACCTGGCCAACGGCGGTGAACTTGATGGCGTTGCCCAGCAGGTTGATCAGGATCTGGCGCACCCGCTTCTCGTCGGCGCGCACCACCTCGGGCAGCGCGCCTTCCGCGTCGAAGCGGAACGCTAGGCCCTTGCCGTTGGCCTGCAGCTCGAACAGCGCGGCGAGCTCGTGCATGAAGTCGGCGAAACCCATCGGCTTGACGTCCAGCGTGAGCTTGCCCGATTCGATGCGCGCGATGTCCAGCGTGCCTTCGATCAGCGACAGCAGGTGCTCGCCGCCGCGCTTGATGACGTGCACCGCATGCCGGCGGTGCGGCGGGAAATCCGCGTCCTCGCCCATCAGCTGCGCATAGCCCAGGATGCTGTTGAGCGGCGTGCGCAGCTCGTGGCTGATGGCGCTGATGTAGCGGCTCTTGGCCTGGTTGGCCTGCTCGGCCTGCCGCCGCGCGGCCTCGGCCAGCAGCCTGGCGTTCTGCAGCGCCTCGTCGGTCTGGCGATGCGAGTCGATCTCGCGCACCAGCAGGTGGGTCTGCCGGTTGGATTCCTCCTGCGCCACCTGCCGGCTCTTGTGCGCCAGCACCAGCCACCAGGCCACGATGCCGGCCAGCAGCAGCACCGCGAGATACGCCTTGAGAAAGCCCGAACGCAATGTCGCCATGGCCAGGCCTTGCGCGTCCACCAGGTCGGCCAGGGCGCGCATTTCCTGGCGGTACAGCAGGCCGAACAGCGCGGCCAGCAACGGTGCGATCACCAGCATCAGCAAAAGGAAGTGGCCCAGGCCCGTGTCCAGGTACGGACCCACGCGCTTGGGAAGCAACCAGCGCAGCGTGGCCGACCACTGCGCGGCCAGGCTCGCGTGCGGCTTGCACAGGTCGCCGCAGCGCGCGTCCAGCGTGCAGCACAGCGAGCAGATCGGCCCCTGGTACGCCGGGCAGTGCGCCATGTCCGGGCCTTCGTATTCGCGCTCGCAGATCGTGCAGTGTTGGGCTTGGCCGTCCAACACTGGCTGCGGCTTGCGCGCGATGTAGTAGCGGCCCTTGGTTGCCCACGCGATCAATGGCGCCGTTGCGAAGGCCACGCCCATGGCGATCAATGCCGAGAACGCCTGCGCCATGGGACCGAACACGCCCAGGTGCGCGCTGATGGAGAGTGCCGACGCCAGCGCCATCGCGCCGACGCCGACCGGGTTGACGTCGTACAAATACGCGCGCTTGAACTCGATGCCCTTGGGCGAGAGGCCCAGCGGCTTGTTGACGACCAGGTCGGCCACCACCGCCATGATCCAGGCGATGGCGATGTTGGAGTACAGGCCCAGCACGTCGCCCAGCGCCTGGAACACGTTCATCTCCATCAGCATGAAGGCGATTAGCGTGTTGAACACCACCCACACCACCCGGCCCGGGTGGCTGTGCGTGAGGCGCGAGAAGAAGTTGGACCAGGCCAGCGAGCCGGCATAGGCGTTGGTGACGTTGATCTTCAGCTGCGACACCACCACGAACAGCGCCGTGGCCGCCACCGCCAGCCCGTACTGCGGGAACACGTATTCGTAGGCCGCCAGGTACATCTGGTTGGGGTCCACCGCGCGGTCGCGCGGCACCATGTGGCTGATGGCCAGGTACGCCAGCAGCGCGCCGCCCAACATCTTGAGCACGCCCAGCACCACCCAGCCCGGCCCGCCGGCCAGCACTCCCAGCCACCAGCCGCGCCGGTTGGCCTGCGTGCGCGCCGGCATGAAGCGCAGGTAGTCGGCCTGTTCGCCCATCTGCGTGATGAGCGCGATGCCGACGGTGAGTGCCGCACCAAACAGGCGCAGGTCGAACCCGGTGGACGCGGCTTTCTCCCCGGCGTAGTGCGTGATGCCATTGAATGCACCAGGATCGCGCACCAGCACGTAGCAAAACGGCACCACCAGCATCACCAGCCACAGCGGCTGCGTCCACATCTGCAGCCGGCTGATGGCCGACACGCCGTGCGTGACCAGCGGCACCACCACCAGCGCGCAGACGAGATAGCCCCAGCTGGGCGGAATGTTCAGCGCGAGTTCCAGCGCATAGGCCATCACCGCCGCTTCCAGCGCGAAGAAGATAAAGGTAAAGGAGGCGTAGATCAGCGAGGTGAGCGTGGAGCCGATGTAGCCGAAGCCGGCGCCGCGCGTCAGCAGGTCCATGTCCACGCCGTAGCGTGCCGCGTAGACGCTGATCGGCAGGCCGGCCCCGAAGATGATGAGCCCCGTGGCGAGGATGGCCCAGAAGGCGTTGACGAAGCCGTACTGCACCAGCAGCGTGGCGCCCACCGCTTCCAGGATCAGGAACGAGGCCGCGCCGAACGCGGTGTTGGCCACGCGGAAGGTGGACCACTTGCGAAAGCGCTGCGGCGTGTAGCGCAGCGCATAGTCCTCCATGGTCTCGCGCGCCACCCAGTTGTTGTAGTCGCGCCGCACCTTCACCACGCGCTGCGGCGCGTCGGCGCCCTCAGGCGCGGCGGGCAGGATGGGAATGGTGCGATTCACGGTTCCGAAGTGCAGCTTCCGTGCCACCAGATCAGGCACGGCCCTTGCACTAAGATGGTTCGCACCCCGCCTGCCGCAACCATGGAACTCACTCCCCGCGAAAAAGACAAGCTGCTGCTATTCACCGCCGCCCTGCTGGCGGAGCGCCGCAAGGCGCGCGGGCTGAAGCTGAACTACCCGGAAGCGGTGGCGCTGATCTCGGCGGCCGTGATGGAAGGCGCGCGCGACGGCAAGACCGTGGCACAGCTCATGAGCGAAGGCCGCGCGGTGCTCACGCGCGCCGACGTGATGGACGGCATCGCCGACATGATTCCCGACATCCAGGTGGAAGCCACCTTCCCCGATGGCACCAAGCTCGTCACCGTGCACCAGCCGATCGTCTGACCCGAGGAGACCGACACCATGACCTTGCGCGCATTCCTGTGCACTCCGCTGGCCGCTGTCGCCGCGATGCTCGCCGCCGCGCCGGCCTGGGCACATCCCGGCCACGGCGCCGCGTCGGACATTCATTGGCATCCTTCGGACACTTACGGCTTCATCGTGGTCGCCGCCCTGGCCGGCCTGGCGCTGTGGCTGTCCAAAGGCGAATGAGCGGACCCACGCCATGACCCCCGGCGAACTGTTCACCGACAGCAACGACCACGCGCTCAACCCGGGCCGCCGCACGCTCGTGGTGGTGGTGCAGAACAGCGCCGACCGGCCGATCCAGGTCGGCTCGCACTACCACTTCGCGGAAACCAACGGCGCGCTGCAGTTCGACCGCCATGCCGCGCGCGGCATGCGGCTGAACGTTGCCTCGGGCACCGCGGTGCGCTTCGAACCCGGCCAGCAGCGCACGGTGGAACTGGTGGACTTCGCCGGCGACCGCATCGTGTACGGCTTTCGCGGCCTGGTGCAGGGGCAACTTTGATCAACCGTTCGGGCTGAGCCTGTCGAAGCCCGCGCCTGCAATGCCCTTCGACAAGCTCAGGGCGAACGGAGAGAGAAAGCGATGGCAACCATCGGACGACGCGCCTATGCGGAAATGTTCGGCCCCACCATCGGCGACCGGGTGCGGCTGGCCGATACCGAACTGGTGATCGAGGTCGAGGACGACTACACGCTGCGCGCCGGCGGCTACGGCGAGGAAGTGAAGTTCGGCGGCGGCAAGACCATCCGCGACGGCATGGCGCAAAGCCAGCGTACGCGCGCGCAAGGTGCCGTGGACTGCGTGCTGACCAACGCGCTCATCGTCGACCACTGGGGCATCGTCAAGGCCGACATCGGCATCAAGGACGGCCGCATCGCCGGCATCGGCAAGACCGGCAACCCCGACGTGCAACCGGGCGTGGACATCGTCATCGGCCCCGGCACGGAAATCATCGCCTGCGAAGGAAACATCGTCACCGCCGGCGGCATCGACAGCCACATCCACTTCATCTGCCCGCAGCAGATCGAGGAGGCGCTGGCCTCCGGCGTCACCACCATGATGGGCGGCGGCACCGGGCCGGCGACGGGCACCTTCGCCACCACCTGCACGCCCGGTCCGTGGAACATCGAGCGCATGCTGCAGGCAGCCGACGCCTTCCCGATGAACCTGGGCTTCCTCGGCAAGGGCAACGCCAGCCGGCCCGAAGCACTGCACGAGCAGATCGGCGCCGGCGTGATCGGCCTGAAGCTGCACGAGGACTGGGGCACCACGCCCGCGGCCATCAGCAACTGCCTGGACGTGGCCGACGCCACCGACACGCAGGTGGCGATCCACTCGGACACGCTGAACGAATCGGGTTTCGTGGAGAACACCATCGCCGCCACCAAGGGGCGCGGCCTGTGCGCCTTCCACACCGAGGGCGCGGGCGGCGGCCACGCGCCGGACATCCTGCGCGTGGTGGGCGAAGCCAACTTCCTGCCCTCGTCCACCAACCCGACGATGCCGTACACGGTGAACACGCTGGACGAGCACGTGGACATGCTGATGGTGTGCCACCACCTGGACCCGGCCATCCCCGAGGACCTGGCCTTCGCCGAAAGCCGCATCCGCAAGGAAACCATCGCCGCCGAGGACGTGCTGCACGACCTCGGCGCGATCAGCATGATGTCCAGCGATTCGCAGGCCATGGGCCGCGCGGGCGAAGTGATCCTGCGCACCTGGCAGGCGGCGCACAAGATGAAGGTGCAGCGGGGCTGGCTGAGCCCTTCGACAGGCTCAGGGCGAACGGTGAGTTCAGAGCGAGCGGTGAATCCAGAGCGGACGGGTGCCGCCCCGGACTCCGTTCGGGCTGAGCCTGTCGAAGCCCTGCAGCGCAACGACAACTTCCGCGCGAAGCGCTACATCGCCAAATACACGATCAACCCCGCCATTGCGCACGGCATCAGCCATGAGGTGGGCAGCATCGAGGCCGGCAAGTGGGCCGACCTGGTGATCTGGAAGCCGGCCTTCTTCGGCGTGAAGCCGGCCCTGATCCTCAAGGGCGGCTTCATCGCGATGGCGGCCATGGGCGATCCGAACGCGTCCATTCCCACGCCGCAGCCGGTGCATTACCGCCCGATGTTCGGCGCCTTCGGCGGCGCCGTCGCCAAGGGCTCGCTGACCTTCCTGTCGCAGGCCGGCCTGAGCGCCGGCGTGGCCGAGCGCTTCGGCCTGAACAAGCAGGTGAGCGCGGTGAAGAACATCCGCAACGTGCGCAAGCAGCACATGGTCCACAACGGCTACACGCCGAAGATGGAGATCGACGCGCAGACCTATGCGGTGCGCGCCGACGGCCAGCTGCTAACCTGCGCGCCGGCCAGCGTGCTGCCGATGGCGCAGCGATACTTCCTGTTCTGACGTTCTTTTCCTTCCAGGAGATTTCCGATGCTGCCTGATACGCCCCTGCTACTCGCCTTCATCGGTGCGAGCCTGGTGCTCGCACTCACGCCCGGCCCGGCCGTTGTCTACATCGTCACGCGCACGCTGGCGCAGGGCCGCACCAGCGGGCTCGGTTCGGTGCTGGGCGTGGCACTCGGCAACCTGGGCAACGCGGTCGGCGCGGCGCTGGGACTGGCGGCCCTGTTCGCCGTGTCGTCGGTCGCGTTCACCGTCGTGAAATGGGCGGGCGCCGCCTACCTGGTTTATCTCGGCATCCGCATGTGGCTCGCCGCGCCGGCCACCGCCGACGCCAAGGCCGCGGCAACGGCGCAGCCGCTGCGGCGTGTGTTCCGCGACGGCTTCCTGGTCGCCCTGCTCAACCCCAAGACCAGCCTGTTCTTCGCCGCCTTCCTGCCGCAGTTCATGGACGCGCACGGCAGCCCGCTGGCCCAGACCCTCGCGCTCGGCTGCGTGTTCGTCGGCATCGCCAGCTGCACCGACCTGTTCTATGTGCTGACGGCCAGCCTGATGGCTCCGCGGCTCGGTCGCGCGGCGAAGCACGCGGTCTGGGGCAACCGGATCGCCGGCACCTCGTTCATTGGCCTGGGCGTGCTCACGGCGATGGGCAGCCGCCCCTCGCGCTGAGTCCACAGGCTCGCACCATGCTCGTCGTCGGCAAGCTGCTCACGCAAGGCCGCGGGCTCGCGCCCGCGCTGCTCAGGCGCGCCGCCACCGTGGAGCTGGACTGGGACGTGCGCCAGAAAAGCCGCTTCGACGCCACCGATTCGCAGGGCCGCCATCTGGGCGTGTTCCTCGCGCGCGGCACGGTGGTACGCGGCGGCGACGTGCTGGTGGCCGAAGACGGCTCGCTGGTGAAGGTGATCGCAGCGCCCCAGCCGGTGCTGGTGATCACGCCCTGCGCCGGGCACGGCACGCCGTTCGACCTGGTGCGCGCGGCCTACCACCTGGGCAACCGCCATGTGCCGATCGAGCTGAAGCCGGACCACCTGAAGATCGAGCCGGACCACGTGCTGGCCGACATGCTGCGCGCCATGCACCTGACCGTGGTGGCGCAGGACGCGGCCTTCGAACCCGAGGGCGGTGCCTATGGCGCGCATGGACACAGCCATCACGACCACGCCCATGGCGAACACGACCACCCCCACGGCTGACGCGGCGCTGCTGCGGCTGATCTGGCTGGCCTCGCCGGCGCTGCCGGTGGGCGGCTTCTCGTATTCCGAAGGCATGGAGTCGGCCATCGACGCCGGCCTGGTGACCGGCGAGGACAGCGCCGGCGCATGGTTGGTGGACCAGCTGCACCTGGCGCTGGCGCGCGCCGACCTGGCGGTGCTGGCGGAGGCCCTGCGCGCCTGGCGTGAAGGCGATGCGGCGCGCATCGCGGAACTGGACACCTGGGTGCGGCAGACGCGCGAGACATCCGAGCTGCGCCAGCAGACCACGCAGATGGGGCGTTCGCTTGTCGCCTGGATGCAGTCCTTTCACCCCCGCCCCGTTCGGGCTGAGCCGCCCTTCCCCGTTCGCCCTGAGCTTGTCGAAGGGCTTGCGGCAGGGGCTTCGACAAGCTCAGCCCGAACGGGTGTGGAGGACCCAGCCCGAACGGCGGCCGAGCGAACGGACTATTCCTACCCGATCGCCTTCGCTCTCGCCGCGCAAGCACATGCCGCCAACGACCGCGGCACCCTGCTCGCCTTTGCCTTCGGCTGGGCCGAGAACATGATGCAGGCCGCCTTGAAGGCCGTGCCGCTGGGACAGAGCGCGGGCCAGCGCATCCTGCTGCGGCTGGCCGGCGAGATTCCGCAAGCGGTGGACCACGCGCTCGCCCTGGGCGACGACGCACGCCAATCCTTCGCACCGATGCTGGCCATCCTGTCGGCACGCCACGAAACCCAATACTCCCGACTGTTCCGATCATGAGCGCACAGCTGCACCACATTCCCCGCCGCACCAAGACCCTGCCGCCGCTGCGCGTGGGCATCGGCGGGCCCGTCGGCTCCGGCAAGACCACCTTGCTGGAAATGCTGTGCAAGGCCATGCGCGACCGCTACGACCTGGTCGCCATCACCAACGACATCTACACCAAGGAAGACCAGCGCCTGCTCACCGTGAGCGGCGCGCTGGCGGCCGAACGCATCATGGGCGTGGAGACCGGCGGCTGCCCGCACACCGCGATCCGCGAAGACGCGTCGATCAACCTGGAAGCCATCGACCGCATGCTGGAAGATTTTCCCGACGCCGACATCGTGTTCGTGGAATCCGGCGGCGACAACCTGGCCGCCACCTTCAGCCCCGAGCTGAGCGACCTGACCATCTACGTGATCGACGTGGCCGCCGGCGAGAAGATTCCGCGCAAGGGCGGCCCCGGCATCACCAAGAGCGACCTGTTCATCATCAACAAGACCGACCTGGCGCCCTACGTCGGCGCCGACCTCGGCGTGATGGAAGCGGACACCCAGCGCATGCGCCGCGGCCGTCCGTACGTGATGACCAACCTGAAGACCAAGGCGGGGCTGGACGACGTGGTGCGCTTCATCGAAACCAAGGGGCTGCTGGTCGCGCAATAAAGTGGTTGAATCGCGCAATGGAGCACCCCGCCGTCCTGCGACTGGCCCGCCACACCGATGCGGGCGCCATCGCGCAAATGGCGCGCGAGCTGATCGAAGCCGGCCTCACGCCGCGCTACACGGCGGTGCGCATCGCGCGCCACATCGCGGACGCCGACACGGTGGCCCTGGTGGCGCAAACGCCCGGCGCCGCCCCGCAGGGTTTCGCGCTGATGGCGTTCGGCGACGACCACGCGCACCTGGTGCTGCTGGCGGTGCAGCCGGCCGCGCGCCGCCAGGCACTGGGGCGCGCCCTGCTGCAGTGGCTGCTGGCCTCCGCCGAAGTCGCGGGCATGGCGTCGGTCGCGCTCGAGCTGCGGGCGGACAACGACGGCGCGCAGGCGTTCTACCGCGCGCTCGGCTTTGAAGCCACCCTGCTCATGCCCGGATACTACGAGGGGCGCGTCGATGGACAGCGGATGGTGCGCATGCTGCGCGCGCCTGGCGCGGTGCCTAGCACGCCATGGGGCTTGCGGACCAACAACCGTTCACCCTGAGTTGCGGACGGAACGCCCCCCGTTCACCCTGAGCTTGTCGAAGGGAGCGCTCAAGAACAGGGGGATCCAGGATAGGTTCTAGTGTGGTGCGCGCCTCTGTTCTGTACTTATCGTGAGATCGCAGCCAATGCAGCCTTGGCTCTGGTGACCTTGGCCAGGATGTCCGAAGCACTGGCTGTCCAGATGAATGGTTTGGGGTTGTC
>NZ_JACCWG010000048.1 GCF_013697775.1 Ramlibacter sp. | reverse complement strand
GACAACCCCAAACCATTCATCTGGACAGCCAGTGCTTCGGACATCCTGGCCAAGGTCACCAGAGCCAAGGCTGCATTGGCTGCGATCTCACGATAAGTACAGAACAGAGGCGCGCACCACACTAGCGTCGAACGTGAATGAGAGCGCAGTCGTGCTTCTTCGGAGAGCTTGCAGACCAGTCTGATTCACATAGAAACCGACTTGGCCCATACCGTTGTTCCAGGACCCGCCTTCCAGGACGGATGATCCCAGCTCTCTTTGCAATGAGCCGAGTTTCGCCGTCAGTGCGGATATGACGTCGGGCCGCTTTGCTTGGATGGTGCTGAGCGATAGGTGCTCGAGCGTCACTAGGACGGGAACGAATCCATTTGCCGAGGCACTCTGCACGAGGCGGTCGTATTCGGCGGCCTCAATCGATGCGGCTCGCGCCTGTACGGAGACGAGAACGGCTCCAGCCGCCAGAACCATTAACGTCCGCAAGCTTATGAAGCGCGATGTGTGCATCTGCTGGACCGATTTCATTCGGGTGCCACTTTCTCTTGCTTCTTTTTCGGGGGTCAAATATGCGCCTCGTACATTCTTTGGACAACTGGTAGACCTAACAGGGGCGACTTGGAGGCGCATCTGGCGCAGTAAAAGCAGGCTGTGGTTTTCCTGCCGGTATGAGTCATTTGGCCGAAATTCATCAAGAAAGCATGCAAAAAGGTCCCTTTGCTTCCTCTGGCGAGTGACGTAAAAGATGACAGGGAGGGAATAGCGTCCTGATTCCCCGGGACACCCTCTATCGCTTATGAGCGAGTCGATGGTAGCACGCCAAGAGGGCGTGGCGGCATCCGGCTATGAACACCATAGTGAAACTCGACACCTATCGGAGGCTGAACAACTGGCGCAGGGCTTCGCGGTACTGCGCGGCGCCGACGGCCATGGTGCTGTAGTGCGAGCCGCCTTCGACCAGCAGGAAGCGCTTCCTGCCGGTGGCCGCCTCGTACAGCTTGCGGCCCAGGTCGCTCTTGATCAGGCTGTCGTCGGCGCCGTGCACCACCAGCAGCGGCGCGCCCACGCGCGCGACCTTGCGCACCGACTCGAAGCGCTGCGTGATGAGCGGGCCGATCGGCAGCCAGCCCCAGCGCATGGTGCCGGCCACGTCCGCGATCGAGGTGAAGGTGCCTTCGACGATGGTGCCCCGTTCGTCCGTGACCTGGGCCGCCAGGTCGATGGCGACGGCGCCGCCCAGCGAGTGGCCGAAGATGTAGCGCGGCCGCTTCGGGTAGGTGGCGGCCAGCCAGTCCCAGGCGGCGCGCGCGTCCTCATAGGCGGTGGCTTCGGAAGGCAGCGCCCGCGTGCTCTTGCCGAAGCCGCGGTAGTCGATAGCCAGCACCGAGAAGCCGAGCTCCTGCATGCGCCGGATGCGCGGCGCCGAGCCCTGCACGTTCCAGCGCGCGCCGTGCAGGTACAGCAGCACGGGCGCGGTGTCCGGATGCTGTTCCGCGGGCAGCCAGAGCGCGTTCAGCTTCGAGCGCTCGCCGGTGACCTTGGAATCGAACGCGATCCAGACCGGCGCCATGTCCTGCGCCAGTTCGGCGGTGCCGCCCCAGCTGCGGTCGCCCGGCTGGAAGATCCAGCCGCGCTGGTGTTCGTCCAGCGAAGAGAAACCGAGCACGGACAAGGTGGCGATGGAGGCTGCCAGGGCGAGCAGCAGGGCGGGGCGGCGCATGGGGTTGCGACCCGCGAGCCCGCGGGAAGTTCTTCAGCGCCCCCGCAAAAACAGGGAATCCAGCTCGCGGATCGACAACTGGCGCCAGGTCGGGCGCCCGTGGTTGCACTGGTCCGAGCGCTCGGTCTCCTCCATCTGCCGCAGCAGCCCGTTCATCTCGTCGAGCGTGAGCCGGCGGTTCGCCCGCACCGCGCCGTGGCACGCCATGGTCGCCAGCAGCTCGTTGCGCGCGCGCTCCACCACCGTGCTGGCGTCGTGCTGCGACAGTTCCGCCAGCACGCTGCGCGCCAGTTCGACGGCGTCGCCCTGCGCCAGGCTGGTGGGCACGGCGCGCACCGCCAGGGTCTTGGGCGAGAACGCGGTGATCTCCAGGCCCAGCGCCTGCAGCACCTCGGCGCACGACTCCGCCGTGGCCGCTTCCTGCGGCGTGGCGGCGAAGGTGGCGGGGATCAGCAGCGGCTGGCTGGCGATGGCGCGCGCGTCCATCTGCGTCTTCAGGCGCTCGTAGACGATGCGCTCGTGCGCCGCGTGCATGTCCACGATCACCAGCCCCTGGTTGTTCTCCGCCAGGATGTAGATGCCCTGCAGCTGCGCGATGGCGCGGCCCAGCGGCCAGTCGCCGGCGGGCAGCGGGGTCGCGGGTTCCTGCGGCGCCGGCGCGAAGGGCGCGCCGCTGCCTTCCTCGGCGCGCGGCGCCGCCGCGGGACTGGGCGACCACAGCATCGACAGATCGCTCACGCGGTTGCCG
>NZ_JACCWG010000047.1 GCF_013697775.1 Ramlibacter sp. | reverse complement strand
CGATCGGCGAGCCCATCGGCCTGCGCGACCGGGCGATGATGGAAGTGCTGTACGCCACCGGCATCCGGCGCATGGAGATCGCCGGCCTCGAAGTGAGCGACATCGACTTCGACCGCCAGGTCGTGCTGGTGCGCCTGGGCAAGGGCCAGAAGGACCGGCTGGTGCCGCTCGGAGCACGCGCGGCGCACTGGGTGCGCCTCTACATCGATGACGCGAGGCCGCAACTGCAATGGAACCAGCAGGACGCGACCCTGTTCCTTGGCAACGAGGGCAACCCGCTGCATCCGATGTGGCTCTCGACGGTGATCCGCACCTACATGGACCGCGCCGGCGTGAAAAAGAAGGGCAGCTGCCACGTGTGGCGCCACACCATGGCCACGCTGATGCTCGAAGGCGGCGCCGACATCCGCCACATCCAGGCGATGCTCGGGCACGCGGACATCAGCTCGACGCAGATTTACGCCCAGGTGGCGATACGGCAACTGGCGCAGGTGCACGCGATGACGCACCCGGGCGTGCACCTGCGCGTGCGAGGCCCGCAACGAGCCCTGGCAGGCGCGCAATTGACGCTGGACCTGGCTGACCCCTGGACTGAGGATGAGCGCGGCGCTGAGGGCCTTCTGGAGGCTCTGGAGGTCGAGGCGCGGGAAGAGGATGAGGCGTAGCCGTCAGCTCGGTTCGTCGTCCTCGGCTTCCAGCAGCGGGCGGCCGTGCTGGATGGCGCCGAACCAGTCGAACTGGCTGATGGTCTCGCGGGCGGCTGCGAGCACGGCCTGCCTGGCCGACTCGCCAGCGCTGTCGAGCGCCGCGGAGAACGTGAAGTTGCAGCAGCTGGAGCCGGAGTCGTAGAACGCCTCGGTCACGTACATGTTGACGTTGGCCCTGCACGCCTCGCGAGCGAAGCCGATCAGCTCGATCATCTCCTGCGCGTAGGCGTGGCGCGATGTGATGCGGATGCCAAACGCGGTCATGCTGCCGGTGTCGAGCTGGCGCACCTTCTCTTCGGACCAAGGATTCATGCGAGTTCCCCTGCGTGATGTGTGCGTGAGATTACCGCAAGGACGCGCCGTTGATATGGGCCCGCTCTCGTCACGCGGCTTGCGCCTGGTGGGCGATCGAGGCGCATCAGCATGCGGGCAAGCCGCGCGCCGTCGCTACACCCGGGCGCTCGGGCGGGTTGCGCTGCGGACGCGGATCGGCGTGCCGGCGCTTGAATGCAAAGCCAGGCGCTTCGCGCAGAGTAGGGATGCAGGTTGCACCGGGCATCGAGCCCGCTGCAACCTGGCAGGCGCCGCGGGGTGAATGGCGCGAAGCGCCATTCAACATAACGTGGTATTGCACCCAGCGTGTCCAGTCGCGCGCAAGCGCGCTTGGTGGCCACGCTGGACGCAATACACGTTATGTCTTGCGCCCCGCGCCGCCTGCGCGCGCGGTCAGCACTCACGCGGTGTAGTGCTCACCGCGCGCTGAACACATAAGCAGTGCGGTAGCGGCAAGCCGCAACCGCAGGTCATTGCAGTCAGGCGCTTCGCGCAGCAACACGAGTTGACGGCCCGCCCACCCCGGGCCTGTCTGCTGTTGCCGCGCTTCAGCCCTGCGGGCTTCCCGCCGCGGCAACAGCAGCCAAGCCCTCCCCCAACAGCCGGGGACCAACAGCCGAACAGCCTGCACGGCGCTGCGCGCCGTGCTCTGTGGTGGCGGCACGAGTTCAGTGCCCACCCATCCCGGGCCGCACCAGCGGTCCTTCCTTCGCAGTTCCTCAACCACCCTCAACCCAAGGAGAGCTTTGCCATGCATGAACCCTTCCCACCTCAAGAGGCGCACATCGTCACCGTCACCCTGATCCTGCCGGCGCACCAGGCGCTGGCCCTGGCGCAGTACGTCACGCGCGCCGGCTTCGATGACTACTTGCTTCACGCGCGCGATCGGCGCGAGGCCTTGCAGATGCATGCGGCCGGCCAGACCCTGCGCGTCGAACTTGCACGCGCCGGCTACGCGCTGCGCTGATGCCGGCCCCCATCCCTCTTGATAGGCGAGGGTGCGGCGCCGTCGCCAGTCAGTCAAGGCCGCTGCGCGCCGCGCGAAGCGCGGTGGCCTTGCGGCCAGCCTTGACAGCCTGGCGCCGGCACCGCCTGTTGCGCTCATGAGGGGTGGGGTTGCTGTGCACGCGAAGAGCGCGCGCCAGTCCTCACCGATTGCTCCACACACATCCACCCACGAAAAGGAATCGATCATGCAACGCACCCCCGTCATCACCGTCATCCTGTCCACGCAAATGGCCTGGGCCTACGCGCAGTTCTTGAAGCGCGTGGGCCTGGACGACTACAAGAGCCTGGCCGTCGACGTGCAAGAGGCCTACGAGATGCGCGCGGCCGGCGAGGCGATCCGCGAGGAGCTGGCCCGCGCCGGCTACGCGCCGCGCTGACAGCCACCCTGCGCGCGCTTCGCGCGCTCGGGAAACAGCCAGCCGCTAAGAGAGGAAGCCGCAGCTTCCTTGCTTAGCGGCTTTGCCTTTGCAGATCGCAAAACCGCGTATCGGCAAAATAGAGGTTGCCCATGCACTGGACGTCCGCCCACAACCCCCTGCAAAGCCGCGCCAGGCCTTGGCGCGCGCTCGTGCGACTACGACGGTGCGTCAGGCCCAATGCATTCGGCCAGGCCCTCGGCCAAGGATTCGTCGACGCGATGAACTCGCCATCGACAACCGACGTGAGTCCTGCTGTACAGGGCGCGTATCAAGGCGCGCTGCCCAAGACAGGCCCTTACGCCGGCATGAACCTCGATCAAGCGCGCGAGTACGGTTATGTCCTCAGCGACTCTGAGCCTACGTCGAATGGACTCTCTGCGGGCGCCGGTGATGTGTTGAAACTCACGCCTACGGCGCGTGGTAATGGCGCGGCCGACGCGATCGCCAGACAACGCGCGCTTGGCGACTCGCAGGCGCGCATGGCCGAGCTGCAAAAGAACATCGATGACTTGAGCGCGCTGGGCAACCAGCCTAGCGTGAACACGGGTGGCGGCTTGCGCGTTAGCTCGCAGCTTGGCTTCCAGTTGCAGACGACTGCGCAAGGCCTGATCCCGCGCGACAACGTCATCGACAACTTTGCGCGCGGCTTCTCGAACAACAGTGACTGGAGCGTGCTTGAAGGTGAGAAACCCGTGTCGTACGCGCTGGGTGGTGCGGCGCGCACGGGCCTGGGCATGGTGTATGACGGCCTGACGGGTGCGGGTGACTTCCGCGCGGCGGGCCAGGCCTTCGATCAAGGCAGCTACGGTGCTGCGAGCATGTACGCCCTGCGAGGAGGTGCTACAGCGGCTATGACAGCAATGACGGCCGGAGACTACGCGCTTGCCAGGAGCGCGCTAGTTACGAGTGCCAGGAGCACTGGGCTATCGTTGGAGAGCGAGCGAGTCGCTCTCCCGTCCGGCGTGGGCGGGACGGGAGCTGCTTACGACAGGGTCAACGGGCAAGGGCTCTATGTTCTTCGTGATGAAGAGGGTATGGTGAGATATGTTGGGCGAGGTGATGCGCCGGCTCGCCTCGGAGTGCACGAGGACTCGATCGACAAGGGCGACCTCATCGGACGTGTGCTGTGGACGAACAATCTCAGCAAAGGGCAGGCCAAGGGATTGGAGCAAGGACTCATTGATCACTTCGGTGGCGCGCTGCGGCAGAATCCCAATTCGCAGCTGTTGAACCAATTCAGATCGTATGCACCGAACAACCCGAATGCGTCGATCTACCGGGACACTGTTACCCCTCAGCTCTGGGAATCAACTTTGAAAAAGATAGGCGGGTGAGAGTTGGAAACGCAAGAGGTCCTCTTAGGAAATATCTACGCCATTCCTGGTGGCGGGAAGTACGCGTACGGAAAGGTCATCTACCTGTCCGAGTACTTCAAAGACGTGATGTTGGTTCGCCTCTTTGCGAAGGCCTACTCGTCACCGGATGCTCCGCCTGAAGGACTCGACTCCCTGCCATCAACAACCGTGTTTGCCGGAAAAGAAGCGATAACGAAGGGGGTTTGGGTATTGGTAGGCTCTGCTTCAGTGTCGAACGCTGAACGCGCGCTTACTCGTCGAGTGGTCGGTGGTGATGTTTGGATCGAAGACAGTCACGTCGGTCCGGCATCTGACGAGGACCTGCGCGTGCTACCTCAGATGGATGTGTACGGCTACCGTTTGATAGAGAAAAAGGTAGCGCGCTTGGCGTAACGGCAAGACGGCCAATTGATAGAGAACTAGAGGCTAGAGAAAACACCCAGCCACTCCCCCTGCGGGGGAGCTGCTAAAAGGAAGAAGGGCCGCTGTGCGAAGCGGCCCTTCGTTCGTTCAGCGTGCGTGCTGTTGCAGCATTGCCTCGATCACGTCCACGACGGCGCGTTGACGCTGCTTAGGTAGCTCGCTGATGCGCTCCATGTGCCGCTGTAACGTGGGCGTGGGTCCGCGCTTGCGAGCCGTGCGCGGTGAAGGCGAGCCGATCAGCTCTTCGACGTTTACGCCGAACGTGTGCGCCAGCGTCGGCAGCATCGAAACCGGCACGCGCCGCTGACCGCTCTCGTAGGCGTTAACGGTCTGCTGCGAGACCTCCAGCGTCTCGGCGAGCTGTGCCTGCGTCATGCCCTGGCGCTTGCGCAGTTCGGCGACGCGGCCGCCCAGCTGCACAAAAAACTCTCGCTCGTCCTTGCCGATGGCCACCTGTTGGTGCTCCGCTGTGTGAATCAGATGGTCCATACCTTAAGCCCTCGGTTCGTGCAAAACGCGGTTGACAACTACATTATGTGGTAAGGTCGCGGCCAATTAAAAAAATTCGCGGCCGATCGGCTCGAATGACCCCAGAACGTGGTCGGAAAACCACTTGCAGAGGAGCTACTGATGGCGCGCATCCCCGAGGCGGAAATCGAGCGAATCAAAAGCGAAGTGAGCGTGCAGCGCCTGGTCGAGGCCGCCGACATCGAACTCAAGCGCGTGGGCCGCGACCTGGCTGCGCGCTGTCCGTTCCATGAAAACGACGACACGCCCAGCTTCAAGGTGACGCCGGCCAAGAACCTGTGGCACTGCCTGGGCTGCAACGCGGGCGGCGGGCCGATCGATTGGGTGATGAAAGCCAAGGGCCTGAGCTTCCGTCACGCCGTCGAACTGTTGAAGGCCGATCCCGCCTTGGCGGCTGGTGCGCCGCAGAAGGTCACGACCACGCGTGCGCTGGCCGCGCCCGTGAGCGTCGATGCGAACGACGAGGCCGCTCCCGTCAAGGTGATCGACTACTACTGCGGGCGGTTGAAGCAAGACGAGCCCGGCCTCGCGTACATGAAGCAGCGCGGCCTGACGCACCCGCTGCTGATCGACACCTTCAAGCTCGGCGTGGGCGACCGCACCTTGGGCCTGCGCCTGCCGCTGGGCAACCGCGCCCAGGGCGCGGCCATCCGCGCGCGCTTGCAGCGCCTGGGCATCCTGCGCGCCAGCGGCCACGAGCACTTCAATGGCTGCCTGGTGGTCCCTGTGCTGGATGAACACGGCCGCGTGGTCGAAATCTACGGCCGCCAGATCAACGAGGACAAGCGCCGTGAGCAGGCCAAGCACCTGTACTTGCCGCAGCCCGAAGACGGCCGCAGATCGCGCGGGGTGTTCAACATCGCCGGCATCATCGAGGCGGGCAAGCGACCGGCTGGCCAGCGCGAAGTGATCCAGTGCGAGGCCATCATTGATGCGCTCACCTTCTGGTGTGCCGGCTTCACCAACGTGAGCAGCAGCTACGGCACGCACGGCTTCACGCCCGAGATGCTCGCGGCCTTGAAAGCCAACAACATCGAGCGCGTGTACATCGCGTATGACCGCGACGCGGCGGGCGATGCCGGCGCCGACGAACTCGCGCCGCTCTTGATCGCCGAGGGCTTCGAGGTCCTACGCGTGCTGTTCCCCAAGGGGATGGACGCCAACGAATTCGCCTGCAAGATGAGCCCGCCCGAAAAGGCCCTGGGCCTGGTGCTGCGCCAGGCGCAGTGGATCGGCGGCGCGCGCCGGCCGCCCGATGATGAGCCCGCGCCCGTGCTGCCCGTGGACAAGCCTTCGCCCTCGGCGCCGGCCATGGCCGTTGCCACGCCGCAAGAGCAGCCGG
Source organism: Ramlibacter sp. (assembly GCF_013697775.1). Taxonomy (GTDB): domain Bacteria; phylum Pseudomonadota; class Gammaproteobacteria; order Burkholderiales; family Burkholderiaceae_C; genus Ramlibacter. The sequence continues at coordinate 655 of NZ_JACCWG010000047.1, read as the reverse complement.
CGACTAAGGAAGAAAACCTTTCTCTCTTAGCTGCCGATCGCGCCAGCGATGCGGCTGCGCCGGTCGAACTCACCGACGAATTGCAGCTCGAGCCCGGTGTGTGCTGCTGGCGCGTGCGTGGCTGGAAGAAGAACACGACGCCCGAGGCCATGCGCGTCAATGTGCAGATACGTTGCGAGCAAAGCGGCGGCTACTTCGTGGACACGCTGGACGTGTACGCGGCGCGCTCGCGCACGTCCTTCATCAAGCAGGCCAGCGTCGAACTCGGCGTCGGTGACGACGTGCTCAAGCGCGAGCTGGGTGCGGTGCTGATGAAGCTCGAAGGCTTGCAGGACGAATTGATGGCGCAGGCGCGCCGGCCGAGCGGTCCCGCCGTGCCCATCCTGTCGGCCGAGGAAGAGGCCGAGGCGATGCTGTTGCTGCGCACGCCCAACCTCATGCAGCGCATCGTGGGCGACTTGCACGCGCTGGGCGTGGTGGGCGAGGACATGAACCTCATGGCCGCGTATCTCGCGGCCGTCAGCCGCAAGCTAGTGTGGTGCGCGCCTCTGTTCTGTACTTATCGTGAGATCGCAGCCAATGCAGCCTTGGCTCTGGTGACCTTGGCCAGGATGTCCGAAGCACTGGCTGTCCAGATGAATGGTTTGGGGTTGTC
>NZ_JACCWG010000046.1 GCF_013697775.1 Ramlibacter sp. | reverse complement strand
CGATAGCTCAGTTGGTAGAGCGCCGGACTGTTAATCCGTAGGTCCCTGGTTCGAGCCCAGGTCGGGGAGCCAAGAACTCGAAACGAATCAAGCACTTGTGTCGCAAGACTCAGGTGCTTTTTTCTTTCCTCTTGCGGCCCGGCGCCCCCGCCGCGCCGGGTGCCTGCATGGCATGCACCAGCTGCGCGCGCAGGCGATCGGCGGCAATGGGCAGCCGCCGGTTGCGGCGGCTGAGCAGCATCAGGCGGGTGTCCGCAAAGGCCTTGTCGCTCAGGGGAACGGCGACCAGTTCGCCGCTGGTGAGTTCCCGCTCGACGGCGAACGACGGCAGGAACACCACACCGGTCCCCACGCGCGCCATCGCCTTGGCGCCCTCGATCGAATTGATCAGCGCCACCGTGTGCAGCGCGATCCCCGCTTCTCCGGCCGCCTGGTCGACCAGGCTGCGCGTCGCGTACGAGGGGTCGTTGAGAACGACGGGGTGCGGCGCGACCTCGGCCAGCCACAAGGACCGGCGCGCCGCCAGCGGATGGCCGGGCGCCATCACGGCGCAGAACGTCTCGACGCGCTCGGCATCCACGGTCAGCTGGGTCAGGTTCCTGGACTGGAAAACCACCGCCAGGTCGCACTCGTCCGCGCGCAGCATGTCGGTGGCCATGCCCGAGCCGACGATCGCGATTTCGGTGCGCACGTGCGGATGGCTGGAATGGAAGGCGTGCACCAGCTCCGGCATGGAGTGGGCGATCATGCCCTCGATCATCGCCACCTTGACCACGCCGCGCTGGCCGTCCTTGATTTCGTCCAGCCAGCTTCGCATGCGCCGGTAGTCGGCCTCCGTTTCGCGCAGGTGCCGCGCCACGATCTCGCCGGCGTCGGTGAGCCGCACGCCGCGCGGCAGGCGTTCGATCAGGGGCTGGCCCACCTCGTGCTCCAGCAGTGCGATCTGCCGGCTGATGGCGGAGGCCGCCACGTTCAGCTGCTCCGAAGCCCGCCAGATCGAACCCAGGCGCGCCACCTGATGGAAGTACTTCAGCGTCGTGGCTTGCATGAGGGGCATGGTAGCCCCGGCGTCTTCCGCGGTGCAAGCAGGCATCGAATCGCGGCATCGCTGCGTTGTCCACTTGATGCTTGTTGCTGCCTGGGGCGACGCCGAGAATGGCCGCAGGTTGAAAACCCGGAGACGGATATGAAGTTGCACCGACAAGCCCTCAACGCACTGTGTGTGGCGGCCGCCATGCTGCTGGCAGGCACTGCCTGCGCGGCGCCGCAAAAACTCAGGATGACCATTCCGGTGCATGCGCTGGCCTTCTATTCCATCTACGTGGCGCAGGACAAGGGTTTGTTCGCCGCGCAGGACATCGATATGGAAGTCATCGCCACGCAAGGCGACGGCCCCGACGTCGACGCGCTGATCTCGGGCAGCGTCGACTTCACGACGTCCACGCCGAACCGCCTGCTCACCGCCTATGCCCAGGGCAGGCCGCTCAAGGCAGTGATGAGCGTGGTGAACCGCTTCACCAACTTCTGCTACATCGGCAAAGCCGCGGCCGAGAAGGTCGGCTTTCGGGCCGACCAATCCGTCGACGAGAAATTGCGCCGGCTCAAGGGCCTGACCATCGGGGGAACGCGTCCCGGCGCGATGACCTTCCTGCTGGGCATGCAGTACCTCAAGCGCGCCGGGCTGGAACCGCAGCGCGACGCCAAGGTCATCGGCGTGGGCGGCGGCCCTGCCTTGCTGGCCGCGCTGGAGAACGGCCAGATCGACGTGGCGTGTTTCGCAAGCCCCGGGGTGGAGCAGGCGGTGGAGCGCGGCAAGTCCCTGGTGTTCATCAACAACCCGCGCGGGGAAGATCAACAGCTGCGGGAATTCCTGTTCGAGCTGCTCTACGTGCGCCCGGACTTCGCGCAGAAAAACCCTGAGCAGGTGCGCCGGGTGGTGAAGGCGCTGGTCGCCGCCAACCAGTGGATCCAGCGGGCCACCGACGCCGAGCACCTGGCACTGCTCAAGCCGCGCTTTCCCGGCATGGACGATGCCGTGCTGCTCAAGGCCGTGCACAACTCGGTCGCGGCGATCGAGCCGTCGGGTCGCATCACGCCCGCGGCGCTGGCATCGGCCGTCAAGTTCCTGCGCGATCTGCAGCTGCTGGACCGCGACGTGCCCTTCGACGCGGTCGTCGACAACAGCTTCCTGCCCACGAACTAGTGTGGTGCGCGCCTCTGTTCTGTACTTATCGTGAGATCGCAGCCAATGCAGCCTTGGCTCTGGTGACCTTGGCCAGGATGTCCGAAGCACTGGCTGTCCAGATGAATGGTTTGGGGTTGTC
>NZ_JACCWG010000044.1 GCF_013697775.1 Ramlibacter sp. | reverse complement strand
CGCCCGGGCGCCAGGCCGTAACGCTGGTGCACGAGATCCGCAAGCACGCGCCGCTGCGCTTCGCCGGCCTGCAGGCCTACCACGGCAAGGCGCAGCACCTGCGGGGCGCCCAGGAGCGGCGCGACGCCATCGCCATGGTGGTGCAGGACGTGCTGTTCACCCGCAAGCTGATCGAGGCCGAGGGCATTCCGGTGGACCTGGTCACCGGCGCCGGCACCGGCACCATGGTCTGCGAAGCGGCCAGCGGCGTGTACGGCGAGCTGCAGGCCGGCTCGTTCATGTTCATGGACGCCGACTACGCGGCCAACGAGCGCGACCCCGCGCAGCCGCAGTTCGAGCATGCGCTGTTCGTGAAAACACAGGTCATCAGCGTGAGCGCCGGCCATGCGGTGTGCGACGCCGGGCACAAGAGCCATGCCATCGACTCGGGCCTGCCAAAGGTGCTGTGCCTGCAGCCGGGCACCGAGCTGGAGTACTTCAACGGCGGCGACGAGCACGGCGTGCTGCGCCCCGCCGCCGGCGGCACGCGCCTGCCGGCGCTGGGCGAGACGCTGTGGCTGATCCCCGGCCACTGCGACCCCACGGTCAACCTGCACGACCACATCGTCGGCGTGGCCGGCGGGCTGGAGGCCGGCACGGTGGAGCGCATCATCCGGGTTGACGCCAGGGGCGCCCTGACCTGAGCGCGCTGGAATAGGCCTGGGGCATCGCGCCCGGGCGCGACACCGGCTACTCGGAGAAGAGTTCGCCCGCGCTCTTGGGTGGCACCACGCCCAGGTGACGGTAGGCCGCCAGCGTGGCGATGCGCCCTCGCGGCGTGCGCTGCAGGTAGCCCTGCTGGATGAGGTAGGGCTCGATCACGTCCTCGATGGTGTCGCGCTCCTCGCCGATGGAGGCCGCCACGTTGTCCAGGCCGACCGGACCGCCATCGAAGCGGTGGATCACGGCCTCCAGCAGCTTGCGGTCCATCACGTCCAGGCCCAGCGGGTCGACGTCCAGCATGGCCAGCGCCTTGTTCGCGATGTCCTCGGTGATGCGGCCCGTGCCCTTCACGTCTGCGTAGTCGCGCACGCGGCGCAGCAGGCGGTTGGCGATACGCGGCGTGCCGCGCGAGCGCCTTGCGATCTCGCCCGCGCCGTGGTCGTCGATGGGCACCTGCAGCAGGCCGGCGCTGCGCCGCACGATGCGGCCCAGTTCCTCGGCCGTGTAGAACTCCAGCCGCGCGACGATGCCGAAGCGGTCGCGCAGCGGGTTGGTCAGCATGCCGGCGCGCGTGGTCGCGCCCACCAGCGTGAACGGCTGCAGGTCCAGCTTGATCGAACGCGCCGCCGGACCCTCGCCGATCATGATGTCGATCTGGTAGTCCTCCAGCGCCGGGTAGAGGATTTCCTCGACCACCGGTGACAGGCGGTGGATCTCGTCGATGAACAGGACGTCGTTCTTTTCCAGGTTGGTCAAGAGCGCCGCCAGGTCCTTGGGCTTTTCCAGCACCGGGCCGGAGGTCTGGCGCAGGTTCACGCCCAGCTCGTTGGCGATGATGTGCGAGAGCGTGGTCTTGCCCAGGCCGGGGGGGCCGAACAGCAGCACGTGGTCCAGCGCCTCGCCGCGCTTGATGGCCGCGCCGATGAAGATTTCCAGCTGTTCGCGCGTCTTGGCCTGGCCGACGTACTCGCGCAGGCCTTTGGGCCGCAAGGCGCGCTCGATGGCCTCCTCGGCCGGCGACGCGGGCGCGGCCGAGATCACGCGCTTGGGCGGCGCGGCACCGAAGTCGTCGGTCTGGATGCTCACGCGCGCGCCTTCGCCGTCACTTGGCCAGCGCCTTCAGCGCGAGCTTGATGCCGTCGCTCACGCCCACGTCGACGGGCAATGCCTTCAGCGCAGCGGCGGCTTCGCGGTCGTTGTAGCCCAGCGCCACCAGCGCCTGCACGATGTCGCCCTGCGCGTCGCTGGTAATGGGCGCGCCGAGCTCGCCCAGGTCGGCGCCGATCTTGCCCTTGAGTTCCAGCAGCAGCCGCTCGGCGGTCTTCTTGCCGATGCCGGGGATCTTCACCAGCCGGCGCGCGTCCTGCGCGGTGACAGCCTGGGCGATGTCGGCCACGCTCAGGCCGCTGAGCACGGCCAGCGCCGTGCGCGGGCCCACGCCGGAGATCTTGATCAGCTGGCGGAACGCCGCGCGCTCGCCGGCGGTGCCGAAGCCGTAGAGGATCTGCGCATCCTCCCGCACCACGAAGTGGGTCAGCAGCGACACTTTCTCGCCCAGGCCGGGCAGGTTGTAGAAGCTGCTCATGGGCACGTCGACCTCGTAGCCGACGCCATGGCAGTCCACCAGCACCTGCGGGGGGTTCTTTTCGCTCAGTGTTCCCGTCAATCTGCCTATCATTGCGATCCTCTCCCGGGATTATCAGCTTGATTCTCAGACACGCCTTCACACCCCCCGACAACACGCGCCTGTCCAACCTGTGCGGCCCCCTGGACGAGCACCTGCGCACGCTGGAGGCGGCGCTGCAGGTGCGCATCGGCCACCGGCAGGAACAGTTCCGCGTCGAAGGCCCGAAGGTGCGCGCCGAACGCGCGCTGGAGATCCTGCAGGCCATGTACGAAATGGCCCGGCGCGCCATCCCCACCGAACGCGTGCAGCTGATGGCCTCGGGCGACGACCACATGCCGCTGGCCGAGGCCGAGGACGGCTCGCAGGTGCTGCAGACGCGCCGCGCCGACCTGCGCGCGCGCACGCCCACCCAGAGCCTCTACCTGGAGAACATCGCCAGCCACGACATCACCTTCGGCATCGGGCCGGCCGGCACCGGCAAGACCTACCTGGCCGTGGCCTGCGCGGTCGATGCGCTGGAGCGCAGCGCGGTGCAGCGCATCGTGCTCACCCGCCCGGCGGTGGAAGCGGGCGAGAAGCTCGGCTTTCTGCCCGGCGACCTGACGCAGAAGGTCGACCCGTACCTGCGGCCGCTGTACGACGCGCTGTACGACCTGATGGGTTTCGAGCGCGTGACCAAGGCCTTCGAGCGCAACGCGCTGGAGATCGCACCGCTGGCCTTCATGCGCGGGCGCACGCTGAACAACGCCTTCGTCATCCTGGACGAGGCGCAGAACACCACGCCCGAGCAGATGAAGATGTTCCTCACGCGCATCGGCTTCGGCAGCAAATGCGTGGTGACCGGCGACGTGAGCCAGATCGACCTGCCCAAGGGCCAGCTCTCCGGCCTGATCGAGGCCGAGCACGTGCTCAAGCGCGTGAAAGGCATTGCCCATACGCGCTTCACCAGCGCCGACGTGGTGCGGCACCCGCTGGTGGCGCGCATCGTGGATGCCTACGACGCGGCACGCAAAAACGATGGCGGCAAATAGGCTGGAGCTGTCGCTCCAGTTCGGCGACTTCGCGGGCGTGCAGGCGCACCGCGCGCTGCTCGGGCGCGCCAAGGTCGCGCGCTGGATCGAAGCGGCGCTCGCGCGGCCGGCGGAGATCGCCGTGCGGCTGGTGGGGGAAGACGAAGGCCGCGCGCTGAACCGCCAATACCGGAGCAAGGACTACGCCACCAACGTGCTGACCTTCGACTACACGCGCGAGCCGGTGGTCGCCGCCGACCTGGTGCTGTGCGGCCCGGTGGTGGAACGTGAAGCCCGCGAACAGGACAAGCCGCTGGAGGCGCACTATGCGCACCTGCTGGTGCACGGCGCCCTGCATGCGCAGGGCTACGACCACGAAACTGACGACCGCGACGCGCTGGAGATGGAAGCGCTGGAAATCCTGCTGCTGGGGATGTTGGGGTTTCCCAACCCTTACTGAGCGCCGGCGCTGTCCGGCGGCACGCGCATCGGAATCGTCACCGGGCCGTCGTTGACCAGGTGCACCTGCATGTCGGCGGCGAATTCGCCGGTCTGCACCACCGGATGGGCGGCGCGCGCCTGCTGCACGATGTGATCGTACAGGCGCCGGCCTTCGTCGGGCGGCGCCGCGTTGGTGAAGCTCGGGCGGTTGCCGCCGCTGGTGTCGGCCGCCAGCGTGAACTGGCTGACCAGCAGCAGCCCGCCCGCGATGTCCTGCACGCTGCGGTTCATCTTGCCGGCGTCATCGCCGAAAATGCGCAGCTTCAGCAGCTTGGCGAGCAGCTTGTCGGCCTGCGCTTGCGTGTCGCCGCGCTCGGCGCATACCAGCACCAGCAGGCCGGCGCCGATCGCGCCAATGGTTTCGCCCGCCACCACCACGCGCGCTTCGCGCACCCGTTGCACCACGGCCAGCATCAGATCAGGTCCTCTTGGTCGCCGAAATGCGCTTCCACGTTGGTGGGCAGCAGCTGGATGGTGGCGCGCAGGCCGGGCACCGCGCTCATCAGCGCCTGCTCGACGCTGGCCCGCAGCGCCGCCGCGTGGCCCAGCGTCCAGCTGGCCGGCATGTGCATGTGCAGATCGACGAAGCGGCGTGCGCCGGAGCGCCGCGAGGAAACGTGGTCGAAGCGGATGGTGTGGTGCTCGAACTGCTGGAGCGCCTTGCTGATCTCGGCCATCACTTCGGGCTCCAGTGCGCCGTCCATCAGCCCTTCGGACGAGCGCCACACCAGGCGCGCCCCTTCGCGCAGGATGTTCAGCGCCACGCCGATCGCCACCACTGGGTCTAGCCATTGCCACTGCGTGACGGCCACGAGGCCGACGCCCAGCACCACGCCGGCCGAGGTCCACACATCGGTGAGCAGGTGGCGCGCGTCGCCCTCGAGCGCGACCGAGCGGTGCTGGCGTGCCGACTGCAGCATGGCCCAGGCCAGCGCCGCGTTGGCGGCAGAGCTCAGCACCGACAGCGCCAGGCCGGCGCCGACTTGCTCGATGCCTTGCGGAGCCAGCAGCCGGTCCACGGCCGCCCAGCCGATGCCGACTGCGGCGACGATGATCATCAGCCCCTCGAAGCCGGAGGAAAAATACTCGGCCTTGTGGTGCCCGTAGGGGTGGCCGGTGTCGGCCGGCCGCTTGGCGATGGTCACCATCACCAATGCGAACACCGCGCTGGCCAGATTGACCAGCGACTCCATCGCGTCCGAAAGCAGGCCGACCGAGCCGGTGAGCCACCAGGCGAGTGTCTTCAGCCCGATGGTGAGCACGGCCACGGCAATGGACGCGCGCAGCAACACCTGCGGCTGGAGCGATTTCGCGAAAGCGGCGAGCGACATGCGGCGATTGTCAGTGCCCGCGGCCCGGATAGATCAACAGCGATGCTTCCACCTGCGCCAGGGCGAGAAAGTCACGGTCATTGTGGACCAGCAGTGCGCCATGTTCGAGCGCGATGGCCGCGATCAGGCAGTCATTGGGCCTGCGGATGGTGAATCCCTTGCCGCGGGCGCTGCGGTACAGCTGCGCCGCGATTTCGTACGTGGAGAGCTCGCGCGGCTCCAGGATGAGCATGGACCAGAACCTAGCACGCATCTGCGCGAACGCGGCATCGCTGCGTGCGCCCTGCAGCACCTCTTGGAAGATGATGCCCATGGTCGCAATTTCGTCGTGGTCGTCCTGCGCGTCGAGGAAGCGCGTCGCCTCCGTGGCGATGCCGCGGGCCACGTCGATCCAGACGGAGGAGTCGACCAGCAGCATCAGCGCTTGCGGCGCGGCTTGGCCGGCACATCGGGCACAGGGGGGACAGCAGGCAGCGGCGTCACTTTGTAGGTGGCGACGCCTTGCTCGACACGGTACTTGCCGAACTCCTCAGGCGACCGGGCCTTCGGGTCGTAGTCGGGATCGATACCGCCGATGCCCCACAGGTCGCGCATGCGCGGCCGCTTGGCACGCGCCACCATGTCGCGCAAGGCGCGGTCCACCACCTCGCGTTTGGTGCGCGCACCCGACAACTGCATGGCCTGCGCGACCAGCTCCTCGTCGATGTCGATATTGGTGATCATGGGCATATTGTACATTTCCCGTACAACGTGCCCACATCACATCAACCGAGCGTCACCCGCGCGAACTTGCGCTTGCCCACCTGCACCACGTAGCTGCCGGCGTCCAGTTTCAGGCCCTTGTCGCTGACCACGTTGGAGTTCACGCGCACGCCGCCGCCGTCGACCAGCCGGTTGGCCTCGCTGGTGGACGGCGCCAGGCCGGCCTGCTTGAGCAGCTGCGCGATGCCCAGCGGCGCGCCGGTCAGCGCGACTTCGGCAATGTCGTCGGGCACGCCGCCGCGGCTGCGGTTGACGAAGTCCTGCTCCGCGGCCTCGGCGGCCGCCGGGCTGTGGAAGCGCGCGGCGATTTCCTTGGCCAGCGCCACCTTCGCATCGCGCGGGTTGCGCCCGCCCTCCACCTCGGCCTTCAGCGCGGCGATCTGCGCTTCGCTCTGGAAACTCAGCAGCGTGTACCAGCGCCACATCAGCACGTCGGAGATCGACATCACCTTGGAGAACATGCTGTTGGCGTCCTCGGTGATGCCGATGTAGTTGTTCTTGCTCTTGGACATCTTGTCCACGCCGTCCAGGCCTTCCAGCAGGGGCATGGTCAGGATGCACTGCGGCTCCTGGCCGTATTCCTGCTGCAGGTGGCGCCCGACCAGCAGGTTGAACTTCTGGTCGGTGCCGCCGAGCTCCAGGTCGCTCTTCAGCGCGACCGAGTCGTAACCCTGCATCAACGGATACAGGAATTCATGCACCGAAATGGAGCGGTTTTCCTTGAAACGCTTGCTGAAGTCGTCGCGCTCCATCATCCGCGCCACCGTGTAGCGGGCGGCCAGCTGGATCATGCCGCGGGCGCCCAGCGGGTCGCTCCACTCGCTGTTGTAGCGCAGCTCGGTCTTCGACGGGTCCAGGATCTTGTACGCCTGGGCGCGGTAGGTCTCGGCATTGGCCTCGATCTGCTCGCGCGTGAGCGGCGGCCGGGTGGTGTTACGCCCCGACGGGTCGCCGATCATGGTGGTGAAGTCGCCGATCAGGAAGATCACCGTATGGCCGAGGTCCTGCAGCTGGCGCATCTTGTTGAGCACCACCGTATGGCCGATGTGAATGTCGGGCGCTGTAGGATCAAGGCCGAGTTTGATGCGCAGCGGCACACCCGTGGCCTCCGAGCGCGCCAGCTTTTTCAGCCAATCCTCTTCGGGAATCAGCTCCTGGGCGCTACGCAGGCTGACCGCCAGCGCCTCGCGCACGCGATCGGTGACGGGAAAGTTTTTTGTAACAGGCGCTTGATTCATAAAGGATTTTCTCAGCGGCCGCGCTGGATGGGTGGCTATACTCGCGACACTTTCGGAAAGCTTGCCGATTCTAGTTGCGGCAATTTTTCTCCCCGCGTGCCGGATTGACCGGTACAGGCCGAGCGGCACCGCCCCTCGGACACTCTGTAGGACGATACTGACGTCCTGTAGGAAAGGATTCTGGATTTGAAATATGGTCTGATCGCCGCTGCGGAGCATTTTGCGTCCCGCGCGGCACATGCGCTGGAACACCATCCCAAGCACGTGACGGCGCTGATCGCGGCGCTGATGCTCGGTGGCGGTGGTGGCGCCTTCGCAGTTGCTTCCGCCACGGCGCGCCCCGATCCGGCCGCCTTGCCGGTGCGCCAGATCCTCGAGACCGTGCAGCCCGCCGCGATCCAGCCGCAGCTCGATGCGCTGGACGCCCATCCCCTGCAGTTGTTCCGCAGCGAACTCACCCGCGCCACCGACACCGCCGAATCGCTGCTGGCGCGGCTCGGTGTGAATGATCCGGCCGCTGCTGCCTTCCTGCGCGCCAACCCGGTGTTCCGCACCGAGGTGCTTGGCCGCGTGGGCCGCACCGTCAGCGTGGAAACCAGCGGCGCGCAGGCGCTGCAGAAGCTCGGCGTGCGCTGGGTGTCGGACGACAGCGGCCGCTTCAACCGCTTCGTGGCCGAGCGCGGCGCCCAAGGCCAGTTCACGGCACGCGTGGAGGCGGCACCGCTGGTGGCGTCGCTGCGCATGGGCAGCGGCACGGTCCGCGGCTCGCTGTTCGCCGCCACCGACGCGGCCTCCATTCCCGACACCGTCGCGCAGCAGCTGACCGAGGTGTTCGGCACCGACATCGACTTCAACCGCGGCCTGCGTTCCGGCGACCGTTTCAGCCTGGTCTACGAAGTGCTGGAAGCCGACGGCGAGCCCATGCGCACGGGCCGCATCGTCTCGGCCGAATTCGTCAACGGCGGCCGCAGCCATGCAGCCCTGTGGTACCAGGAACCCGGCAAGAAGGGCGGCTACTTCGACTTTTCCGGCCACAGCCTGGAGCGCTCGTTCCTGGCGTCGCCGGTGGAAGTCTCGCGCATCACCAGCACCTTCTCGATGCGCTTCCATCCGGTGCTGCACACCTGGAAGGCCCACCTGGGCGTGGACTACGGCGCGCCCGAAGGCGCGGCGGTGCGCACCATCGGCGACGGCATGGTCATGTCGGTAGGAGAGCAGAACGGCTACGGCAACGTCATCGTGGTCGACCACGGCAAGGGCGAGACCACGCTGTACGCGCACCTGAGCCGCTTCGACGTGCAGGCCGGCCAGAAGGTGTCGCGCGGCCAGCGCATCGGCGCGGTCGGCCAGACCGGCTGGGCCACCGGGCCGCACCTGCACTTCGAATTCCGCGAGAACGGCGAACAGCGCGACCCGCTGACCATGGCGCAGCAAAGCCAGAACACCGAGCTGTCGCCCCAGGCGCGCGCCAATTTCGAGGCATCCGCGCGCCGCCTGCGCGCCCAGCTCGCCGCCGCGGCGTCCACCACCACCGTCGCCTCGCGCGACTGAAACAAACGCCCCCGCCGGGCGGCTTTTGTGGCCTGGCGCGCCCGGCCTGCCTTACCATCGGGCCGACCATGTCCCGCTTCTACATCGGCCTGATGTCAGGCACTTCGCTCGACGGTGTCGACGGCCTGCTTGCCGACTTCACCCCGACCACGCCGCTGGTGATCGAGCACGCGACCGCGCCGTTTCCCGATGCGCTGCGCGCTGAGCTCATGGCGCTGAACACGGTGGGCGACAATGAATTGCACCGCGCCTGGCTGGCCGGCAACGCGCTGGTGCGGGTGTATGCGGACGTCGTGCGCACGCTACTGGCGAACGCGCAGGCCAAGGCCGGCGACGTG
>NZ_JACCWG010000014.1 GCF_013697775.1 Ramlibacter sp. | reverse complement strand
CTTTTCGTTGAGCGTCTGATTTGTTCCGAAGAACTTGGCAATCGCCATCAAACGCCCACGCTTATCGGCTGTATGTTTTTAATGAACCCCGGAAAACTCAGCAGTGCGCCTCATCTTCCGTCTTGCTACGCTGCGATCAGCGAAGCCCTCGATCATACAACAACTTTCAAAACCTTCGCAACTATCAAATTCAATTTAACGTTTGCAGTATTTGCTTGCGCCATCTGAACTTGCTGCGAACTGCTACTGCCTGTCCGTCGCGTTGGTTTCGGCCGTTGTTTGCAACCGAGCCCTCGATTATCTAGTGGTCTACCCGGGGTGTCAACACCCCCAGATACTCCAGGGCTTTTCTGGCTAGCAGGAAGAGCTCGAGCTGCTGCTCGCATCGACCGAGGCACAGCTGGCAGAGGCCGCCGCAGTCGCTGCGACGGTGGCTGCAACCGCGCCGCCGCCCTCGTCCTTCAGTCCCCTGTGGACGTCGGCGGCCGATGCGGCGGATTCACGCCTCCACCAGATCAAGCCTACGACCGCGGCCAGGATCACGAATACACCGATCAGCCAAGTCTGCATTGCAGGCTCCTTATATTGGAAGTGAGGCAGAAGCACCTGCGCCCATTCTGCGCGCGATGCGGCGCGACGAATCAGCCGACGCTCAATTCCTTGGCGCCGAAGAGGCGTTCCGAGGGAATGCCGCCGTCGTTGCAGCGCGCCACGAAGTCGTCGGACTCGGTGATCTGGATGCTCTGCGGCGTGTACGCCAGCCCCATCAGGAAGGTCATCCAGGGCTCCTGCCCCATCGCGTAGACGTAGGTGCGCTTGGGCGCCACCGCCTTGGTGATGGTCCAGGCCTGCTCGGCATTGCAGCCGGACAGCTTGCGCGAGTCGTCCATCTTGCGGCTGGGGCGGTTGGTCAGGCAATGCCCGTAGAGCCAGGTCAATGGCGCGCCGTCGCACTCCATGCCGATGAACATGGCGTCCACCGGCCCGATCACCTCGGAAACGCGGTCGTAGAGCACCGGGTCGGCGCACGCCGAGTCCGCCAGGAACAGCAGCGAGCGACCGTTCAGCGACAGGTGCAGCGTGTGCTTGCTGTGGATCGTCAGGTCCGAGTGCTCGCCCAGGAAGGGCAGGCTCATCAGCCGTCCGCCGCGCGGCAGCGCGATCTCGTCGAACTGGTCCATGGCGCGCACGTCGGTGAACCCCAGCGCGCGCACGATGAGCCGCATCGAGGGGTCCGCGAGGTTGATCGGGTTGTTGCGGGGAACGAGCACCGTTCCAACCCTGCCGCGCAGCTTCAGCAGGTTTTCCATGCTGAAGTGGTCAGCATGCGCGTGCGTGAGAAAGACGTAGTCGATGTGGTCCGGCAGGTCGTCGAAGGTGAGCTTCGCCGCACCCTCGTCCCGGATGCTGGCAAACACGCCGTCCACCAGGATCGACGTGTCGGCCGACTCGATGAGGATGCAGGCATGGCCGAAGTAGCGCACGCGCACGGCGTCGCCCTGCGGCCGCTCTATGTTGCGTTGCGGCGGCTCCGGCGAGAACAGGCTACCGAACAGCTCGCGCTGCTCCTGGGGCACACCGAGCTCCTCCGCGAGGTCGGGCACCGACACCGGCACGATGCGGCTTTTTGCCAGCTTTTCCCAGCGCGGGTCGTTGAACGGGATGTCCAGGATGATCCGGCCGGGCGACGGCAACCGCGGCGTGTTCAGGAAGAAGCGCCGCGTCTTGCCGCTTTCCTTCACCAGCGACATCTGCTGGGTGGACGCGCCCGACAGCGGGCTGCGATAAAGCAGCTCCTCCAGCACCCGCAGCTGCGGGCGGTTGTGCAGGTCGTAGGACGCCTCCACAAAACCGGCGAGCGCGGGCGGCGCCTGCGTGTAGGTGGGGTCCAGGCTGAAGCCCAGGGCCGTGGTGCGCAGGTGCTTCTCGAACTTGTGCACCGCTTCGGAAAAATCGATGATCGGCTGGCACTTCTGCGTGGTGGCCGCCATCAGCGCCTGCACGGCCGGCACGGCATCGCTGGCCAGGTTGACGAACGGGCCGGAAATGTTGCCCGCGTCTTCGTGCGCGGCCTCATGTGCCGACGGGTTGGCCACGAATGTGGACAGCAGCGGCAGCTGCGACTGCGACAGGTTGAAGCCGTACTGCACCGGCGCGATGGTGTGCGCCCAGGCGTACCAGCCGCATTGCAAAGGCTCGACCAGCGTGTCGCTGCGCAGGTAGGAATCTGGCATGGAAAGTCCCGAAGTGTTCAGTACAGGTTGCGGCTCTCGAGCGAGTCGAAAAGGCGCTGGACGTTCTCGTCGCGAAAGCCTTCGAAACCGCCCTGCCGCTCGATCAGTTCGACCATCAGCCCGGTGGCCGCGTTGCGGGTGGAGAAAATCTGCGACAGCTTGTCGCTGTCCAGGCGCGGAGAGCTGAACTGCAGGCCCCTGGCCTCCAGCACCGCTGCCGCCTTGCCCAGATCGTTGACGCGGAACGCGACGTGCTGCACGCCGGCGCCGAACTCCTCCACGAACTGCGAGACCTGCGAGGTCGCCCCGATCCCTTCGGTCAGGACGATGGTCACCGGGCCGACGCGCAGCACGGCCGATTTCATGCCGGTTCGCGCGCCCATGGTTTCGCGCTTTTCCACCAGGGCGAACCCCAGCACGTCGCGGATCCAGGCGGCCGCGGCCTCGAGGTCGGGCACCGCCAACGCGAGATGGTCGATGCCCAGCACGAAGGCCGAGAGGTCGTTCGACAGGTTCTCGTCCAGCACGGGCGATGTCGCGAGCTTGTCCATGGCTGCACCTTTCACGCGGAGAACAGGGAGATCAGCGCCCAGACGCCATAGAGGGCCACCACCGGCAGCAGCGCGAAGACGGTGCAGAACAGCCACGAGCGGCCGGTCCACAGCCGCGTGCCCAGCACGGTGAGCCACCACACCCACGGATGCAGCAGCGTCAGGGTGGCCAGCAGCGTGTTCCACGGATGCCCGAGCGGCGTGTGGAAGACCAGCTCGTTGAGCGACAGCAGGTTCAGCGATTCCTGCGCGACCTGCCCGTTGGGATGCGCCAGCATCGGGACGGCCATCACCAGCACCAGCAGCAGGTAGGGCCAGGCCGTCCAGCAGGCGAGCGCCATCCAGTGTTTGAAAGAGAACGGCGTGTTCACCGCCCTGCCCGCCAGGAAGAACCACGCAGCCTCGATCAGCCGCAGCACCGGCGTTGCGACCACCACGGTCAGCAGCGAGCCCCACAGCAGGAAGCTCTTGGACAGCATCCCTGCCGCGGTGGCGCGGTTGGCCGCGCTCACGTCCTTCATGCGCGGGTCGCTGCCCACGATGTGGTCGCCGAGCCAGGCAATGTCCACCGCGCTGTAGTACCAGAGGAAGAACGCGGTGTAGGCGAGCCCCACGGCGATCAGCGGGAACCAGAATTTCGGCTGCTCGCGCAGCGCGGCGAATGCGCGCTTCGGCTCGACCAGTACGGCCCACGCAAGTTCGCTGTTCTTCATGGCGTCCATCGGCAGTGCTCCAACATGGTTGCAATCGTCGCGGGTGCATTCGCCGCGGCTGCTACGGGATGTCGTAGCCAGTCGGCGATGCACTCCTGGAAACGCGCTACGCGGGCAGCTTGAGCGCCGGCTCCGGCAGCATCTGGAACTGGCGCTCGACCAGCTTCGCGTAGTAGGGATGCGAGCCGACCAGTTCGGCGTGCGTGCCCACCCCGGAGATCCGTCCCTCTTCCAGGAAGTAGATGCGGTCGGTGTGCATGACGGTGAACAGCCGGTGCGCCACGATGATGTTGGTCCTGCCATGCATCAGCGTTTCGAGGGCCGTGCGCACCTGGTGCTCGGTCTCGCTGTCGAGGCTGGAGGTCGCCTCGTCCAGGATCAGGATCTCGGGGTCGCGCAGGAACATGCGCGCAATCGCAATGCGCTGGCGCTGGCCACCCGAAACGTTGTTGCCCTGCTCGATCAGATTGGAGTCGAAGCCCTCGGGCATCCGTTCGATGAACGACAGCGCGCCGGCCTTCGTGGCCGCTGCGCGCACCTCCTCGTCGCTGAACGTGCCGGACAACCCGTAGGTGATGTTGTCGCGCACGCTGCCCGGCATGATGGCCGCGTCCTGCGCCACGTAGCCGATGCGCTGCCGCCATGCGTTGAGCGAACTAGCGGCGATCGGCCGGCCGTCGTAGAGGATCTCGCCGCCCGTCGGCGCGTAGAAGCGCTCGATCAGCGACAGGATGGTGGTCTTGCCGCTGCCGCTGATGCCCACCAGCGCGGTGGTGCGGCCGGGCGCGAAGACCAGGTCGATGCCGCGCAGGATCGGCGCTTCCTTGCCCGGGTAGGCGAACGACACCTCGCGGAATTCCAGCGTTCCGCCCGGCCGCGGCGGCTCCAGCCCCGGCTGCGCGTCCTCGCCCTCTTCCCGCAGGATGGCGGCGATGCGGCTGGAGGCGCCACGCGCGCGCTGCAACTCGGCGAAGAAGCCGGTCAGGCCGGCCAGCGGCGTGGTGATGTTGAAGATGTAGAGGATGTAGGCCGTGAGCGTGCCCACGCCGATGTCGCCGGCGCCCACGCGCGACGCGCCGTAGATCAGGATGGTGGCGATGGAGATGGTGATCGCCAGCCCCATGATCGGCTCCAGCGCCACGGTGACGCGCGCCGTGCGCAGGCCGATGCTGCGCAGCTGCGCGGTCTCTTCCTCACTGCGCGCCTGCTCGCGCGCTTCGGCCGTGTAGGCCTTCACCAGCCGGATCTGCGAGAACACGTGCGTGAGGATGCCGCTCAGGCGGGCCGTGCGGTCCTGCAGTTCCTGCGACAGCTTGTTCATCATGAACCCCACGGGCACCACCACCGCGAACGCGATGCCGATGCACACCAGCAGCGTGAGCGTGAGGCGCGTGTCCAGCACCAGCAGGAAGGTGATCGATCCGCCCAGGACGATCAGGTTGCTGACCAGGCCGACGGCCTGCGAAGTGACGAGCCCCGAGATGGATTGGCAGTCGTTCACCACGCGGCTCACGCGCTCGCCGGTGTCGCTCTCGTCGAATTTCGAGATCGGCAGGTTCAGCAGCTTGGCGATCAGCTGGTTGCGCAGCACCGCCACCACGTCGTAGCCCACGCGCGCCAGCATGTAGCTGGACAGGGCGCCGACCAGGCTGCCGGCGATCGGCACCGCCGCCAGCAACCCGGCCTTCTTCCAGTCCATGCCGCCGGCGCCCAGGCCGTCGATGAAGTGCTTGGTGAGCATCGGGAACCACAGCGTGGCGCCTGCTCCCACCGCCGCGGTGACGAGCGCAAAGAACAGCAGCACGCCGGAGGGATTGGACAGCCTGATCAGGCGCCACAGGTCGCCATAGCTCTGCGTCGCCGGCGGCCCGTGCGGGTGCCCGTGCGGGTGCGCGTGTGCTTGCAGGGACGGGTCCATCGGCATCAGGTTGCCGTCGCCATGATTCGCCTGGGTCATTTGGTTGCCGCCTCGCGCAAGCTGCGCGCTATGAACACGATGCCGGCCGCGGTGAGCACCGCACCGGCGACAAGCGGAACAAGCATCTGCCCCGCCGAATTGGCCTCGCCGCCGAAAATGCGCCCCATCAGGACGTTCTGGGCAAGGCCGGGAATCCACAGCTGCCAATCGGCTTCGCCGCTGTTGAAGATGGAATAGACCGGCAGCAGCGACAGCGCCAGGACCACCAGGTTGCTGCTGGCCTGGGCTTCCTTGAAGGTCTTGCAGCGGATCGCCACCGCCATCAGCACGGCGGACAGGGCCGCAGCAAACGGAACCATGATCAGCACGGACAGCAGCGCCTCCTGCGGACCGAAACTCAGCAGCGTCTGCAGGCGGCCGCCGGGCGCCACCCACTGGGTGACCATCAGGCTCAAGCAGCACAGCACCGCCACCAGCATCGCCACGCCGGCCACCGCGCCCCATTTGCCCAGCACCAGCGCCCAGGAGAGCGAGGGGTTGGTCAGCAAGGGTTCCAGCGAGCCGCGCTCGCGCTCGCCGGCCATGGTGTCCAGTGCGGAATTCAGTGCCCCGTACAGCACGGCGATGATGACCAGGAACGGCAGCATGCGGGCGAACGTGGCGGCCGTGGACTGCGGCTTGGCCAGTGGGCGGTTCTGCAGCACCACCGGCTGCAGCAGCTCGGGCGAGAGTCCGCGCAGAGCGAAGCTGATGGCCACGCGCTCGCGCACGAAGCCGTCCAGCACGCCCTGGATGCGGGCCACGTCCGCGCTGGCTTCGCGGCCGCTGCTGCCGCTGACCACCTCCAGCAGCGGCGAATCGCCCTGCTCCAGCGCTGCTTCGAAGCCGCGCGGCACGACCACCACCGGGTCCGACGCCGTGGATGCGCGCAGCCGCGCCTCGAAGTCCGCCGGCGCGTTGCGGATGGTGTAGGTCTGGCGCTCCAGGTAGTTCCGAAGGCTGGGCGCGTACGAAATCCCCGAGACCACGATGTCCCGGCGTTCGGCCGCCGCGTCGTCGACGCCGGTCAGGATGAACACAGCCGCCATCGGACCCACCAGCAGCGCCGACGCCAGCACCACCAGCAAGGTGCGCGTTTCGCGCAGCGCGTCCACGATCTCCTTGCGCAGCACGACCATCGCCGTGCGGAACCCGTCCGGCGCGCTCATGGCGACACCGCCTCGGCCTGGCGCGCAGCCGGGCCTCCGGCCTGGCCCGCGGCCTGGCGTTTCTCGTCGAAGACCAGTTTGACGACGGCATCCTCGAGATCGGTCTCGCCGGTCTGGTCCAGCAGCGCCTCCACCGTGCCGCTGGCGACGGTGCGGCCGCCTGCCACCAGCACGATGGTGTCGCACACGCGCTCCACCTCCGACATGATGTGGCTGGAGAAGACGATGCACTTGCTGCCGCCCTCGGGCGTGCGCAAAAAACGCAGGGCCTCGCGCAGTGCGCGCGTGGCCATCACGTCCAGCCCGTTGGTCGGCTCGTCGAGCACCACGTTGGCCGGGTCGTGCACCAGCGCGCGCGCCAGCGCCGTCTTCATGCGCTCGCCCTGGCTGAAGCCGTCGGTGCGCCGGTCCAGCAGCGCGGTCATGTCGAGCGTGCGGGCCAGCGCTTCGGCGCGCGCGTTGGCCGCGCCGCGGCCCATGCCCTGCAGCATGCCGAAGTACACGATGTTCTCGCGCGCGCTCAGGCGCGGATAAAGGCCGCGCGCGTCGCCCAGCAGGCCCATGCGCGCAAGCGCCTCGCGCGGCTGCGCGACCACGTCGATGCCGTCCACGGACAGCGTGCCCGCGTCGGGCGCGATGAGCCCGGCCAGCAGGCGCAGCGTGGTCGTCTTGCCCGCGCCGTTGGGGCCCAGCAGCCCCGTCACGCAGCCGTCGGCGGCGGTCAGGCTCACGTCCCGCACGGCATGGACGGTCTTCGGCAGCCCCTGCTTGAACCCAAGCCCCCACGGCGCCGGGGACGGCGCCGCGAACTGCTTGGCAACATGGTCGATCACGATCATTTGGGGAGCTCCAGAACGTACGGGCGGAAGGCGGGGGGACGCGGAACGGCGTTCGCGCACGCCGCATCGGCGGCCAGCGCGGCGGCGTCATCGTCGGCGTCGATGAAGCGGAACGCCACGTCGCGCAGGCACCCGACCGCCAGCACGCCGTGGCCGGCATTGGCGACGACGAGATGGCGCGCCTTCGGCCCCAGCGCCTTCACCACGGCCTCAGCGTGGCGCGGCGCGGTGGCGGGGTCCAGGCCGCCGCTGAGCGCCAGCACGGGCGATGCCGCGCGGGGAACCGTGTAGAACGCCGGCGGCATCGGGCGGCGCGGCCACTCGGCGCAGACCTGTTCGTAAAAGCGCGCGAAGTCCGTGCCGAAGTCGGCGCCGGGTTTGTCGGCGCTGGCGGCCAGGCGCGGAACGTCTTCGCCGCACACCACCGAGTAGTGCATTCCCATCGCGGGCGACGCGGCCCCGCGCGGCGACGCCATGTCCTTCAACCCGACCAGTGGCTCGAAGCGCCCCTGCGCCGCCTCGTCGATGGCGAACGGCAGCGCCGCGGCCACGGCGGGCGAATACAGCGCGCCGCGCACGGCCACCAGCACCATGGCGCGCGTGGCGGTGAAGCGCTCGGGCTGCCCGGTCAGCGGATGCCTGGCCACCAACTCGCGCGGCAGGCCCACGAGCAGGTCCGCCCAGCGCCGCCGCAGCTGCGGGTATCTCTCCTGGCACGCGGCTTCCTGCTCGCAGGCCAGCAGCAATGCGTCGAGCGCGCGTTGGCCGTCGGTGGAAAAACTCAGCGGCTGCAGGGTATCGGGGCCGATGACGCCATCGAGCACCGTGCGCCGCACGGCGCCCGGGAACTGGCGCAGGTAGTCCAGCGCCGCGCGCGTGCCGTAGGAGGTGCCGACGAGGTCGATCTTCGCCGCACCGAGCTGGATGCGCAGGGCTTCGAGGTCCTGCGTCGCGTACGGCGTGGTGAACAGGGCCAGGTCGCCGTAGGGCAGCTTGCGCAGCCGCTCGCGGCAGGCGGCGGCCTCGGCCACCTGGAGGTTCAGGTCGGCCTGCGCGGCCAGCGGGCGCTGCCCGCCGTCGTCGCACACCAGCGGCGCCGAGCGGCCCGTGCCGCGCTGGTCGACGAACACGATGTCGCGCCGCTGGTTCACGCGGCGCAGGATGCCCAGCACGCCCGGTGCGCTGTCGATCCCGCCGAGCCCGGGCCCGCCGGCGAGCAAGACAACCGGCGTGGGCCACTTGCGCCGCGCCGTGGCGGGCGAGACGGCATAGTGCACCTC
>NZ_JACCWG010000013.1 GCF_013697775.1 Ramlibacter sp. | reverse complement strand
CGCACGAGCTGCGCACGCCGCTGGCCTCGCTGGCGCTGCAGGTGCGCGCGCTGCGCGACACGGCGAATGCGGGCGGCGCGCGCGCGCTTGCGCAGATGGACAGCGACATCCACCGCGCCAACGACGTGATGTCCGACCTGCTGGCGCTGGCCCGCGCCAACCGCGCCGAGCTGGACGAGGCGGCCGAACCGCTGGATCTGCGCGAGCTCGCGCGCGAGGTGGTGGCCGGGTTCGTTCCGCAGGCCTACGCCAGCGGCCACGAGCTGGCGCTGGCGGCCGACGCGCCGTTCCCGCTCATCGGCCACCCGGTGCTGCTGGCGCTGGCGCTGCGCAACCTGGTGGAGAACGCTTTGAGCCACACGCCGGCGGGCACCGAGGTGCAAGTGCAGCTGGACGCGCAGGCGCGCTGGATGCAAGTGTGCGACGACGCCGGCGCGCCGGAGACTTGGGCGCCGCAGGCGCCCGCGGAATCGGACGTGACCGTTGTCGATGCGCCGGCGCGCGCGCTCGGCCTGGGGCTGGGGCTGGGGCACCGCGTGGTGGAGAAGGTGGCGGCCATCCATGGCGCGCGCTTCGAGATGCTGCCCGCGCAGCAGGGGCGCGGGCGCTGCTACCGCATCGGCTTCGGGCCCGCGCCGGCGGCGGATTGAAGCGGCGGCGGACCACGCGTGACTGTGAGGTTGTCCTTCACGCCCAAAAGATCAGCGGTGCCTTCAATCGGCATTGTCCGAACTCCAGAGAGACGCCCCATGGCGCGCTACGGCAAGAAGGCCCACGACAAGGTCGAAGAGACCATGCACGAACTCAAGGAAGGGGAGCTGCGCAGCGGCTCCGGCCAGAAGGTAACCAGCCGCAAGCAGGCGATCGCCATTGCTTTGTCCGAGGCCCGCAGCGAGGGCGGCAAGGCGCCGCCGGCGAAGAAGACCGCGGCGAGGAAAACCGCCGCGAAAAAGGCGAGCGCCTCCTAGCGGTCCGACAGGGCGATGCGCGCGGCCAGGGCGGCCAGCACGCCGCCCATGAGGTAGCGCTGCGCCAGCATCCAGCCGCGGCTGCGGGTGAGGAACGAGGAGATCGTCGCAGCGCCCAGGATCAGCAGCGAGTTGACGGTGCCGCTCACCACGATCTGCACCGCGCCCAGCTCCAGGCTTTGCAGCAGCACGCTGCCCTGCTCGGGATGCAGGAACTGCGGCAGGAACGACAGGTAGAACATCGCCACCTTGGGGTTCAGCACGTTGGTGAGGAATCCCATGCGAAACAGCTTGGCCGGCGGATCGATGGGCAGCTCGCGTGCCTGGAACGGCGACGCGCCGCCCGGCCGCACCGCCTGCCACGCCATCCACAGCAGGTAGGCCGCGCCCACCATCTTGATGACGCCGAACGCGAACGGCACCGCCATCAGCAACGCCGTGAGGCCGAACGCTGCCGCCATCGCATGCGCGACGAACCCCAGCAGCACACCGATCAGCGACAGCATGCCGGCCGCGCGGCCCTGGCACAGCGTGCGCGAGATGCAATAGATCATGTTCGGGCCCGGCGTGAGAACCAGCACGAAGGCGGCCAGCGCGAACCATCCCAGTTGCGGCAACGTGAGCATCAGAGTCCTTCCGATTCGAGTGTGACGCGGCCCCTGGGCGTGTCCAGGACGGCGCGCAGGCAGGGCGGGCCTTCGGTGACGACAACGTCCAGGCCGATGGCTTGGCAAGCGGCGCGCAGTGCGGCTGAATCGGGGTGCGCCACCGAGAGCGACTGCAGCGCCAGGCCCGACGCCTCCATGCCGGCCGCCGGATGCACGTCGCCCCATTGGATGAGCGTGGGCAGGCAGCCGTTGAACAGCCGCTGCCCGTCATCGCGCACGGTGATGCGCCACTGCAGCAGGCCGCGCGGCGTCTCGCGCGAAGCGGCGATGGCGTCGCCGCGTTCGATGCCCTGGCCGCGCAAGGCCGCCACGGCCGCTTCCACGTCCGGCACCTCGGCCACCACGTGCGCCAGGCGCGGGCCGCCCGTGCGCACGGCTTCGCGCACCTGCGCGTGGTCCATGTCGAACCAGCGGCGCGCGCGTTGCGGCGTGGTGGCCGGATCGATGGCGATGATTTCCAGGTAGGCGCGCGGCTGCTGCGGCGTGGCGATGCGCAGCAGCCGGTTGTGCGTGCCCATCAGCGGGTGCTTGCCGCCCGGCCCGGGCACGACGCCGAGCGTGGCCTCGCACCAGGCGACGCCCGACTCCAGGCTGTCGGCCAGCACCACCAGGTGGTCGATGCGCGCGGGCGTGCTCACAGCAGCACCGTGCCTGCCACGCAGGTGACCGAGGCGCCGCCGACCCAGATCTCCTCGCCCCGGCGCTCCACGTGCACGCGGCCGGCGCGCGCCAGCGCAGTGCCCTGCGCGGCGACGTAGCGGTCCGGTGCCAGGCCAGCGCCGATCAGCCATTGGGCCAGCGCGGCATTCAGGCTGCCAGTGACCGGGTCTTCCGCGAGGCCGTTGTTGCCCTGGAAGAAGGCGCGCACCTCGAAGGCGACGTCGCCTTCCTGCGGCGCGACCACGCCCACCTTGCGCGCGGGCCCGACCACGCCGATGTCCAGGCCGGCGAGGACGGCCCCATCGGGCTTGAGCGCCAGCACCTGTTCGGCCGAGCCCAGCATCACGCCGCGCCAGTTCGGGCCGTTGTCGCACCAGGCGTGGTGCAGGATCGCGTCGCGCGGCACGCCCAGGCCGCGCGCGATGAGCGCCACGTCCGGCTCGGCCAGCGGTCCGCTCTTGCGCAGCGGCGGAGCGGCGAAGGCCAGGCGCTCACCGGCCTGTCCTGAGCCTGTCGAAGGATCGCGCCGGATCTTCACCAGCCCGATGCCGCATTCCTGCACCACGTGCTCGCCTTTGGGCGTGCCGCCCGCTTCCAGCCAGGCATGGCAGCTGCCCAGGGTCGGGTGGCCGGCGAACGGCAGCTCGCGGCCCGGGCAGAAGATGCGCACGCGGTAGTCGGCCTCGGGGTGCGTGGGCGGCAGCAGGAAGGTGGCTTCCGACAGGTTGGTCCAGTGGGTGAAGTGCTGCATCTCCCCGGTGCCCAGCCCCGTGCCGTCCAGCACCACGGCCAGGGGATTGCCGCGGTAGGGCAGCTGCGTGAACACGTCGACTTGCTTGAACGGGCGTTGCTTCATGGAGATGCCGTGTGGACCGGGCTCAGGACAGGGGAACGTCGAACACGCCGCGTGCGGCGGGCAGGCCGCGGATGGTTTCGAACCAGCGCGCCAGGTGCGGCCGCCCGGCGTGCTGCAGCGGCAGCCCCAGCCAGCGGTGCACGTCGGCGGCGACCGGAATGTCGGCCATGGTGAGGTGGCCGGCGGCCAGGAAGGATTGCCTCGCCAGCTGTGCATCGAGCATATCCAGCAGCGGCCCGGTCTCGGCCTGCGACTGCGCCAGCGCGGCCGCGTCGCGCCGTTCGGCGGGCGTGCGCACCAGCTGGATGAAGGCGTTGCGGCCGGCCGGGTTCAGCGTGGCCTGCTGCCAATCCATCCAGCGTTCGGCATCGAAGCGTTCGCGCAGCGCCTGCGGATACAAGCCACCGGCGCCGTGCCGGGCGCACAGGTAGCGCACGATGACGTTGGACTCCCACAGCGTGAAGCCGTCCTCGTCCTCCAGCAGCGGCACCAGGCTGTTCGGGTTTTTCGCCTTGTACTCGGGCGTCTGCACCACGCCGTAGGCCAGCCCGGCATCGACCTGCTCGAAGGGAATGCCCAGCAGCTGCGCGGTGAACACCACCTTGCGCACGTTGAGCGACGTGATGCGGCCCCAGATGCGCAGCATGCGCTCAGTGTCCCAGGGTTTCGCGCAGCGCGGCGCCCAGCGCGGCGATGCCCTGCTGGATCTGCTCGACGCTGGCCGTTACGAACGACAGGCGCATGGTGCGCGTGTCGGGGTCCTTGGCGTAGAACGGCGAGCCCGGCACGAAGGCGACGCCCTTGTCCACCGCCTTGACCAGCAGCGCCGCCGAGTCCACGCCTTCGGGCAGGCGCACCCACAGGAACATGCCGCCGTCCGGGCTGTTCCAGCT
Source organism: Ramlibacter sp. (assembly GCF_013697775.1). Classification (GTDB taxonomy): domain Bacteria; phylum Pseudomonadota; class Gammaproteobacteria; order Burkholderiales; family Burkholderiaceae_C; genus Ramlibacter. The sequence goes on along the minus strand of NZ_JACCWG010000013.1, from coordinate 10,995 downwards.
GGCGCCCAGGCCGCCGACCTCGCGCTCCAGCGCGGCCAGCATGGCGTCGCGCTGCGACTTGTACAGGGCGCGGATTGTCGGCACGTGGCGCGACAGGAAGCCGTCCTTCATCACCTCGGCCACCACGCGCTGGTTGAAGCTGGGCGAGTGCAGGTCGGCGGCCTGCTTGGCCTGCACCAGCTTGGCCAAAATGGCGGGCGGCGCGATCACGAAGCCCATGCGCAGGCCGGGCGCCAGCACCTTGGAGAAGGTGCCGAGATAGACGCAGCCTTCCGGGTTGCGCGAGGTCAGCGTGGGCGGCGGCGGGGCGTCGAACCACAGCTCGCCGTAGGGGTTGTCTTCCACCAACGGCAGGCCGAGTTCGGCGGCGCGCACGGTCAGCGCCGCGCGGCGCGCCTCGCTCATGGTGCGGCCGGTCGGATTCTGGAAGTTGGGCAGCACGTAGAGAAAGCGCGCGCCGTCGGCCTTGCGCGACAGGTCGTCCACGTCCACGCCTTCGGCGTCGCTCGCCACGCTGTCGACTTCCGGCTCCATCGGCGCGAAGGCCTGCAGCGCGCCGAGATAGGTCGGCGTTTCCACCAGCAGCCGGCTGCCCGGATCGATCAGCACCTTAGCCACCAGGTCCAGGCCCTGCTGCGAGCCGGTAGTCAGCAGCACCTGCGCGGGGTCCACCGGCCAGGGCAGCATGGCCGCCACGGCTTCGCGCAGCGCGGGAAAGCCTTCGGTGGGAGCGTACTGCAGCGCCCCGGGCCCGTCGTCGCGCAGCACCTTGGCGCAGGCTTCGCCGAAGGCTTCCACCGGAAACGCCTTGGGCGACGGCAGGCCGCCCGCGAAGCTGATGATGCCGGGCTTCTCCGTCACTTTCAGGATTTCGCGGATGGCCGAGGAATTCATGCGGCCGGTGCGGCGCGCGAGGGTCCAGCGGGTGGAGGATTGGATGTCGTTGAGTTTCATGGCGGTCTCTTGCGTCAGGCGGTGATGAACGGGACAGTCCCTCGTGGGGACGCGGTCTTCAATGCGAAAGCCTTCGTCATGCGACGGCCCTCGCGCGCACCGGCATTTTTCTGCCGATGAACACCGTCGCGATGACCGCGACGGCGAATCCCAGTGTCAATGCATCGAGCCGCTCGCCCAGCAGCGGCACGGCAAAGACCATGCTCAGGAAAGGCTGGATCAGCTGCACCTGGCTCACGCGCACCGTGCCGCCCAGGGCCAGCCCGCGGTACCAGGCGAAAAAGCCGATCCACATGGAGAACACCGCCACATAGGCGAAGCCCCACCAGGCCGATGGCAGCACGTCGGCCTGCGGCCGCGTCAGCACCGCCAGCGGCACGGTGAGCGGCAGTGCGATCACCAGGGCCCAGCAGATCACGTGCTCGGCGCGCATGCGCTGCGACAGCTGCGCGCCGTAGCCGTAGCCCACGGCCGCGCAAGCCATCGCCGCGAACAGCAGCAGGTCGGCCGAGTGCAGTGCCACGCCGCTGCGCGACTTGAGCACCGCGAAGCCGACCACCAGCGCGCTGCCCAGGGCGGCGCATAGCCAGAAGGCGCCCGAAGGCCGCTGCCGGTGCAGCCAGGCGCCGACCACCGCGGTGGCCAGCGGCAGCACGCCGACGATGACGCTGGCGTGCACCGCTTCCACGTAGCGCATGGCGATGGAGGTGAACAGCGGAAAACCGAACACCACGCCGGCCGAGGTAATGGCCAGCGGCAGCCAGTCGGCCCGGCGCGGCAGCGGCGCGCGGGTGGCGACCAGGAAGCCGGCGGACAGCACGGCGGCGACCACCGCGCGGCCGAGCGCGATGAACATGCCCGACATCTGCGGCGCTTGCGCCGTGCCGACGGCAAGCCGCGTCATCGGCAGCGTGAGCGCGAAAATCACGACGCCCAGCGTCCCGAGCCACAGGCCGCGCACTTCGGCGTTCTTCATACGGTCAGCATCCACATGGCGGTGGCCAGCAGCACCAGCGCCAGCCCCCGGTTGAACCACAGCAGGCGCTTGCCCTGCGACAGCCAGTTGCGCAAGACCGAGCCGGCCAGCGCATAGGTGAAATTGCTGCTGAAGGCGAAGCACACCATCACGCCGCAGATGATGACCAGCCGCTCGCCGGGATTGGCGGAGGGCTGGCCGCCGGTGTTGAGCACCCAGCCGGCGGTGAGCGTGAGCGCCAGCATCCAGGCCTTGATGTTGAGGAACTGCAGGCCCACGCCCTGCCAGAAGCTGACGTTCAGGCGCCGCGTGTCGGCCTGCGCCAAGCTGGACGAGCGGCCCAGCTTCCAGGCCAGCCACAGCATGTAGCCGACGCCGCCCAGCGTGACGGCCCAGCGCAGCACCGGGATGCCGGTGACCAGCGCGCCGAGGCCCAGGCCGCTGGCGGCCATCACCAGCGTCCAGCCGGTGGGCACCGCCAGGCAGAAGCGCAGCGCGCGCTTCAGGCCGAGGTTGGCCGCCAGCGCGGCGGACAGCGTGGTGTTCGGCCCCGGCGAAAAACTCATCGCGGTGCAGAACAGGAACAGGGCGGTGAACTCGCTGGACGACATCTCTTGGTCAATGTAACCTTACCCACCAATACACGGCCAATACAGTCTGCCAGATCACTTTAGCCTCTGTGCTGGTCATTCCGGCAGTACACGGCAACCGGCCTCCCGGAGACACAAGGAACCGCAGCATGTTGATGAAAGCCGCATCGCAGTCGCTCACCGAGCAGCTGGCCGGACGCTTCGCCGAGCGTATCCGCACCCGGCTGCTGGTGCCCGGCGCCCGGCTGCCGTCGGTGCGCCAGTGCGCGCAGCAACAGGGCGTGAGCCCGGCCACCGTGGTGGCCGCCTACGACCACCTGCTGGCGCAGGGCCTGGTGGAAGCGCGCAGGAACCGCGGCTTCTTCGTGCGGGAAGCGGTGGCGCCCGCCGCGGCGCCAGCGCATGCGCCCGGCCTGCCGGGCAACGCGGCGCCGGCGAGCTTCAATTCCTTCGCCTGGTTAATGGCCCGGCGCGGCCAGGCGCCGGTGAGCGCCACCGCACTGATCCGCGGCATGTTCCACAAGATCAGCAACAAGCCGCAGCCGGGCATGGGCACCTTCCCGCCCGAATGGCTGGAGTCCAACTTCATGGCCGGCGCGGTGCGCAAGGTGACCACCACGCGCGCGCTGCACGCCTTTTCGCTGGAGTACGGCGAGCCGATGGGCGACAGCGGCCTGCGGCGCGCGCTGGCCAACAAGCTGGTGGGCACGCTGGGCGTGCCGGCGTCGCCAGAGCAGATCATCACCAGCGTGGGCGCGACGCATGCGCTGGACATCGTCAGCCGCACGCTGCTGCGTCCCGGCGACCCGGTGATGGTGGAGGAACCGGGCTGGGCGGTGGAGTTCGCGCGGCTGAACGCGCTGGGCATGCGGCTGCTGCCGGTGCCGCGCCGCGCCGACGGCCCCGACCTGGACGTGATGGCGCGCTACTGCGAGGCGCACAAGCCCAAGCTGTTCGTGAGCGTGAGCGTGTTCCACAACCCGACCAGCTACTGCCTCACGCCCGGCAGCGCGCACCGCATCCTGCAGCTGGCGCACCAGCACGACTTCCATATCGTCGAGGACGACACCTACAGCCACATCGCGCCGGAGCACGCCACGCGGCTGTCGGTGCTGGACGGCCTGCGCCGCACCATCTACGTCAGCGGCTTCGCCAAGATCCTGGCGCCCAACTGGCGCATCGGCTTCATCGCGGCGCCGCCCGACCTGGTGGAGCAATTGCTGGACACCAAGCTGCTGGCCACACTGACCACGCCGGCGCTGCTGGAAAAGGCGCTGGCGCTGTGCATCGAGCAGGGCCAGTTGCGCCGCCACGCCGAGCGCATTCGCACGCGCCTGGACGGCGCGCGCAGCCGCAGCGTGAAGCTGGCGCTGCAGGCCGGCTGCCGCTTCGCGGCCGAGCCGGCCGGCCTGTTCGGCTGGGTGGACACCGGCGTGGACACCGATGCGCTGGCCCAGCGCATGCTGGACGAGGGCTACCTGCTGGCCCCGGGTGCCTTGTTCCATGCCGAGGGCACGCCCAGCACGCTGATGCGCATCAACTTCGCGACCACCCAGGAACCGGAGTTCTGGAAGAAATTTTCGGAGCTGGCGCGTCGCATGTGAGCCGGGCGCGTTGTCCGCGCCACGCCGTCACAGCATCTCGTCGGGAGCGAGCGGGCCCAGCATCTTCACCAGCAGTTTTTGCTGGGTCGAGGCTTCCGGCTCGCTGGTCGTGTCCTTGAAGTCGGCGCCGGGCGGCGCGCGCCAGACCAGGTCGCCGCCGCGCTGCTGCTCCACGCGGTAGGCGGCCGTGGCGAAGGTCTTCTCCAGCTGCGCCGTGGCCTGCGCGGCGACCGCCGGGCTGCGGATCACCAGGCCGACCTCGCTGTTCTTCAGCTGCGAGCGCAGATCCAGGTTCATCGAACCGATGATCGACAGGCGGCCGTCGATCATTACCGCCTTGGAATGCAGGCTGGCGCGCGAGCGCCCGCCGCCGCTCTTGGAGCCGCCGGCGCCGCTGCCCAGGCCGAAGCTGAAGCCGCTGCCTTTACGCGACGTCGAGCGCGTGCCCAGCAGGGCGGCCGCGCTGTCCGGGTCCGCCCGCATCTCATACAGCTCCACGCCCATGTCCAGCAAAGCCTTTCGGTAGCGCATGTAGCCGGCCTGCGCGGCCGGCGCGTCGTTGGAAGCCAGCGAGTTGGTCAGCACGCGGATGCGCACGCCGCGTTTGCGCAGCTGCTCGTACATGGCCATCATGTTGGCGCCCGGCACGAAGTAGGGCGAGACGATCAGCAGGTCGCGCTGGGTCTGGCTCATCAGGCTCTGCAGGCCGTCCACCACCGTGTCGCCGGCGTTCACCTCGTCGTCGCCGGGGCCGATCTTGCCGGGCTTGTCCACCAGCAGCGCGGACGGTGCCCAGGTCAGCGTGACCGTGGCGAGGTCGAGCGACGGGCGTTCCATCTGCGCGACCGCCGTGGCGCTGACCGAGGGCAGCACCGAGGGCGACAGCGTGACCGGCAGCACCGGTTGCGAGGCCGACGCCGCGGGCTTGGCCGGCTGCGCGCCCGAGGGGTCGTTCTCGGTGCGCGGCGGCTTGCGCAGCTCGTCGATGTCTTTCGCCGACATCAGCGACTGCACCGGATAGGCGAGCTCGTCGTTCCAGTAGCGGTCGAAGCTGGCGGACATGTCGCGCACGACGCGCCCGGTTGCCAGCACGTCCAGGTCGATGAAGTTCTGCTTGCCGTCGGCGCCGAAATAACTGTCGCCCAGGTTGCGTCCGCCGGTGATGCCCCAGGCGTTGTCCGCGATGAACATCTTGTTGTGCATGCGCTTTTGCATGCGCCCCACGTCGTGCAGCGACGACACGATGCGGCCGACCAGGCTGCCGCGCGGGCCGGTCAGCGGATTGAACAGGCGCATCTCCACGTTCGGCTCGAACGCCAGGCGCAGCACCTGCGCGTCTTCGCCCACGGTGTTGAAGTCGTCCAGCAGGATGCGCACCCGCACGCCGCGCCGGGCGGCCTCGCGCACGCCGCGCAGTAGCACCTCGGTGCTGGCATCGGCATGCACGGCGTAGTACTGCAGGTCGAGGGTGCGCTGGGCGCGGTCGATCAGCGCGATCCGGCTGCTGAACGCCACGTCCACCGTGTTGATCAGGCTGAAGCCCGAGTCGCTGCGCGCCTGCGCTCGGCGGGCCTGCGCCAACTGGCCCAGCTGGGTCTGTTCGGGCGAAGCGAAAGCAGTCGACGACTGCCGGTGCACGTTGTCCGGCAGGCTGGCGCAGCCCGTCGTCCAGCACAACAGCATGGTGGCCGCCCACCAGCGCCAAAGCAGCGGCCAGTTGAAGGCAAGTAAGGGGGCGGCGCGTGCGCCGGCGGCAGGGTGGGCCAGTGTTTGCATTGCTGCAAGCACTGTAGTGTGTGGGAGCGACCGATGGGATTTGTTTAGGTCAGCCATACGCGCCAGCCGATGCAGGACGCGAGCTACATCTCCCTCTTTGCCCCTTTTCGCCTCTCAGGTGCCGCCCAGTGCCTCCCAGCGCTCCAGCGCCGCCATCAGTTCTTCCTCGATTCCCGTGTTGCGCTGCGCCAACACGGCGGCCCGTGCCGCATCGCTGGCGTACAGCGTGCCGTCGCCGAGCTCCTTCTGCAGGGCCTTTTGCTCCAGCTCCAGCGCCTGGATGCGGCCGGGCAGCGCCTCCAGTTCGCGCTGCTCCTTGTAGCTCAGCTTTTTCTTCGGGGGTGCAGCGGGCGGCGTGGGCACGGCCGGCGCAGCGGGCGCCGTGCTCTTTGCCGCCTGCGCCTGGGCGGCCTGCGCGATCTGCTGGGCGCGGCGCGATTGCTGCAGCCAGTCCTGCACGCCGCCTTCGTATTCGCGCCAGCGGCCGTCGCCTTCGGAAGCGATGGTGCTGGTGACCACGTTGTCCAGAAAGGCGCGGTCGTGGCTCACCAGGAACACCGTGCCGTCATAGTCCTGCAGCAGCTCTTCCAGCAGTTCCAGCGTGTCGATGTCCAGGTCGTTGGTCGGCTCGTCCAGCACCAGCACGTTGGCTGGCCGCGCGAACAGGCGCGCCAGCAGCAGGCGGTTGCGTTCGCCGCCGGAGAGCGAGCGTACCGGCGAGGTGGCGCGCGCCGGCGAAAACAGGAAGTCGCCCAGGTAGCTCTTCACGTGCTTGCGCTGGTTGCCGATCTCGATCCACTCGCTGCCGGGGCTGATGAAGTCCTCCAGCGTGGCGTTGGGGTCGAGCGCGGTGCGCATCTGGTCGAAGTACGCCACCTGCAGGTTGCTGCCCAGGCGGACCTTGCCGTCATCGGCCTCGAGCTCTCCCAGGATGAGCTTGAGCAGCGTGGTCTTGCCGGCGCCGTTGGGGCCGATCAGGCCGACCTTGTCGCCGCGCAGGATGGTGCCGGTGAAGCCGCGCACCACGTTCTTCTGGCCGAACGACTTGTTCACGTCGGTCAGCTCCGCCACGATCTTCCCGGTGGGCTGGCCGCTGGCCAGATCCAGCTTGACGCTGCCCACGGCATCGCGCCGGGCGGAACGCTTCACGCGCAGCTGCTGCAGGCGCACGATGCGGCCCTGCGCCCGCGTGCGGCGCGCTTCCACGCCCTTGCGCACCCACACCTCTTCCTGCGCCAGCAGCTTGTCGGCCTTGGCATTGATCACCGCCTCCTGCGCCAGCTGCTCCTCCTTGAGCGCGCGGTAGCGGGTGAAGTTGCCGGGATAGGACAGCAGCCGGCCACGGTCGAGCTCGACGATGCGGGTGGCCACGCGGTCAAGGAAGGCGCGGTCGTGGGTGATCACCACCACGCTGCCGTTGAAGTCCAGCAGCAGGCCTTCCAGCCAGTCGATGGCGTCCAGGTCCAGGTGGTTGGTGGGTTCGTCCAGCAGCAGCACGTCGGGCCGGCGCACCAGCGCCTGCGCCAGGGCGACGCGCTTTTTCGTGCCGCCGGACAGCGTGTCGACGATCGCTTCGGGATCGAGGCGCAGGCGCTGCAGGGTTTCCTCCACGCGCTGCTGCCAGTGCCAGCCGTCCTGCGCCTCGATGCGGCCCTGCAGCTCGTTCAAGTCGCCCTCGCCCTCCGAGTAGCGGTCGATCACGTCGATCAGATCGGCCAGGCCGGCGCGCACCGCGTCGAACACGGTGAGCTGGGCGTCCAGCACCGGCTCCTGCGGCACGTAGGCGCTGCGCAGGCCCTGCTGGATTTGCAGCACGCCGTCGTCGGCCTTTTCCAGGCCGGCCAGGATCTTGAGAAGAGAGGATTTGCCGGCGCCGTTGCGGCCGATGAGGCCGATGCGCTCGCCGGCTTCGAGGGAGATGTCGGCGTGGTCGAGCAGGGGCACGTGGCCGTAAGCCAGCTGCGCGTCGCTAAAGGTGATGAGGGCCATGGGTGGGCGATTATCGACGCCTCGCTATAGTGGCCCGTGCGGGTCCAGGCCCGCATGGGCGAGGAGACGCGATGGAGCTACAGATCAACGGGCGGGCCGTGCAGGCCGACGCCGAACCCGAAATGCCTCTGTTGTGGGTGCTGCGCGAGGTGCTGGACCTGACGGGCACCAAGTTCGGCTGCGGCATCGGCGCCTGCGGCGCATGTTCGGTGCGCATCGCGGGCGAGGCGGTGCGGTCGTGCATCACGCCGGTGTCGGCCGCCGCTGGCAAGCCGGTCCAGACCATCGAGGGCTTGGGCACGCCTGACCGCCCGCACCCCTTGCAGCTGGCCTGGATCGCCGAGCAGGTGCCGCAATGCGGCTACTGCCAAAGCGGCATGCTGATGGCCGCCGCCGCCCTGCTGGAGCGCAATCCGCAACCCAGCGATGCGGACATCGACCAAGCGATGACCAACATCTGCGCCTGCGGCACCTACCAGCGCGTGCGGGCGGCGATCCATCGCGCCGCCGGCATGAAGCGATGAAACGCCGTGCATGGCTGCTGGGCACCGCCGGCGTGGCGGGCGCGCTGGTGGGGGGCTGGGGCGTCGCGCCGCAGCGCTCGCGGCTGGGCGGCGGTGCGCTCATGCCCGCGGGCGACGGCGAAGTGGCGCTGAACGGCTGGATCAAGGTGGCCGCCGATGGCGCGATCGTGCTGGCTATGCCGCGCAGCGAAATGGGGCAGGGCGTGCACACGGCCCTGGCCATGCTGGCGGCCGAGGAACTCGACGTGCCGCTGGAGCGCATGCGCGTGGAGCAGGCCGGAGCCGATGCGATCTACGGCAACGTCGCCAACGTGCTGGGGGCGCTTCCTTCCCGCCCGTCCGAGCAGGAACACGAAGACGGCTTCGGCCGCGTCAAGGCGGCGCGCTGGCTGCTGGGCAAGGCGGCGCGCGAACTGGGGATCAATGCCACCGGCGGGTCGTCCAGCGTGCGCGACGGCTGGGAGGTGGTGCGGCTCGCCGCCGCGACCGCCCGCGCCTGCCTGCTGGGCGCGGCGGCGTCGCGCTGGAAACTGCCGATCGGGGAGCTGAGGGTTGCCGGCGGCGTGGTCTCGCACGCGTCCGGCCGGACCGCCGGGTACGGCGAGCTGGCGCGCGATGCGGCCGGAATACCGCCGGGTGAGGTCAGGCTGAAGGAGCGCAAGGCCTGGAAGTTGATCGGCACCGGCGCGGCGCGGATCGACCTGCCCGCGAAAGTGGATGGCTCGGCGCGCTTCGGCATCGACGTGCGCCTGCCGGGTATGAGGCACGCGGTGCTGCGGCTGTGCCCGATCCTGGGCGGCTCGCCCGGTGCTGTGCGTGCCGACGCGGCGCTGAAGATGCCGGGCGTGGAGCGGCTGGTGATGCTGCCGGCCTATGCCGGCTCGACGGCCGGCTTCGCCGTGGTGGGCAGGAGCTACTGGCACGCGCACCGCGCGGCGCAGGCGGTGGAGGTCGATTGGCAGCCGCCGCCCGGCGGGACCGCGGATTCGCGCCGCATCGCGCAGGCGCTCCAGCAGGCGGTGCGCACGCGCGATGGCTTTCGCTTCCACGAGGAAGGCGATGTCGACGCAGCGGAGCGCAACGCGGGGAAGGTGATCGAGGCTTGGTACAGCGCTCCTTACCTCGGGCATACGGCGATGGAGCCGATGAACTGCACGGCGCGCGTGCGCGATGGCCGGGTGGAGCTCTGGGCTCCGACCCAGGTCCCGCAGCTGTGCCAAGCGGCCGCCGCGCGGGTGGCCGGCGTGGCGCGCGACAAGGTGGCCGTGCACGTCACCTTGCTGGGCGGCGGGTTCGGGCGGCGGCTGGAGGCGGACTATGCCGCCTGCGCGGTGCGCGTCGCCATGGACTGTGGCGGCGCGCCAGTGCAGCTCGTCTGGCCGCGCGAGGAGGACATGCGGCACGACTACTACCGGCCCATGCAGGCGGCGATGCTGCGCGCCGCGATCGGCCGTGACGGTCAACTGGCGAGCTTGCGCATCAAGTCGGCGGGCGACGCGATCACGCCGCGCTGGATGGAGCGCGTGCTGCCGGCGCTGGCGGGCCCGTTCGACCTGCCGGACAAGACCACGTCGGAAGGCCTGTTCGATCTGCCGTACGCGCTTGGGAATCAGCGGGTGGAACACGTGGCCACGCGCTCGGGCGTGCCGGTGGGCTTTTGGCGCTCCGTCGGCCATTCGCACAACGCATTCTTTTCCGAATGCTTCATGGACGAGATTGCAGCCGAGCTCGGGCGTGATCCGCTGGAGCTGCGCAGGCAGCTGCTCAAGGGCGCGCCGAGATACCTTGCCGTGCTCGAGCTTGCTGCGCAAAAAGCAGGATGGGGCACTGTCTTGCCATCGGGGCGCGCGCGCGGGCTCGCCTTGCACGAATCGTTCGGCTCCATCGTGGCGCAGGTGGCCGAGGTGTCCATCGAAGAGGGCCAGCCGCGTGTCCACCGCGTGGTGTGCGCCATCGACTGCGGCACGGTGATCAATCCGGCCACCGCGGCCCAGCAGATGGAGGGCGCTGTGGTGCTCGGGCTGAGCGCCGCGCTGCGCGGGCGGATCGACATCCACGGTGGTGCCGTGCTGCAGGGGAATTTTCCGGATGTGGCCCTGGTCCGAATGGCGTCTGCGCCCGAGGTGGAGACCTGGATCGTGCCGAGCGAGCGCGACCCAGGCGGTGTCGGAGAACCGGGCGTGCCGCCGTTGGCGCCCGCGGTGGCCAACGCCTTGTTTGCGTTGACTGGTCGCAGGCACCGGTCGCTGCCCATCGCAAGCTGAGCCTTCGAAATTTTCAAAGGCGGGTTTGTGAAGGGCAAAAATCTCGTGCTATAGTCGTGGGCTCAGCTGATGACGGAGAAGCGCAAAACAAGCGCAGCAAAGTTAAAAGCAGGGGCGGCAAGAAAAAAGCTGCTGAGTTGACCAGAATGCAGAAACTGGTATAGAATTCAAGGCTTCGCTGATCGCAGCGAAGCAAGACGGAAGATGAGGCGCACTGCTGAGTTTTCCGGGGTTCATTAAAAACATACAGCCGATAAGCGTGGGCGTTTGATGGCGATTGCCAAGTTCTTCGGAACAAATCAGACGCTCAACGAAAAG
>NZ_JACCWG010000011.1 GCF_013697775.1 Ramlibacter sp. | reverse complement strand
CGGCTACGCCGGCGCGCGCCGCCGCATCCTGGTGGTGGACAACGAGGAGGCCGACCGCGAGCTGCTGGTGCAGCTGCTGGAGCCGCTGGGCTTCGAGCTGCGCACCGCCGCCAGCGGCCACGACGCGCTGGACCTGCTGGCCGCCGGGTACCGGCCCGATGCGGTGCTGATGGACCTGGCGATGCCGGGCATCGACGGCTGGGAAACGATTCGCCGCGCGCGCCGGCTGCCAAAGATGGAGGCCGCCTTCGCCGTGGTGTCGGCCAACGCCTTCGACAAGGGCCTGGACAACGACGCCGGCATCCGGCCGGAAGACTTCATCCTCAAGCCGCTGCGCCACGCCGAGCTGCTGGACTGGCTGGAGCGCCGGCTGGCGCTCGCGTGGAGCGACGCGCCTGCGCTCCCCGAGCCGCCCGCCGCGTCCACCGCCGCCGACTGGGTGCTGCCCGGCGCCCCGGCGCTGCAGCCGCTGCGCGAGGCGGTGCAGCTGGGGTATTACCGCGGCATCCTGAACGCGCTGGATGCCATCGAGGCGGCCGAGCCCGCCTGCGCCGGCTTCGCAGCCGCCATGCGCGAGCTGGCGCGCCGCTTCCAGTTCGAGGCCATTGCCCGTGCGCTGGCGCGCGCCACGCCGGTGCCGGCGGCAGATGCGAAAGAAGCGGGAGGAGCCCCATGAGCGTCGCACTCAACCGCGCCGAGAGCGACCTGGTGCTGATCGTCGACGACGTGCCGGACAACCTGTCGGTGCTGCACGACGCGCTGGACGAGTCCGGCTACACCGTGCTGGTGGCCACCGGCGGCGAGGCCGCGCTGCAGCGCGCGGCCCAGGCGCTGCCCGACATCGTGCTGCTGGACGCCATGATGCCGGGGCTGGACGGCTTCGAGGTGGCGCGGCGGCTGAAGGCCTCGCCGCGCACCGCACACATCCCCATCATCTTCATGACCGGCCTGACCGAGACCGAGCACCTGGTGGCGGCGCTGGAGGCCGGCGGCGTGGACTACGTCACCAAGCCGATCAAGCCGAAGGAAGTGCTCGCTCGCATGGGCGTGCACCTGCGGAGCGCCCGGCTGGCCCGGCAGACCCGCAACGCACTGGATGCCTTCGGCTACGCCAGCATCACGGTGCGCCCGGCCGACGGCCGCGTCACCTGGCAGACGCCGCTGGCGCGCGAGCTGCTGGTCACTTACTACGGCAGCTCCGGGCCGGCCGCGCCGCAGCCGGTGCTGGACTGGCTGCGCCGGCACCTGGCGGACGCGCAGCGCAGCATCGAGCCGCCGCGCCTGGCCATGGAGCTGGGCGCGCGGCGCCTGAGCTTGCGGCTGCACCAGCAGACCGGCGACGGCGAGGAGGGCGGCGGCGGGGACTGGCTGATCGTGATGCGCGAGGTGTCGGATGCGGCGGTGATCGCGTCCATGAGCCTGGCCTTCAAGCTCACGGCGCGCGAGGCCGAGGTGCTGTACTGGGTGGTCAAGGGCAAGATCAACCGAGACATCGCCGACATCCTGGGGTCGAGTCCGGCCACGGTGAAGAAGCACCTGGAACGCGTTTTTGCCAAGCTGGGGGTGGAAACGCGCACGGCGGCGGCCGGCATGGCGATGAACCGCATCCGGCAGCTGCACCCGCAGTTCGAGGGGTGACCAAGCAGCGCCCGCATGGAAATTGTGCACAAAAATCACTGTGGGGAGACAGCTCAGCCATCTTATACTGCACATCTAGTTACCGAATTACTACGCACCACGCAACGTGGCTGCTACACGAGGGGCAATCCAATTGAGTACACCGAACGCGGCCATCCAGGCCACGCTGCAGAAGATTTTTGTCCTTTGCGCGGGCATGCCCGCGGACACGCAGGTCGCTGCCTCACTGGCGCAGCAGGTTGCCGACTCAGGTAGCTGGGCGTCGGTCAAGGTGTTGCTGGACAGCTACCTGGGCGCGCAGGCATCCGCCATGGGCGGGCCGGCGCTGCTCAAGCTGATGGCGCTGCAGGGCTTCGGCTACGTGCTGAGCGACGCGGAAGCCAACGGCTTTGCCGCGCAGATCGCCTCCGGCGCCACCAGCTGGGGCGCGCTGGCCCTGCAGGTGGCCGGCAGCGTGGGCGGCGCGCTGGGCGACACGCTGACCCACAAGGCCGATGCGGCCGAAGTGTTCACCCAGGCGCTGTATGCGCAAAACAAGGGCGGCTTCTACTTCGGCGGCCCGCAGCTGCTGGGCGGCGTGCGCGAAGTGCTGCTGGGCGTCACGGCGCAGGAAGGCACCGTGGGCGAGGCCAAGGCCAGCCTGCAGGCGCTGGTGGACCACCTGGGCAGCGGCGGCATCCTGGTCAAGGCGACCGACGGCTACCTGAATGGCGCCTCGGTGTTCGTGGACGCCAACGGCAACGGCCGCCTGGACGGCACCGAACAGGTGCTGGTGACCGACGAAGCCGGCAACATCAACGTGAGCGCCGCCGCGTCGGGCGGCAGCCTGGTGGCCTTCGGCGGCATCGACCTGCTGACCGGCTGCGACTTCGAAGGCGTGATCTCCGCGCCGGTGGGCGCCACCGTCATCACCCCGCTGACCACGCTGATCGACGCGCTGCTGCGCATCCACGTGGTCGGCTCCGCGCAGGCGGGCTCCACCCTGATCGAGCAGGAATTCGGCCTGCCGGCCAGCCTGAACCTGCTGAATTTCGACCCGCTGGCCGTGCTGGCCAACCCGCTCGCCAGCCCGGCCGACAAGGCCGCCGCGCTGGACGCGCAAGCGCTGTCGCTGCAGGTCCTCAACGTGATCACGCTGGGCGGCCTGGAGCTGTCCTCGGCCGGCGGCATCGACGTGCAGGCCGCCTCGCGCCTCATGGCCGACGCGCTGGCGCATGCCATGGCGTCCGGCGCTCCGCTGGACCTGGGCGACGCGGCCGTGTTGAAAGGCATCGTCGACAGCGCGCTGCAGTCGCTCACCGGCCACGCGCCGACGGCGCAGCAGTCGCTGGAATCCAGCCAGATCGCCCAGCTGGTGGCCACGCTCAACGACCAGGCCGGCGACGCTGGCGGCATCTACAAGCTGGCGCAGGTGGCCTGCGTGTCGCAGTGCGACGCGGTGGACGCGGTGCGCGCCGCCCTGGCCGGCGGCCACGGCCTGCAGCCCGTGCTGGACGCCTTCTCGGGCCAGCGCCTGGAAGCGGCCATCGTCACGGCCGACGTGGGCGAGATCGCCCCGGGCGTGCCGCTGATCGAATCTGTCACGCCGACCCAGGGCGTGAGCATCCGTTCGGTGGTGGACGACAACGGCACGGCGAGCACCGCCGACGACGTGGTGATTCCGCGCGGCGGCAACAGCGGCGACACCACGCCCACCGTCAACGGCCACATCTCCGCGCCGCTGCAGGCCGGCGAAGCGGTCGTCATCTACGGCGGCGTGAACGGCGACGTGCAGCTGGGCGCGGCCACGGTGGTCGGCCAGGACTTCAGCTTCGTGCCCGCCAGCCAGCTGTCGGGCGTGCAGCAGTTCGTCGCGAAGGTCGTCAACTTCTACGCCGAAGGCACTGCCAGCGACGGCTACACCGTCGACCTGAACGGCGCGCCGGAGATCACCAGCGACGGCGGCGGCGGGCACGCGTACATCAGCCTGGCGGAGAACACGACGGCGGTCACCACGGTGGCGGCGGTGGACGCGGACGGCGATACACTGACCTACAGCATCGTGGGCGGCGCAGATGCGGCGCTGTTCACGATCGACGCCGGCACCGGCGCGCTGAGCTTCCTCTCGGCCCCCGACTACGAGAACCCGCGCGGCTACAGCGCGCCCGATTACGGCGACGACCGGCTGTCGGCGAGCAGGTTCCGCGGCAGCTACGACAACACCTACGACGTGACGGTGCAGGTGAGCGACGGCACGCTGACCGACACGCAGGCCATCACGGTGAGCGTGACCGACGTGGCCGAAGACGTGAGCGCGCCGGTCATCACCAGCAACGCGGGAGGCCCCAGCGCCTACATCAGCCTGGCGGAAAACACCGCTGCCGTCACTACGGTGATCGCCACCGACGCGGACGGCAACAGCCTGACGTATTCGATTGCGGGCGGCTCGGACGCGTCGCTGTTCACCATCAACGCCGCCACCGGCGCGCTGAGCTTCATCACCGCACCGAACTACGAAAGCCCGTTCGGCTGCGACAACAACTACGACGTGACCGTGCAGGCGAGCGACGGCGTGCTGACGGACACGCAGCAGCTGTACGTGTCGGTGTACAACGTCAGCGAAGCGCCGGTCATTACCAGCAACGGCGGAGGCGCCACCGCCTTCGTCAGCGCGCCGGAGGGCGGCGCGACGGTCACGACCGTCGCGGCCACCGATTCCGACGGCGACACCGTCCTGTACTCGATCACCGGTGGTGCCGATTCCGCGCTGTTCACCATCGACGGCAGCACCGGCGCGCTCAGCTTCGTCACCGCGCCCGACTACGAAAACCCGTTCGGCTGCGACAACAACTACAGCGTGACGGTGCAGGCGAGCGACGGCACCCTTACCGACACGCAGCAGCTGTACGTGACGGTGACCAACGTCAACGAGGCGCCGGTCATCACCAGCAACGGCGGCGGCGGCAGCGCGGGCACCAGCATCGCCGAGAACACCACCGCCGTGACCACGGTGATGGCAACCGACGTGGACGGCAACAGCCTGACATATTCGATCGCGGGCGGCACCGACTCCGCGCTGTTCACCATCGATGCCAGCACCGGCGCGCTGAGCTTCATCACCGCGCCCGACTACGAAAACCCGTTCGGCTGCGACAACAACTACGACGTGACGGTGCAGGCGAGCGACGGCACCCTGGACGCCACGCAGCAGTTGTACGTGTCGGTGTACAACGTCAACGACGCGCCGGTCATCACCAGCGACGGTGGCGGCGGCACCGCGTCGGTGAGCGTCGCCGAAGGCGGGGCCACCGTCACCATGGTCGCCGCGTCCGACCAGGA
>NZ_JACCWG010000408.1 GCF_013697775.1 Ramlibacter sp. | reverse complement strand
CGTACGCATCCGACCAGCACCCCAGGTAGGTGCGATCCTCCGCTGAAGATCCCTCAGGCGGCAACGGCGGCCCTGGGCTGCTGGTTCGCCTTCCAATTCCAGGGCAGCAGGTCAGCGACCTTGTTGGCGGGATAATCGGGGAGCCGGGCCAGCACGTCCGCAAGCCATGCTTGGGGATCGACGTCGTTCATCTTGCAGGTCTCGACAAGGGTATAGACGGCGGCCGCACGATGGCCGCCTGCATCTGAACCGGCAAAGGTCCAATTCTTTCTTCCGACCGCCACGCCGCGTAGGGCTCGTTCGGCGGCGTTGTTGGTGAGACAGACGCGGCCGTCGTCGAGGAAGCGGGTGAACGCAGCCCAGCGGTTGAAGAGATAGTTGATGGCCTTTGCGGTGTCGTTGCTTGATGAGAGCAAGGCTCGCTGCTGGCGCAGCCAGGTTTCGAGCTCGATGAGAAGCGGCTTCGATTTCTCACGTCGGACAGCAAGCCGCTGCTCGGGCGTTTTGCCGTTGACGGTGCGCTCGATTTCGAACAGTTCATCGATGCGCCGCACAGCCTCAGCGGCAATCGGCGCCTCTCCCGATTTTGCCAGGTCGAAGAACTTTCTGCGCCCGTGGCTCCAGCAGGCCGCCTCAAGGATCGGCGCTGGCTTGCGATTGCCCCTGTAGAGGTCGTTGTATCCGTTAAAGGCATCGGCCTGCATCAGGCCGACATAGCCGGCCAGGTGGCTTCGTGGATGCTCTCCAGCCCGGTTGCGCGAGTAATAGAACAAGGCCGCCGGCGGATCCTGGCCGCCAAACGGCCGGTCATCACGAACATAGGTCCAGATCCGGCCGGTGACGGCCTTCAATTTTGCCAGCACAGGCACCGTCGTATCGTCGGCGTGGATGCGTTCCGCGCTCATGACATGGGTCCGGATGGCCTCAATAATTGGGTCGAGCGCCACCACGCAGGCGCCGACCCGATCTGCCAGCGTCGAGACATCAATCTCAACCCCCTCGCGGGCATAGGTCTTGCTCTGCCGGTTCAGCGGCTGATGCAGCAGGAACTTGTTGACCAGCACCATCGCCAGCAGGCTCGGCCCGGCAAAGCCGCGCGGGATCGGATGGGAGGGCGCCGGCGCCTCGGTGATCGCCTCGCAGTCCCGGCAGGAGAATTTTTCGCGGACGTGCTCGATGATCTTCCAGCGCCGCGGCTCGCATTCCAGGGTTTTCGACACCACCTCGCCGAGCTTGTGCAGTCGCGCGCTGCCGCACTTGCCGCACGCGCAAGGCGCGGGCTCGACGATACGTTCGACCGGCAGATTGTCCGGCAGCGGACGTCGAGGCGGTCGCGGATTTTGCGCGCGCTTCTCCTTGGCGGCCTCTGGCGCGGCAATCTCAGCCTTGGTTTCCTGTTCGGCCTGGGTCTCTTCGAGGTCCTCGATCGCAAGCTCGAGCTGCTCGACCAGCAGCTTGCCGCGTTCGGAGGATTGCCCGAACTGCTCGCGCCGTGCCTTGGCCAGCATCAGCTTCAGCCGCTCGATTTCGAGCCGGCCGACAGTGACTTCGCTCTTCGCCAATGTCAGCTGCTCGCGCTGCGCAAGGATCATCGCATGCGCGGCGGCGAGGTCGGCGGGAAGTGAATCGGAGGGCATCGTCACGATGACGAATCAAACATATTCGCCGCAAAAAATCGCGCCGGATTTCTGCTGTGAGTCAAAAAGCCACAGCTTAACCGGAGGCTTGTGGACGCCAAGTTGCCTGCGGCATTCGCCAGTCAATTCCGGACAGAAGATAGGATAATTGCGCAACGCTGATGGTGACAACACCGTCCGCCAGCGATGGCCACAGAAAGCGCCCGCGCTCCAGCCGTTTCGTGAACAGGCACGCGCCCTGGCCATCATGCCAAATGATCTTGATGAGATCACCGCGACGGCCTCTAAAAACGTAGAGATCACCGACGTGGGGATCGCGCTTCAAGCTTTCCTGAACCAGCCGTGCCAGGCTCGGGAAGCCACGTCGCATATCGGTATGGCCGGTCGCAAGCCACACCCGCACATTGCCGGGAACCGCGATCACCGGCGTTCCAGCACGTCGAGAACCCGCGCCAGCGCCTCCGGGTCAACTTGCGCATCCACCCGGATGCGTCGCCGGTTGCCAAGATCAATCTCGATCAGTCCGGTCCGGGCCGCGGGCACCAGCCGCATCCGCCCGTCATTCTCGGACGGCGGCTTCGCGCTTACCCCGCCCGTTTCCGCCACCGCGGTAATCTGCACCGGCGCAAAACAGGGCCCGACCTTCTCAACCGTTCGCGCCTGCCGACGCCAGGTGAACACCACGCTCGCCGCGACACCGTTGCGGCGGGCAACGTCCGTCACCTTGGCGCCCGGTACCAGCGTTTCCTCGACAATACGTGTCTTGTCGTCCTGCGACCAACGTCGCCGCCGCTCTAACCCGTCCAAAACCTCGACCCGCATCGCTCGATGACCTTAAAGCTAGATTTAAGGTCACACCCTTCGTGAAATACCCCGCGTCAGACAAGACGGTGCTCGTCGGACGCGTAC
>NZ_JACCWG010000404.1 GCF_013697775.1 Ramlibacter sp. | reverse complement strand
GCCACCACGGCGAAGCCGCGGCCCTGGTCGCCGGCGCGCGCCGCCTCCACCGCGGCGTTGAGCGCCAGGATGTTGGTCTGGAAGGCGATGCTCTCCACCGTGGCCAGGATTTCGCCCACGCGCTGTGCGCTGCCGTCGATGCGCTTCATGGTGGCCGCAACTTCCTGCATGCGCGAAGCGGCCGTGCCCACCACGCGCGCCGTGTCGGCCGCCAGCTGGTCGGCCCGCGCGCAGCCCTGCGCGTTCTGCCGGGCCGACGAGGCCAGCTGCTCGATGCCGGTGGCGATCTCCTCCAGCGAGGCGGCCTGCTCGTGGGTGCGCTCCGACAGCTGCGTGTTGCCTTCGGCGATGGCGCGCGTGCCCGACACGATGGCCTCGGAGCTGGCCAGCGCCTGCCGCACGATCAGCCCCAGGCTGCGGTTCATCTGCATGATGGCGCTGCGCAGCCGGTTCACGTCGCCGCCGAAGCCGTGGCTGGTGGAAGCGCGCGCCTCGTCGGTTACGAGCTCGCCGCTGGCGATGCGCTGGGTGATTTGCACCACGCGCTCGATGTCGCGCGACATGAAGGCGCGCAGCGCCGCGATGGCATACCAGGCCAGGGCCACCAGCCCCAGCACCAGCGGCACGCCCGCCTCGCGCGGCAGCGGCGCGAACAGGGCCACCGCCGCGGGCGCCGCGACCATGGCGCCCAGCAGCACGAAGCCCGGGCCCTGGCCCAGGCGGCCCAGCGCCCAGAATGCGGGCGCATACAACGACTTGAGCATCGGTTCCCCTCCAGGCTGCCGATGCTACGAGATGCAACAGCTTTCGCGCCTGGGTCGAACCCGCAAAAGGACGGAACGCGGCTTTTTCAGGCTTCTGGCCTGGGCGTGTCAGCGAAACTGATGGGTATTCCCCACACGTCAGAGCACCTGGTCCAGCGCCGCCTGCCAGGCCGTGGCGAGCTTGTTCCAGCCGCTTTTGTTCGGGTGGATCTCGTTGAGCCAGTCGCCGCTGTTGCCGGTGCTTGCGGGGTCGGCGGGGACCAGCGGCACTGCAGTGGTGGGCACGGCGAACACGCCGGGGTGCGGCGCGCCCTTCACCCAGCCGGTGACGGCGGACTCCACGTCGACGAACAGGCGCTCGGTCACCTCGGGCCAGAGTGCCTCGGGAATGCCGTTCTTGCGGTACGCCTCGAACAGCCAGGCCTTGTGGCCGGCGATGGCCGGCGCATTGCGCGCCACCGGCATGTTGTAGCAGTTCAGGAACATGGGGATGCCGCCGTGCAGCCTGCTGTTGCGCACCGTGGCGTGCAGCTTCTCGAAGTTCGGGTCGAGGTAGCCGGTGACCAGCGTGGCCACCGCGTCCGCGTCGAAGCAGTCCACAGCCCCGGCCGGCTGCGACTGCCGCACGTCGCGCAGGATGCCCTTGCCGGGCGGCGGGCCCAGCGCGGCGTCGATGAAATCGTTGCCGCCGGCGCTGAACAGCAGCGCGTCGAAGCGCCAGCCCATGTCGGTGTTCAGCCACTGCAGGAAATCGTCGTTCAGGCTGTCGCCGATGCGCCGCAGGGTGTGGCCGAAACGCGAGAGGTTGATGAACAGCGCCCGGTTGCCCTTGCCGCCATGGAACGTCTTGGCCAGGGCCCAGGGCAGCGACAGCTGGGTGGGCGAACTGCGGTCCATCCAGGAATCGCCTTCGCACAGGAAGCGGTAGTCGAAGGCATCGGGGTCGAGCGTCCCCTGGTTCATTTCGCGGCTGTATTCGTGGCTGTAGAGAACGCGTGACGCCATGGGCTTCTCCGGCGAATGTGCGGTTGTGCCGCAGCAGTATCGCGCGGGCGCCTAACCGCCGCAGGCGTCGCCGCTGGCGCGGCGGAACGACGTGCCCTGGGCCAGCGCCAGCGGGCCGTCGCCGCCGGTGATGCGCAGTTCGTTGCCCGCCAGCGTGAGCACCAGCGCGCCGTACTTGGTGGCCTGGGTGCGCAGGGTGCGGCCGTCGAAGCTGCCGTGCAATTGGCGGACGCGGTCCTTGCGCGCCAGTACGCCATTCACCTCGTTGCGGTCGGCGCCGGGCGCCAGCTTCAGCCGGAACTCGTGCAGCAGGCCGGTACCGCACCACAGGCCCTGGTAGGGGGGCGCAGCGGAGGCGGTGGGAGCAACGCCAACCAGGCCTGCACAGGCGAAGGCGGCGAGCAGGCGGAGCGAACGGGGAAGGCGGGGCAAGGGCAAGTGAATTGTCATCCGGATGAGGCTTCGCATCAGAGTGGTGCGGTGTGGGAGAGTTCCGCTCCCCCAGCGCCACGGATGAGCCTATGCTCCGCGGATGAGCAAGCGAATCAGGTTCTGGCTGGCCATTGCCGCCGCGGTGCTTGCCACCTATGCGGCACTGGGGTTCTGGGCGGTTCCGTGGCTCGCGCAGCGGGAGATGGTGCGCTATGTGGAAACGCAGCTGGGCCGCAAGGCCACACTCGGTGCGCTGCACTTCAACCCGTTCACCCTGGGCCTGCGGGCCGACGCGCTGGCGCTGGCCGAGGCGGACGGCGCGCCGATCCTGTCGCTGGGACGGCTGGACGTCGCGCTGCAGTGGCGCACGCTGGCCACGGGCGCGTGGCGGTTCTCGCACATCGAACTGGCCGACCCCAGGGTGCACCTGGCCATCGCGCCGGATGGCCGCTTCAACATGGCGGAGCTGGCCAAGGCGCTCGCGCGCGGCAGAAAACCTTCCACCGATGCGTCGCTGCCCAGGCTGGTGATCGATCGGCTCTCGGTTGCGGGCGGGCGTGTCGACCTGCAGGACCGGCAGGCCGGCTACGCCAACACCTTCGCGCCCATCGCGTTCCAGCTCACCGGCTTCAGCACGCTGCCAGACCGCAGCGACACCCACGTCTTCACCGCCGAATGGGCGCGCGGCGGCAAGCTGCGCTGGACCGGGCAGGCCACGCTCGACCCGATGCGCGCCAGCGGCGAACTGGTGCTGGAAAACGCCTCGCTGCCCGAGCTGTCGGTGTACCTGAAGTCCGCCACACGGGCCACCCTGGCGGCGGGCATGCTGTCGGCGACGGTGCCCTACACGCTGGCCTATGCGGGCGGCCGGCTCCAAGCGAAGCTGGCCGGCGCGCGCGTGGCGCTGCGCGACCTGGCGGTGGCGCGCGAGGCCGCCACCGATTCCTTCGCCGCACTCTCGCGGCTGGACGTGAGCGGCATCGACGCGGACATCGTGACGCGCCGAATTGCTGTTGCCGACGTGCGCGCCGAAGGCGGCAGGCTGAGCGTGCGCCGCGACGCGCGCGGCACGCTGGACATCGCCGGCCTGATGCGCGAGGCGGCAGGCCCGGCGGCCGTGCCGGCGATTGCCCCTGCCGTGCCGGTGTCCGGCTGGTCGGTGGCGGTGCGGCGCGTGCTGTTCGACCGCATCGCGCTGGCCGTCGAAGACGCGACGGTCGATCCGCCGCTGACGCTGGCCGCCGCCAGCGCGCGGCTGGAGCTGGGCCTGCAGGCGGCGCAGAACGGCGCCGCGCTGGAAGCCAAGGTGACCGACGGCGCGCTGGTGCTCGGCGACGTCGTTCTCGCCAAGGGCAAGCAGCCGCCCGTGAAGGTGGCGCGGCTCGGGCTGGAAGGCGCGGCGCTGGACCTGGGCGCACGGAAGGTCAATGTGGCGCGCGTGTTCGCCGAAGGCGGCCAGCTCGATGTGCTGCGCGACCGCAAGGGCGCGATCAACCTCGCGGCCTGGGTGCCGGGCGCGGGGCAGCCCGCCAACGTCGCCGCGCCCACAACCAAAGCTACGGCACCCAAAGCCGCGCCCGAGTGGCAGGTCGTCGTCGGCGCCATCGAACTCGGCAAGTTCGCCGCGGCGCTGGGCGACGAGGGCAGCGGTGTGCGGCTGAACGTGGCGGACTTCCACGCGCGCCTGCTCGGCGCCGGCACCGACGCGCGGCAACCGGTGGCGTTCGACACCCGCTTCAGCCTGCGCGAAGGCGGGCAGGTGGCGGCGCAGGGCAGCGTGGTGCCGGCCACCGGCGCGGTGCGCACGCGGCTGAAGCTGGACACGCTGTCGCTCAAGCCCCTGCAGCCGCTGCTGGCGCAGCACGTCAAGCTCACGCTGGAGGGCGGGGCGCTGTCCGCCCAAGGTGAACTCGTGGCCGGCCCGGGAGCGGGCGCGCGCGACAAGCCGGTGCTGCGCTACGACGGCAGCGTCGGTGTGAGCGGCGTGGTGCTCAAGGAAGCGGGCGGCGCCGTGTTCGCCGCCTGGCGGACGCTGGACATCCCGCAGCTCACGGCGACGGCCGGCCCCAACCGGCTGGACATCCCCGAGCTGCGCATCGCCGGCCTCGACGCCAAGATGGCGATCGAGCCGGACCGCAGCTTCAACGCCGTGCGGCTGCTGGTGACGGCGCCCGCGCCAGCGGCCGTGCTCCCTGTTGCGATGCACGGCGCGGCAATTGGCACCCCCGCGGCGGACAGCGAGCCCTTTGCAATGCGCATCCGCCGCGTGCGCGTGCAGGACGCCAAGCTGGACTTCACCGACCTCAGCCTGCGCCCGCAGTTCAGCGCCAAGATCCACGAACTCAATGGCGTGGTGAATGGCCTGTCGTCCAGCCCCGGCGCGCGCGCGCAGGTGGAGCTCGATGGGCGCGTGGACGCGTTCGGGCTGGCGCGCGTGCGCGGCGAGCTGAACCTATTTTCGCCGCGCAGCCACACCGACCTGGGCGTGGTGTTCCGCAACGTGGACATGGTGCCCGCGTCCACCTACGGCATGAAGTTCGCGGGCTACCGCGTGGCCGGCGGCAAGATCTCGCTGGACCTGCAATACAAGATCCGCGAAGGCAAGCTGGAAGGCGACAACAAAATCGTCATCGACAAGCTCAGGCTGGGCGAGCGCGTGGACAGCCCCGACGCGCTGAAGCTGCCGCTGCAGCTGGCCATTGCGATCCTGGAAGATGCCGACGGCCGCATCGACCTGGGGCTGCAGGTGGCGGGCGACCTGGCCGATCCGCATTTCAGCTACGGCGCGGTGATCGGCAAGGCGCTTGCCAACGTGCTCACCAAGATCGTCACCGCGCCGTTCCGCGCCCTGGGCGCGGCGCTGGGCCTCAGCGGCGAGAAGCTCGAAGCGATCGTGTTCGACCCCGGCAGCGGCACGCTGCTGCCGCCCGAGCGCGAGAAGCTGCGGCAGGTGGCGCAGATCATGGGCAAGCGCGAAGGCCTGCGCCTGTCGGTGCCCGCGCAATACGGCAGCGTGGCCGACGGCGCCGCGCTGCGCATGCTGGCCGTGCGGCGCGAGGTGGCGCAGCGCGCCGGCATCCAGCTGGCGGCCGGCGAAGCGCCGGGCCCGCTGGACACGGGCGACCGCGCCGTGCGTTCCGCGCTGCGCGCGCTGTATGCGCAACGCTTCGGCGAAGCGGAGCTGGACAAGCAGAAGAAGGCGGCGGAAGCGTCGGCCGCGGCGAAGCCGCAGGACGCCGCGTCCGCGCCGCAGGCCCAGGCGCTGCCCGTGTGGCAGCGCGTCGGCAAGATGGTGCAGGGCGAGCCGCAGGTGGCCGATGCCGGCGCCTTCTATGCCCAGCTGCGCGAGCGGCTGGAGCGCGAGCACGCGCTGCCGGCCGATGCTTTGTCCCAGCTGGGCACCGAGCGCGCCCGCGCCATCGCGGCGGCGCTGGCCGAAGCCGGCGTCGGTGCGGCGCGCATCGTGGCGGGCGCGCCAGAAGATGCCGAGGTGGCGGTCGGCAAGCCCGTGCCGGTGAAGCTGGGGCTGGCTTCGTCGCGCTAGCCAGGGAAAACGGCAAGCTCATCCGGATTCAAAGCCGGGCAGCTTGCAAGGTCAGCACATCCATGTGGCGGCACGCGGCGTATTCAGGGCGTCACTTCAACAACGCTAAAAAAGGAAACACCATGAACCGCCACCTCCTCCTGATCCTTGCCGCCACCGCACTGCCGTTCGGCATGGCCCATGCCGACGAAGCCGAAGGCTCGCAGTCCTATCGCAGCGGCATGGCCATGCACGCCAGCAACTGGACGCCGGGACAGCAAACCGGCATGCACACCGGCGCGCAAGCCGGCATGCAGACCGGCATGCAAGCCGGGATGCAGACCACGTCCATGGGCGCTGCACCGGCAACGCGCTGGCTCACCCGCGAGCAGGTGCGCGCCGAAGCCATCCAGGCCATGCAGCAAGGCACCATCACGCGCGGCGAAAAGGGCGGCCACCCGCAGCAGTAAGCAAGCCGCGCCGCGGCGCGCTCAGGGCTTGACGAACTTGAGAACGAATTCGTCCTTGGGCATCGCCGGCTCGGGCGTGTTGCGGTCGCGCGGGTCGGCCGGGTTGCGCAGGAAATTGCCAACCCCGGCCAACTTGAACCCGGCCGCTTCCACCTCGCGCCGCACGAAATCCTCTTCAATGCGATGCAGCGTGCCCGCCTCCGAAATACCGGTGCCGGGCCGTCCTGCGTGGTCGGCGATGACGTAGATGCCGCCCGGCTTCAGTGCCTTGAAGATCGCGGCGTTGGTGCGTGCGCGGTCCACGCCGATGTGCCCGAAGTCGTGGTAATTGAACATCAGCGTGACCAGGTCGAGCGTGTTGCCGGCAACCTCCGGCGGTACCGGATCGTCGAACGAGCGCGTGACCGGCACGATGTGCGCCAGCGCCGGATTGCGCGCGCGCTCGGCCAGCGTGGGCGTGGGCGGGGCGGCGTTGGGCGGCGGCGGTGCCGCGGCGCCTTTAGGCTGGGCCGGTGGTGTGCGGCTCTCCGCGCGCGGCGGGTTCTGCGCGTACACCTTGCCGGTAGGCCCGACGGCGCGCGCGAGCAGCTCCGAGGTGTAGCCGCGCGCCGCGCTCACGTCCAGCACCACGGCGCCGGGCCGCACGCCGACGAAAGCGAGCATCTCGGTGGGCTTGCGCCGCACGTCGTTGACGCGGTCGGCCGGTGCGCGGTCGGGCGCGGCGACGATGGCGCCGATCTGGTCTTGCGACAGTGCCGCCGGGGCGGTGGCGCACCCGGCGAGGGCGCCGGCCAGCGCCAGGCCGGCCAGGATGTGGAGGGAGGGCTTCATTCCCGCAATGTAAGCGCGAAACGCGGCACGGGCCGCGCATGGGGCCACTGGAAGAATCAGCCGCCGCCGGCCATCTCCGCCTGGAAATAGACCTCGCGCACCGTGCCCGTGGCAACGGCGGTGGTGTGGAGCAGCAGGTGGAACTGCGTGCCCGCCGCCAAGTGCGACACGGCAACGGCGGGGCGCAGCAGCTCGACGGCGACGGCGACTTCCGCCGGATGTGCAGCGTCTTCTTGCGCACCCTGCAGCGTCTGCAAGATAGGCAGCTCCGCCCGCGCCGTGAAGCCTTGTTGTCCCACGACCAGGGCGCACTGCCGCGCATGCGCCTCGAGCGAAGCCAGCGTGTGCGCCGGCACGTCCAAGGCGTGCAACTGCACCTGCAGGTGCGGCGTGAACGCGGCATCCGCGGCAAAGCCGGCGACGGCACGCGGTGCGCGCCGCGGGATCTTGCGAATGAGGTAGCCGACGAGGTTGCCGACCGCGGGCAGCCACATCACCAGCAGCAGCGTGCCGACGTCGCGCAGCGTGGACGGATTGGGCGCATAGCTGCGGATCACGGCGCCGGCGACCGCCACGGCCAGCAGGATGGCCATGGTGAGCTGGCGGCGGGAGGGGGTCGCGATGATGGCCATGCGGCATTGTGAACGCTGGCTACCATGTCGCCATCATGCAGCGTCGCTCCCTCGTTCTTGCCCTTTGCGGGGCGGCCTGCGCCACGCGCGCACTGGCCCAAACCACCAGCCTGATCGACGCCGCCGCGCGCGGTGACCTTCCAGCCGTGCGGCGCCTGCTGGACACCGGCGCGCCCGTCAACGCGCGCGACAGCCGCGGCCGCAACGCCGTTCTGGCGGCCACGCAGGGCGGCCACACGGAGGTGGCCCGGCTGCTGGTCGCACGCGGTGCGGACGTGAATGCGCAGGACGACATCCGCGACAGCGCCTTCCTGCTGGCCGGCGCCAGGGGCCACACCGAGATCGTGCGCGCCGCGCTGGCTGCCGGCGCCGATCTAGCCAGCACCAACCGCTATGGCGGCACCGCGCTCATTCCCGCGTGCCACTACGGCCACGTGGACACGGTGCGGCTGCTGCTCGCGACGAAGATCGACGTGAACCACGTCAACAACCTGGGCTGGACCGCGCTGCTGGAAGCCGTGATTTTGGGCAACGGCGGCCCAGCGCACAGCGAGATCGTGCGCATGCTGATCGCGGCAGGCGCGGACGTGAACATCGCGGACCGGGACGGCGTGACGCCGTTGCAGCATGCGGTGCGGCGAGGGCAGCAGAGGGTGGCGGAGATGCTGCGGCAGGCGGGCGGGCGCTGAGCGCTGGAAATCCTGTGCGCCGCTAGTGTAGTGCGCGCGAATTAGTTGAACTTTCGCTCGAAGGCATACTCCGATGGCCAAGGGGGTGTGATGCCATGCGGGTCGCCAAGTCGATTGAGCTGGATGGGCAGACGCAGCAGGAG
>NZ_JACCWG010000101.1 GCF_013697775.1 Ramlibacter sp. | reverse complement strand
GCCGCGGATGCCCTTGCCGACGCGGTCCAGCAGGCGCGCGCCGAGCACCAGCCCGGTGGTGGAGGCCAGCGCGAACAGCGGCTTGGACAGGGCTCCGAGCGCGTAGCCGGCCACGGCCAGCGGCTTGCGGCGGCGCCAGTAGTCGCTGAGCGTGCCGGAAAACACCTTGACGATCAGCGCCGTGGCCTCGGCCGCGCCCTCCACCAGGCCGACCGCCAGCACGCTGGTGCCCAGGGTGGCGACCATGAACACGGGCAGCAGGCTGTGGATCATCTCGGAGGAGACGTCCATCAGCAGGCTGACGATGCCCAACGCCCAGATACCGCGGGGAAGGCGCTGCGAAATGGCCATGCGAAGGAGGGGTGGAACCGCCTGGACAGGCGGCCCGATAGAATTTGCAAAGATTTTAGCTTTGGCATGCCGGCCCGCCGGGCCGCCAGGCGCACTGCATGCAATTCACCCCCACCCAACTTCGCGCCGCCGCCTGGACGTTGATCGCCGTGCTCGCCTTGCTGGCGCTGCGCGCGCTCGGGGCCGTGCTGACGCCGTTCGCGGTGGCGGCGGTGCTGGCCTATGCGCTTACCCCACTGGTGGACCGGCTGGACGAGGTCGGCCGGGGCCGCATGCCGCGCGTGCTGGCGGTGCTGGTGGTGCAATTGCTGTTCATGCTGGCGCTGCTGTGCGTGTTCCTG
Source organism: Ramlibacter sp. (assembly GCF_013697775.1). Classification (GTDB taxonomy): domain Bacteria; phylum Pseudomonadota; class Gammaproteobacteria; order Burkholderiales; family Burkholderiaceae_C; genus Ramlibacter. The sequence continues at coordinate 4,204 of NZ_JACCWG010000101.1, read as the reverse complement.
CTGGTGGTGCCGGTGCTGGCCAAGGAACTGCCGCTGATGCGCGAGCAGCTGCCCCTGGTCTTCGACCGGCTGAACGCGGTGCTGTCGCCCTGGCTGGCGCAGTTCGGCATTTCGGTGTCGCTGGACATGGCCAGCCTGAGGGCCCACGTGGTGAAGTACCTCAACGCCAACTGGGAGGAAAGTTTCTCCTCCGTGCTGTCGTCGCTGAAGCTGGGAGGCAGCGTGGCGCTCACCATCGTGGGCAACGCGCTGCTGATTCCGGTGGCGCTGTTCTACCTGCTGCTGGACTGGAAGCCGTTCGTGGCGCGCATGCTGGAACTGGTGCCGCCGCGCGCCCGCCCTTCGGTCGATTCCTTCACCGGCGAATCCGACCAGGTGCTGGGCCAGTACCTGCGCGGGCAACTGCTGGTGATGGCGACCATGGCGGTGTTCTACAGCACCGGGCTGGCGCTGTTCGACCTGGAGCTCGCGCTGCCGATCGGCGTGTTCACCGGGCTCGCCATGTTCGTGCCGTACATCGGCTTCGGTGTGGGGCTGATCCTGGCACTCGTCGCCGGCTTCCTGCAGTTCGCGTCCGCCAAGGCGCTGGTGATGGTGGCCGCGGTGTACGGCAGCGGCCAATTGCTGGAAGGCCTGTTCATCACGCCGCGCCTGGTGGGCGAGCGCATCGGGCTGCACCCGCTGGCGGTGATCTTCGCGCTGCTGGCGTTCGGGCAGCTGTTCGGGTTCCTGGGTGTGCTGGTGGCGCTGCCTGCCAGCGCGGTGCTGCTGGTGGCGATCCGGCGGGTGCGGGCCAGTTATCTGGGCAGCAACCTGTACCAGAGTTGATTCGGATGGACATGTTCCTGTTTCTGTTGGGGGTGGTCACGTCGCGGCAGGCGGTGCCCGGCGGGGGCTCATGCTGCGGCGGTCGGCGCCAAGGCGCCGACTCCGCTGTGCTGATCGGGCTGGAGCCGGCGCGGCGGAACTCGCTGCGCGTTTGCGAGCAAACGCTCCGCTCAGACAGCCGCCGCGAATCAGTCAACGAAGCGCGCAAGCGCGCCCGGCTCCAGCCCGATCAGCACAGCCGCCACAGAAATCGCCCCCGCCAAACACCGCCTGCCGCGACAGCCAACAGAGTGGCGCGCAACCGTCGCGCCCCAACAGCGTCGCTGCAAAGCCGCGCGTGGGCGGGCCGCGGCGCGCAGTGGGGCAATGCGCCTGAGGTGGTTGGGGGGACGGCAGGCGCGCGCAGCGCGCTTCGTGAACTGACTCGCGGGGGTTGTCTGACAGGAGCGCTCGCAGAGCGCGCAGGGAGTTCCCCCGCGCTGCCGTCCATCCAACCGCCTCAGGTCTGCCGGCGGCTTCAGCCGCCGGACGCCGTGTCCGCGCGCCGCGGCTCGCCCACGCGCGGCTTTGCCGCGAGGTCTCCGAGCGAAAAGGGAGCAGCAGCATGAAACAGCTCCCCCTGGACATCGGCCTGGGCAAGGTCCCAACGTTGACGTCCTTCTTCGCAGGTCCCAATGAAGCAGCGCTGAAGCACCTGCAGCTCTGGGCCGGCAGCCCCACGCGGTCTCCCGTCCCGACTTATCTCTGGGGCCTGGCCGCCAGCGGCAAGACCCATCTGCTCAAGGCCGTGCAGGAGCGCCTGAAAGAGCAGGGCGCCGCCTGCGGCTGGCTCGACGCCACCTTGACCGAACCGCCCGAATTCGACGAGCGCTGGGCCGTGGTGCTGATGGACGACGTGCAGCTCTACACCGCCGTGCAGCAGCACGCCGCCTTCAGCTGGTTCGTGCAGGCGCAGGCGCTGCAGCGCGGCGTGCTGGCGGCGGGACTGCTGGCACCGGCCCACCTGAAACTGCGCGAGGACCTGCGCACGCGGCTGGGCTGGGGGCACGTGTTCCAGCTGCACGTGCTCGACGAAGCCGAGCGGCGCGCCGTGCTGCGCCAGGCGGCCGATGCGCGCGGGGTGTTCCTCGGCGACGACGTGATGGACTTCATCCTCAGCCGCTTCTCGCGCGACCTGGGCAGCCTGATGGAACTGCTGGACCACCTGGACACTTACGCCTTGCAGACGCAGCGCGCCATCACCATCCCCTTGATCAAATCCATGCTGGAGAACGAGTGACCGCCGACCGCCGCAAGCTCGCGCTGTTCGACCTCGACCACACGCTGCTGCCGATCGACTCGGACTACGCCTGGGGCGAGTTCACGCTGCAGATCGGCTGGACCGATCCCGATGTGTTCAAGCGCCGCAACGACGAATTCTTCGCGCACTACCAGGCCGGCACGCTGGACGTGCACGACTACGTGCGCTTCGCCACCGAGGCCGTGCGTCTGCGCGGCCGCGCCGCTTACGAGGCGGCGCATGCGCGCTTCATGCGCGAGTGGATCGAGCCGGTGCTGCGGCCCGCGGCGCTGGACCTGTTGCGGGGCCACCAGGACGCGGGCGACGAGGTGGTGATCGTGACAGCCACCAACGAACTGGTGACCCGGCCGATCGCGGCGCGGCTTGGCGTGCAGCAGCTCATCGCGGTGCAGCTCGCGCGCGGTGCCGACGGCTGGATCACCGGCGAGATCGACGGCGTGCCGTCGATGCGCGAAGGCAAGGTGGTGCGCGTGGAGCGCTGGCTGGCCGAGCGCGGGCTCGGCTGGACCGGCGTGGACAGCACCTTTTATTCCGATTCAATCAACGACCTGCCGTTGCTGGAAAAAGTCGACACACCAGTGGCTACCAACCCCGACGCGCGGCTGCGCACGGTGGCGCAAGAGCGCGGCTGGCGCATACTTGACCTCTTCGGGCAACAAGAAAAATGATCAAGAAATTCATCGACAAGCTGCTCGGCACCGGCCGCAAACCGCGCTTCGGCAAGCGCCAGGAAGTCGGCCCCAACGAGCACGGCATCGATCCCACCCTGGCCGACGAGCGCGCGCTCAACGTGGTGCACACGCTCAAGGAAGCCGGCTACGAGGCCTACATCGTCGGCGGCGCCGTGCGCGACCTGCTGCTGGGGCTGCGTCCCAAGGACTTCGACGTGGCCACCAGCGCCACGCCCGAGCAGGTCAAGGGGCTGTTCCGGCGCGCCTTCATCATCGGGCGGCGCTTTCGCATCGTGCACGTGGTGTACGGGCGCGGACGCGAGCACGAGGTGATCGAGGTCTCGACCTTCCGTGCGTACATGGATGCTGCCGCCACCGAATCGGTGGCGGGCAACGAGCGCACCAGCAAGAACGAGCTGGCCGGCATGAAGCACGCGGTGGACGCCTCCGGCCGGGTGCTGCGCGACAACGTCTGGGGCCCGCAGGAAGAAGACGCGGCGCGCCGCGACTTCACCATCAACGGCCTGTACTACGACCCCGAAACGCGCGTGGTGGTGGACTACCACGGCGGCATCCAGGACGCCAAGAAGCACGTGATCCGCATGATCGGCGACCCGGTCACGCGCTACCGCGAAGACCCGGTGCGCATCATCCGCGCCGTGCGCTTCACCGCCAAGCTGGCGCCGCTGGGCTTCAAGCTCGATCCCAAGACAGCCGCGCCGCTCAAGCCCAGCCTGGGCCTGCTGGCCGAAGTGCCGCAAAGCCGCCTGTTCGACGAGATGCTCAAGCTGCTGCAGACGGGGCACTCGCTGGCCACCATCGAGCAGCTGAAGCTGCTGGGCCTGGACCGCGGCATCTACCCGCTGCTGGACCTGGTGGTGGAACGTGCCGAGCAGCCCTTCGTCAAGGCTGCCTTGCAGGACACCGATCGCCGCGTGGCCGAAGACAAGCCGGTGGCGCCGAGCTTTTTGCTCGCCTGCGTGCTGTGGTCCGACGTGCGCGACGGCTGGGCCGCACGGCTGGAGCGGCGGCAGCATCCGTTCCCCGCGCTGCAGGAAGCCATCGACGACGTGTTCAACAGCCGCATCGGCGACGTGTCGGGCCGCGGCAAGCTGGGCGCCGACATGCGCGAGATCTGGATGATGCAGCCTCGCTTCGAGAAGCGCATCGGCCACACGCCGTTCAGCCTGGTCGAGCAGCCGCGCTTTCGCGCCGGCTTCGACTTCATGCGACTGCGCGCCGATGCTGGCGAGGTGGACGTGGTGCTGGCCGACTGGTGGCAGGAATTCAGCCAGGGCAGCGACGGCGTGCGCGAGGACCTGATGGCGCAGCTGCGCGAAGAGCAGCAAAAGGGCCAGCGCCGCGCCAAGCCGGCAGCACGGCGCGTGCCGGCGCAGCCCGCCGC
>NZ_JACCWG010000393.1 GCF_013697775.1 Ramlibacter sp. | reverse complement strand
CCCACGGCGCGAACCCCCAGCTGCCGCCGCCGGCCAAGAGCCTGCTGCCCACCGTGCACATCGCGCCGGCGCAGGGCTGGCCCGACGGCGCGCAGCCGCAGGCCGTGGCGGGGTTCCAGGTGACGCCGTTCGCGCGCGGGCTTTCGCATCCGCGCTGGCTGCACGTGCTGCCCAACGGCGACGTGCTGGTGGCCGAGAGCGACAAGCCCACGCCGCCGCCGGACCAGGAAGAGAAGGGCGTGCGCGCCTGGGTCCAGAAAAAAATCATGAAGCGCGCCGGCTCCGGCGTGCCCAGCGCCGACCGCATCACGCTGCTGCGCGACGCCGACGGCGATGGCCGCGCGGAACTGAACACCGTGTTCCTGCAGAACCTGCACTCGCCCTTTGGCATGGCGCTGGTGGGCGGGCAGCTGTACGTCGCCAATGCCGACGCCGTCGTGCGCGTGCCGTACACGCCCGGCCAGACGCGCAGCGACGCGGCGCCCGTGAAAGTCACCGACCTGCCCGGCGGCCGAAACCACCACTGGACCAAGGGCCTGGTTGCCAGCCCCGACGGGCGCAAGCTGTATGCGAGCGTCGGCTCCAACAGCAACGCGGCGGAACACGGCATGGCCATCGAGGATGGCCGCGCCGCCATCTGGGAAATCGATGTCGCCACCGGCGCCAAGCGCCTGTACGCGAGCGGCCTGCGCAACCCGGTCGGCCTGGCCTTCGCGCCCGGTGGCAGCGTGCTGTGGGCGGTGGTGAACGAGCGCGACGAGCTGGGCAGCGACCTGGTGCCCGACTACCTGACCTCGGTGAAGGACGGCGCGTTCTACGGCTGGCCCTGGAGCTACTGGGGCAGCAATGTCGATGCGCGCGTGCAGCCCCCGCGCCCCGACATGGTGGCCAAGGCCGTCGCGCCCGACTACGCGCTGGGCAACCACGTGGCGCCGCTCGGCCTGGCGTTCTCCGACGCGCGCATGCCCGCGCCGTATGCGAGCGGCGCCTTCATCGGCGAGCACGGCTCATGGAACCGCAAGCCGCGCAGCGGCTACAAGGTGGTGTTCGTGCCGTTCGACGGCCAGGGCAAGCCCAGCGGCGCGCCGCAGGACGTGCTCACCGGCTTCGTCGGCAAGGACGGCGACGCGTACGGCCGGCCGGTCGGCGTTGCGTTGGACAAGGGCGGTGCGTTGCTGGTGGCGGACGACGTTGGCAATGCGGTGTGGCGCGTCGCGCGCCAGCCGTGAGCCGTCAAGCCAGGCGCTTGCGCAGCGCGAGGTCCCAGGCGGTCGTCCCGAGGTCCCATGGATGCATGGTCCATGGCTACACTCGCCCATCTTTTTCCAAGGAGTGATCGCCGTGCGTTTCACCGTTTCCGTTGTCTGCGCCGTGGCCCTCGGCCTCATCTCTTCCATTGCATCGGCGCAGCCGGCACCCGCGCCGGCGCCGGTCACCACCAAGAGCGGGCTCATCTACCAGTCGCTGAAGGAAGGCACGGGCGCGTCGCCGGCCGCCACCGACGTGGTGAAGGTGCATTACCGCGGCACGTTCCAGGACGGGCGCGAGTTCGACAGCTCGTACAAGCGCGGCGAGCCGACGGAGTTTCCGCTCAACGGCGTGATCCCGTGCTGGACCGAAGGCGTGCAGATGATGAAGCCGGGCGGCAAGGCCAGGCTGACCTGCCCGCCCGCCATCGCCTACGGCGCGCGCGGCGCCGGTGGCGTCATTCCGCCGAACGCCACGCTGAACTTCGAAGTGGAACTGGTCTCGGTCAAGCGTTAGAGCCAGGCGCCGGCGAGCGCGTCGATGCGCTCCAGCGCATCGGACACCGACGCGTCCAGCGTGGCGCCGCCTTCCTCGGTGTGCTCCACCGCGATGGTGTGCACGTCGGTGATGCCGACGAAGCCGAGCACGTCGCGCAGCAGCGTGTCGGCATGGTTGAGCGCGGCCTGCGCGCCGCCCGCGTCGAAGCCATGGCTGCCGCGCGCGGTGAGCAGCACCGCGCGGCGCGGCCTGTCCGCCAGCAGCGGCACGTACGGGTTCGCGCGCCCGGGGTCGTAATCGAAGGTCATCGCGATGCGCACGATGGCGTCGACCCATGCCTTCAGCGGCGCCGGCATGCCGTAGTTGTACATGGGCAGGCCGATCACCACGACATCCGCCGCTTTCAGTTCGCGCACCATCGCGTCGCTCTCGCGCAGCGCGGCACGCTGGTCCGGCGTGCGCTGCGGCTCGGGCGTGAAGGCCGAGGGAATCCATTCGTGGTGCACCGGCCGTGGCGGCATGGCGCCCAGGTCGCGGTAGACCACCTCGTCGCCGGGGCGGGCGGCCAGCCAGCGGGACACGAAGGCATGGGTCAGGCGGCGGCTCTGCGAGCCGTGCGGATGCTCGCCGGCGCGGCCGGCGCGCGCGCTGGAGTCGATGTGCAAAAGCGTGGTCATGGGTGGCTCTTTTCGGATGAATGGAAATCAGCTTGACGCAACCGGGTGCAGGCGTAATCTACGAGCCGGTGCGGCCGAGGACAACTGATGGTTTCGAGCCGCTTGCGAAAATTTTTTCTCATCCATGAACGCACGCACCCTGCCACCTCTTTCCTCGCTTCGCGCCTTCGAGGCGGCGGCTCGCCACCGCAGCGCCAAGCGCGCCGCGGACGAACTTTCGGTGACGGCCACCGCCATCAGCCACCAGCTGCGCGCGCTGGAGGAGTGGCTCGGCCTGCCGCTGTTCGTGCGCCGGCCGCGGCAGCTGGAGCTGACTCCCGCCGGGCGCGAACTGATGGGCGAGATCGGTGGCGCCTTCGACACCATGGCCGGCGCCGTGGCCCGCCTGCGCGCCGCGCCGCAGCGGCAGTCGGTCACGCTCACCACCACGCCCGCGGTGGCGGCGCGCTGGCTGCTGCCCCACGTGACGCGCCTTAGCGAGTGGCATCCGAGCCTGGACCTGCACTTCCATGTGACGCACGAGCCAGTGACGCTGGACGGTCGCGGCGCCGACATCGCCATCCGCTACGGGGATGGCCGCTGGCCGGGGCTGGTGGCGCACAAGCTGTTCGACAACCTGTTCGTGCCGGCCTGCAGCCCCACGCTGAAACTCAGGCGAGCGCAGGACCTGGCGCGCCACACGCTGCTGCACTTCGCCTCGTGCAACGCGCGCATGACGCCCATGGGCTGGGTCGAGTGGCAAAAGCTCGCCAAGGTGGAAGGGCTGGATGCGAAGGCGGGGCCGGTGTTCTCGGACGAGACGCACACGGTGTCGGCGGCCACCGCGGGGCAGGGCGTGGCGCTCATGAGCCGCGCACTGATCGGGGACGAGTTGCGCGCGGGCCGGCTGGTCACGCCCTTCGGCCCGGAACTCAAGGGTGCGCCGTTCTACCTGGTCTATCCCGAGGCGCGCGGCGGCGAGCCGGCCATTGCCGCGGTGCGGCAGTGGGTGATGGACCTGTTGCCGCTGCTGCCCGCGTGAAACGCGGCGCCGCCGTTCAGCGGGATGCCGCAGGACACAGTGCCATCATTGCGGCATGAACAACCGCCCCACCCGGCTGCTGCTGAACGCCGGCCACGCGCTCGACCACCTGTTCCTGCTGATCTTCGCCACCGCCGTGACCAGCATCGCGGCGGACTTCGGCATCGCGCGCTGGGAAGACCTAATGCCCTACAGCGTGGCGGCGTTCTTCTTCTTCGGCGTCGGCTCGCTGCCGGCCGGCCGCATGGGCGACCACTGGGGGCGCCGGCCGATGATGGTGGTGTTCTTCGTCGGCATGGGGCTGGCGTCGCTGCTGGTCAGCATCACCACCTCGCCGCTGCAGATCGCGCTGGCGCTGGCCCTGCTGGGATGCTTCGCATCCATCTACCACCCGGTGGGCATTCCGATGCTGGTGCAGGGCGTGGCGCGGCCCGGCTAGACCATCGGCATCAACGGCCTGGTGGGCAACCTGGGCGTGGCCGGCGCGGCGGTGGCCACCGGCTTCCTGGTGAAGTACTTCGGCTGGCGCATGGCGTTCTTGGTGCCGGGCGTGGTCAGCATCGGCTGCGGCGTGCTGTTCGCGCTGCTGGCCACGCGCGAAGCCGCGCCGCCCGCGAAGAAGAAGCAGTCGCAGGCGGCGATGCCCGCCGGCGTGTCGATGGCGCGGCTGCTGTTCGTGATGACCATGGCCGCCACCAGCGGCAGCCTGCTGTTCAACTTCTCGACCAACAGCAACTACGAGCTGCTGGCCGACCGCCTGCGCGCCATCCTGCAGGACCCGGCGCGCATCGGCCTGCTGCTGGCGGCCGTCTATGCGCTGGCATCCCTGACGCAGCTGGCCGTGGGCCACCTGCTGGACCGCGTCGCGCTCAAGACGCTGTACCTGGGCATCGTCGCCGCGCAGGCGGTGCTGCTGGCGCTGGCGGCGGCGGTGGACGGCTGGGTGTTCTACCTGCTGCAGTTCCTGTTCATGGCGACCATCTTCGGCGCCATCCCGTTCACCGACGCGATGATCGTGCGCTTCGTCGACGACGGCATGCGCTCGCGCGTGTCGGGCATGCGGCTGGCGGTGTCGTTCGGCGCCAGCTCGGTGGCGGTGTGGCTGATCGGCCCGCTGGTCAAGCAGGCCGGGTTCACCGCGCTGCTGGGCGTGATGGCGGCAACGTCGGTGGTGACCCTGCTGGTGGTGAGCCGGCTGCCGGCCACGCCCGTGCCGCGCAGGGCAGGCGCGGAGCCGGAGCCGCTTGTGACAGCGCAGCAGCGGTCCTAGATCAGCGGTCCTGGATCAGCGGCAGCAACGCATCGCGCATGTAGGCGCCGATGTCCGGGTCGCTTGATCCGGTGAACGCGACGTAGCGCGCGTCGTTGGCGTACAGGTCCGCCAGGCCGCGCAGGTAGCCGGGGGCGGGCACGCCGTTACGGTTTTGCGCGGCCGGAATGCTGGCCAGCAGCGCCAGGTGGCGCTTGGCCGCTTCCTGCGCAGCGGCGCCCTGCGGTCCTTCGCCGGCTTCCTTGGCCCGCGCGTAGCCATGGCCGATGGCGGCCCATTCGGCGCGGATGCGCTGCGCGTCGGTGGGCGACAGCGATTTCCACCAGTCCTGCCAGCGCGCCCAGGTGTCGGCGCCCCAGCGTTCTTCCACTTCCTGCCGATAGCGGTTCTGGTCGAAACCGTCGAGCATGTTTTCAGCCATGAGAGGTGCTCCCTTCTTCAGTTGGTCCAAGGTCCAGCGCACGGCCGCCAGCTTGCGCTCGGTGCGTGCACGCTCCTGCGTGAGCTCCTCCAGGTGGCGGCCCAGCGCGGCCGGCAGGTCCGCCTGCTGCGCGTCCAGCGCCTGCCCGATGGCGTCCAGCGGCATGCCCATGTCGCGCAGCAGCAGGATGCGCAGCAGGCGCAGCACGTTGGCTTCGTCGTAATGGCGGTACTGCCCGTCGCCCACGCGCACCGATTGCAACAGGCCCAACGATTCGTAGTGGCGCAGGGTGCGGCTGGTGGTGCCGGCCATGCGGGCCAGCTCGGCGATGGGCCATGTTCTCTTGGAGGAGTGCATGGCGGCAAGTGTGCGGGTTGACGCTGCGTCAAGGTCAAGCGGGACGTGTTCGCGGCGGGCAGGTGACGTTCCCGCCTGCCGCCCGCACAATGGCGCGGCAAGAGATGCACATGACCGAGAGGAGAAAGTGAAGATGCGTTCGCTGGACATTTCAATTTCATCGACAAGCCGCCGCCGCGCGGTGGCGGCTGCCGTTCTCGCGTCGGCGGCGCTGCTGGCGGGCCTCGCGGGGCCGGTAGCCGCGCAGACCACCGACCCCGCCGTGCAGCGGGCTGCCGTCGCGCAGAAGCAGCCGCTGCTGGACACGCTCAAGGAATTCGTTTCCATCGAAACCGGCAGCCGCGACATGGAGGGCATCACGCAAGCGACCGAGCTGCTGGCCGCCAAGCTGCGCGCGCTGGGCGGCAGCGTGGAATTCATCGAGCCACAAGAGGCGACCACCTACCGCATGGCCGACACGCCCGAGAAAGTCGGCCGCATGGTGCGCGCCACCTTCCGCGGCACCGGCACGAAAAAGATCCTGCTGATCGCGCACATGGACACGGTGTACCTGAAGGGCATGCTGGCCAGGCAGCCGTTCCGCATCGACGGCAACAAGGCCTACGGCCTGGGCATCTCCGACGACAAGCAGGGCGTGGCGATGGTGGTGCACGTGGTGGCGCTGCTGAAGTCGCTGAACTTCAGCGAGTACGGCACGCTGACGGTGCTGGTGAACTCCGACGAGGAAATCAGTTCGCCCGGCGCGCGGGCGCAGATCACGCAGGCCGGCGCCGAACACGATGCGGTGCTGTCGTTCGAGGCTTCGCGTGCCAACGACGACAAACTGTCGCTGGCGACCAGCGGCATCGCCTCGGTGGAGCTCAAGGTGGAGGGCCGCGCCTCGCACGCCGGCAGCGCGCCTGAGCGCGGCGTGAACGCGCTGTACGAGCTGTCGCACCAGATCTTGCAGATGCGCGACCTGTCGCAGCCGCAAGTGGGCCTGAAACTGAACTGGACGATTTCGCAGGCGGGCACCAACCGCAACGTGATTCCCGCGCACGCCACGGCGCAGGCCGACGTGCGCGTGCTGCGCGTGGCGGACTACGACGCCATCGAGGCCGCGGTGCGCGAGCGCGCCAAGAAGCAGCTGCTGCCCGAAGCCAAGGTCACGGTGGTCTTCGAGCGCCGCCGCCCGCCGCTGGAAGCCACGGCCGCCAGCCGCAAGCTGGCCGCGCACGCGCAGGCGATCTACGCGGAAGTGGGCCGCAAGCTGACCGTGGACGACCAGCCGGAAGGCGGCGGCACCGATGCCGCGTTCGCGGCGCTGAAGGCGAAAGGGCCGGTGATCGAACGCTTCGGGCTGCCGGGATTCGGCGCGCACTCGGCGGACGACGAATGGGTGCTGGTGGACGCGATCGAGCCGCGCCTGTACCTGGCGGCGCGGGTGGTGATGGACGTGGCGCGGGGCAAGGGGCTGTGAGGCGCAGTCCGCCCTATCATGCTGCCTGACCATTTGCGAGGAGAACCCGCATGTCCGATGAGCTCGTCTTCTACACCAACCCCCAGTCGCGCGCCCGGGTTGTCCGCTGGATGCTGGAAGAGGTTGGCCAGCCCTACCGCACGGAGGTCCTGGCGTACGGCACGACCATGAAGGCGCCCGCGTACCTCGCCATCAATCCCATGGGCAAGGTCCCGGCCATTCGCCACGGCAGCACCGTGGTGACCGAAGGCGCCGCGATCTGCGCCTACCTGGCGGACGCGTTCCCGCAGGCCGGGCTGGCACCGCCACCCGGCAGCCCGCTGCGCGGCCCGTATTACCGCTGGCTGTTCTTCGCGGCGGCCCCGATGGAGTCGGCGATCACCAACCGCGCCCTGGGCTTCGAGGTCCCGCCGGAGCGCAAAGCCATGGCCGGCTACGGCAGCTACGACGACGTGATGAACACCCTGGAGAAGGCGGTCGGCCACGGCGGCTACGTGGCCGGCGACCAGTTCACCGCGGCCGACCTGTACCTGGGTGCCTACATCGCCTTCGCCCTGCAGTTCGGCACCATCGAGAAACGCCCGGCCTTCGAGCGTTATGCGCAGCTGGTTACCGCCCGCCCGGCGAACGCGCGGGCGCAGGAGATCGACAACGCGCTCATGGCGAAGCCGTAGGAACGGCAGGGTGGGTGAGTTGCTTCAGCCCGGCGTCCGGCGTTGCACAGAGGTGCGATGAACCGGACAGCCGCCCTCGCACCACGCGCCCGCTCGCCCGGAGCGGAGAACGGGCGCGCGGCGAACGGTGTTGAATCCGCGGCCGACCCGCTGCATGACAGTCCGCGCATGGCGGCGCAACGCCGCCAGCTGACGAGGGCCTTCGGTCCGCACGCGGTGGCGCAGCTGGGCAAGGAAGGCAAGGAAGGCTCTGGCCAGGGTGGCGAGCAGGCTCTTGTCTCCCGCGAAAGCGAGGAGCGCGCGCTCGTGGCGCAGCAGAACGCCGTGCAGAACCAGCAGCTGCTGGAGCAGGCGTTTTCCCAACTGCCCAAACGCGCGCAGCAGTACCTCGTGTGGCTGCAGTCGCAGCTTTCGGCACAGGAAGACAGTGGATCCGATGCGGGCGCACTGGTCGCCCAGGGCGGGCGCAGCCCGGTGCTGCAGGTGCTCGGCATGGACCCTTCACTCTTCGCGACGGTGCTGGTGGGCCTGAAGGTGATGCCCGCGACCGAAGCGCTGCCCAGGACATTGACCGGCGTGCGGCAACTGTTCTTCTCGCTGGCCAGCGCGAAATACAGCCCGTCCGCCTCGCTGCCGCTGCTCGAAAGCGGCGAGCCGGTGCCGCTGGACATCGCGCACGGCGAGCAGCGCGGCGTGGAGCATGTGCAGAACAGCTGCTACGCGGCGAGCATCCTCAACCTGGTTGCTGCGGTGCCCGCCTACCGCCGGCTGTTCGACGTTCGCCTGAACCCGACGCGGCCCGACAGCGACGCGCGGGTGCTCCAGCGAACCATCGCGCCCCTGCTGCGCACGCTCGGCGGCAATGGGACCGTTGCCGCCGCCGACGTGACGCGCCTGTTGAACGTGCTCCAGCGGCTTGGCCTGCTGCATGGCGGGGAGGCCGCCGTCGCGGCGCAGCAGGACGCCAGCCAGGTGATGATGGGCATCCTGCAGCGCGTGCAGCCGCGGCGCGAGCAGCTGCTGACGGCGCACGGCGTCGAATACGACAACCCCGACGCGCAGAACCAGGATTCGGTCCGCGTGGAAAGCGAAGCCGTGCTGCAGCTAACCGCGGTCGGCCACCGCACGCTGGAGCAGGCACTGGCGGCCTACTTCGGCGGCGAGCGCCGCGCGGGAGGCGACGTGGCCAGCCCGCACACGACCAGAACGCGCGCGGTGTCCTTTCCTCCGGTGCTGTCCATCGGGATGCTGCGCCAGGGCGCCGGCGACCACATCGACATGCCGGAGGCGTTCCGCATTCCCGCAACCATCACGGGAAACGGGCAGCCCGGGCCGCGGTACCGGCTGCAGGCGTTCGTCGTGCGCAACACCTTCTCGCACCACAACGGCGGGCACTACGTGGCCGTGATGCGCGACGGGCAGGGCGGCTGGGCCGAATCGGACGACATGGGCAAGGGCAAGGACGGCGAGCCGGGCGTCATGAGCCCGCGCACGCGCGGCATCGACGTGAACACGCATGCGGTGGGCGATCACCCCGCGCCCGCCTACGCCCTGGCGACGCTCTACACCTATGTGCTGGATGGCGACCAGGGCGCCGATGCGCCGGACCGCGTGTCCTTTCCGGGGGCCATGCGCCTGGGCGAGGACGCCATCGCGCGATCGATCTTCGAATCGACCAACCCGAAGGACGTGGGCGAACGCGAGCGGCTCACGCGCAAGTTCCTCGCCAAGGGCGGCACCGAGTGGGAGGCCATCGACATCCTGCGCAGGGCCAGTAGCAACACGCTGCTGGCAGCCCTGTTCGAGCTGACCCTCATGGACGAGCGCCGCAAGGGAACGAAGGGCAAGCGCAAGGACGACGCCCAGCCCAAGGACGTCACCAAGAGCAAGTACTACGACGCCTTCCGAAGCATGTCGCCCGCCGACCTGCTCAACATGGCCAAGAGCCTGCCGGACAAGATCGAGCGCGGATGGGACGCGGGAGCCGAGCAGCTGGAGGTGGTGAACGCGCTGCTCAGGCAATACCAGGATGCGTTGCGGGGCGAGGACTACGGTCCTCTCTTCACCAAACAGAACAAGGCCGGCACGCGGCTGGAGATCCACGGCACCAGGAACATCACGAAGGCCGCGGCGAAGCTCGATGGCTGGATGGACGGCGTGAGCCGCGCCCTGCTGCGTTCGACCTTCATCGCCAGCCGCAAGCCGCCGCTGGTGATCCGCATCCTGCTGCGGCCCACCGTCACCAGCGACATCGCCTCGACGTACAGCGTGGGCAACCGGATCACCATCAACCTGGACGACTACCAGGTGACCGACTTCACCGTGGGGCAGTCGATCGGGCTGCTGGCGCACGAGATCGGCGTCCATTCGCTGGACAGCTCGACGCTGTCGGCGAAGGAGCTGCAAGACGAGGCGAAGGACAAGGACAGCAAGCAGACCGGGCAGCACCAGGGCGAGGCGTTCACCATCGCCGCCGATCCCAAGCTGAAAAAGCAGCAGGACGACCACCTCACCATCGGCCGCGGCATCCTCGGCCAGCTGAGCGCGCTGCCGCGCCTGAACATGTACGAGAGCACCTTGATCTCGCTGCTGGAGGCATTGCCAGAGGGGCGGGATCGGTGGGAAGCGGCGGCGGCCTATTGCATCGACATCGCGCGCATTCTGGTGAACAACGACGACCCGACAGAGATGATGGCGAGCAACCCGGTCTCCAAGCTATGGGGCGCCCGCAAGATCTCGGTGACCGCGGCGAATGAATGGGCGCGCATGCGGGCGAAGCATGCGGGGAACAAGGTGGTGACTTCTATCGAGATCAGTGCTTCACAGATCTTCAGCGCGCTGTTTACTTTGCTGAAAGTCTTGAATAAGGTCAAAGAGGAAGCGAGCAAGAAGAGGTAGCGGGCGCTATTGTGTTTGATCAGCTGAAAGATGTGTCGACACATAGGGCTTTCTTCTGGCCTTGGGCTAGCGGCAGGCAACTGAGGATCCGTGTTTCACGAATCGTCGCACAGTGCGAGTCCACCTCGGAGACGACGAGCAGTACTTGCGCGCGGGGCATATCAGTGTGCTCGTCAGCGTGCGAGCTTGGCGAAGAAGTCGTTGAAGATCGCATCGCGCTGCACCGCGTGACCCTCGCGCATCAGCGGTCGCTGGGCGGCCTGCACCCAGCGCAACGCGGCGTCCAGCCGAGGCGTACGCACCAGCGTGCTCGGAACCCACTCGGGCCGGATCAGCCAGGCCAGGCAGATCAAGTCCCAGATCACCCACGAATAGGGCTTGCTGGCGTCATGCCCGAGGATCGACCACAGCGGATTGTTCGAGAACAGCCCATGCAGGTAGTCGCCGATCACGCCTTGGCCCTTCACGTAGTGTTCGACTTCGACCGATGACAGCCGCAGTTGTGCGCCAACGTGGAAGCCTGGCAAGTACACCAGAGGCACACCGCTGTCGAGCAGGACTCGGCTGGCAGCAGCATCTTGTTCGAGGTTGAACGACGCGTTCACATGCGGCGCGCTCGATGGGTAGCCGCTCGTCCAGACGACAACGATTCGGTCGACGATATCCGGCGCGAGAAGCAGCGCACTCGCGATGTTGGTGACACATCCCAGCGCGACGACGTACAGCGGGTGCTGCGCGTCCGCTGTTCGAGCCAACGCAATGAGGTGATCGCATGCAGCACTGCGACGTGGTTCGCTGGGCGACTCCAAATACCCCGCGCTTCCGCGATAGACCCGACTCGACGATGGCAGCGACATCCGCTCGAACACCCGTTCGATCTCTTCGTAGCTGCGTTCCATGCCGACCTGCGGCGGATCGAATGGCCGAGCATCTGGCGGGGCTTTCGGCAATGACGCACGCCGGTGACTGAATGAGAACGGTGCTGCATGCACCGCATCTACCTGCAGCTCGGCGGGCGAGAGCAGCGCCCAGGCCAGCGCGAATTGGTCGTCGACCTCGTTCGCGGCGTCCGTGTCGATGACGATGCGAGTGCGACTGCCTTGCGCGGGCTCGCGTAGCCTCTCCATCGTCCACGCGTCGGAGTGCGTAGGGAACGCGGTCATGGATTCGTTCATGTCTTGTCTTTCTCGCCTCTGGCGTGATCCGCACCAAAGCCCGCAACGAACTGTCGGTCGATCCGATCTTTCCAGCGCCAGACCCAGGCGCCTCGCCACGACCAGCGACCCCATGCTGCAACGGCTTGCTGGTCGCCGGTGCTGATCAGATACAGCGCTCGTTGCTGAGGCGACCACGGCTGTGGCGGCTCGCCTTCGCACAAAGCGCGCAGGTTCTTTGCGAGCACCGGTCCTGCGCGGACGGCAAACACGCCCGACTTCGGCCGGGGATTCTCGTAGGCAGCCACGTCGCCTGCGGCAAGGATGTGCGGATGCAGCGTTGCCTGCAACGTGCTTGCGACACGAATAAAGCCGCAGGCGTCGGTTGCCATGCCGGCGGTGCGAGGCCACGAAGGTGCGGCAGCGCCTGTGAGTGCGATGCATGCGTCGAACTCGACCGAAGCACCTTGCTCAAATTCAATTTGCTTGGGCGCGATGCGCATTGCGCGACGCTCGCCAATCCAGCGAATGCTGCGCTGTGCAAGCAGCCGCGCGAGATCAAGCCGAGCCCTTCCCGCGACGCCTTCGAGCGGGAGCGCGTCCGAGCCGATCAGCGTGATTCGCACGTGCGACCAGCCTTCGGTCAGCGCTCTGCGATGGATTGCCAAGGCCAGCTCGACACCCGCCGCGCCCGCACCGAGCACGGCCAATTCGAAGCTGTTGGATTGCGCCACGATGCGCTTCACCAAGACCGGCCACGCCGCCACGAATCCTTCGATCGGTCGAATGGGTAGCGCGTGTTCGAGCGCGCCCGGAAGGTTGCCCAGTGCAGGCTCCGGGCCCGTATCGATCGAAAGCAAATCGAAGTGCACTGTCGTCCCGTCGGTGCAGGCGACCGTATTCGCAGACAGGTTGAGACCGGTGCAGGCGGTGAGTGAAATCTCGATGCGCGCGCGCTTCGCCAGCGTATCGAGCGCGATCGCGCAATCGTCGATTGCATAGTGACCAGCGACCCAGCCCGGCAACATTCCGGAATAAATCTGACGTCGGAACGGTGTCACCAGAAGCACCTGCCAGCCCTCCAGCGGCCGCTCGGCCAAGTCCTTCAACACGGCAAGATGGGCATGGCCGCCGCCGAGCAAAACAAGCTGCTTCATGAAGTGGCGGCGAATCGAAGATCGCCGGGCCATGCATCGACTTTGTCAGAGGTGTTGTCGGTGTCTGCGCCGATGCCGACACCGCTGATGTGCGGCACGGGTCCCTCGAAAGCCTCGACCCAGTCCCGGCGGACATCGCGCGCATGAGGGCGCCACGTACCAGCGTCGCCGTCCTTGCTGTCGAGAACGACCATGCGAACCCGGTTGGTATAAGGATTCCAGCCGGCCGCGCCCGCAGCTTGCGCATGGCCCCACACGTAGCAAAAGGCAGCCGCCGGAATCTCCACGCCAGCCAGGGCGCGTGCCGTCCGAATACCCAACCGATCCTTGAACGAGAGGCGGTCGAGCGGCAGGCCGAAAAACACGTAAAGCCGGGCGGCATAGTCGTCGCCCTGCTTGACCCGCAAGTCCGAGCCGGCCAGCGAGCGCGACACCTTCCACTGCCACTGCAGCCAGGGCGTGCGGTCGGGGTCGACATCCAGACGCGTGATCCATGACGAGGCCGACGAGGCCGAGCGCACGTGCAGCACGCGCCGGTTGTCCTCCGCCTCGATCGCGTAGTCGTTGGCCCGCTTAACCTTGGGCAGGCGTTGGTGAATCCAGCCCGGCGCAACTATGTCACCGAGCGGTGCTGAAGAGATCATGGGTGAGTTTTCCGGGTTGGTTCGTTGAGGGTTCAAGCGACTGAATGCGCATCAGGTCTTCGGGCGTATCCACGTCCCATAACGGCGGCAGTTCACAAATCCGAAGGCCCAGCGATGCGGCCCGGTGGCGCGTTTCGTCCATGACGCTGGCGGTGCTCCATCTCATTCCGGCGAAGAGGCCAGGCTGCGGCCTGCGCAGGCCCACCAGCACATAGCCGCCGTCTTCAGCGGGGATGAACACCGCGTCGAACTCGCCGAGCGCATCGGCAGCTGTTTGAAGATGGTGCGCGTTGAGGCCGGGGCAATCCGTTCCCATGATCAATACCGCATGCTTGGGGTCAGTGAAGGAGGCGGCGGTTGCCGCGTGCAGCATCCGCTCTCCGAGGTCGCCATCGGGCTGGTCGTTGCAGCGGATATGGGTGGTGCGCTGCAACGCACGGAAAAATCGGTAACTGCGACTTGGGGCGCACCACAGCACCACGTCTCCGAGGTCCGCCTCGACGGCAACGCGCACCGCTGCCCGCGTGAAGGTCCTTTGCAGTCGAGCCGCGCCATACGCGCCGAGTGCCGGAATAAGGCGCGTCTTGGCATAACCGGCGATCGGTGCCTTGGCGAGAATGGCGATGTGTACACGCTTCGTCATCGGATCACAAGGAACGCGGGACGTATCCGTATTGGACGGCCAACGATGCTGGATCGGCGCCCAGAAAGTACGCGGCCCGAAGCCGCCACATGAGCAAGACGGTGCGCCAGACGCCGTGCCTTTCCCAGCGCCGCGCCGAGGTGATCACCCAGTCGCGCAGGCACACCGGTGGCGCGATCCGCTTGAGTCCGCGAGACAGGGCGATGTCTTCCATCAGCGGAATGTCGGGAAATCCGCCGGCAAGGTCGAACGCGTCGCGTCGCACGAACACTGCTTGGTCACCGGTTGCAATGCCGCTCCAGCGCGAGCGCCAGTTCATCATGCTTTCGATGCAGCGGAAGATGGGACGTTGGCTGTCAATGCGCACGTCGAAGCGACCCCAGATGGAACCGCCTTGCAGCGACTCCAGCACGAGCGTGTCGGCTTTGTCAGGGAGCGTGGTGTCGGCGTGCAGAAACAAAAGAACTCCCGCTGTGCAAGCCCTCGCGCCGGCGTTCATCTGGGCACCCCGACCGCGCGGCGCGACGAGCGCCACGTCGGCGTGCTTACGCGCAATCGCCAGCGTGTCATCAGCGCTGCCGCCATCGACCACCACCACACTGGCGCCGCGCTGACGCAGCGGCTCCAGCGCCAGCAGTCGCTGGGCAAGCGTCGCGGCTTCATCGAGGACCGGAATGACGATGGCCAGCGACGTGCTCACATCAACCACGTCGCCTCGCATGAAAGCGCCCGACCCAAGTCAGCAGTTTCTCGGGCCCGTGGGCGCGCTTCCAGTTGCCGGCCACGTACTTGTTGGCCTCGGCCATGGTGGGATAGATGTGGATCGTGCCGAGGATCTTGTTCAGGCCGATTCCATGCTTCATCGCCAGCACGTATTCGGCGATCAGGTCACCCGCATGTTCCCCGACGATGGTCACGCCGAGGATACGGTCCTTGCCGGGCACCGTGATAACCTTGACGAAGCCATGGGCCTCGCTGTCAGCTATGGCGCGATCAAGATCGTCGATGCCGTACACCGTGACTTCGTGCGGAATTTTCTTTTCGCGCGCCTCTTGTTCATTCAATCCGACCCGCGCGACCTCTGGCTCGACGAAGGTCGCCCACGGAATCACACGGTAGTCCGCGCGAAACTTCTTGAACGGATCGAACAGCGCATTCACCGCTGCATACCAAGCCTGATGCGATGCCGTGTGCGTGAATTGGTAAGGCCCCGCGACATCGCCAGCTGCATAAATATTCGGGAATGACGTCTGCAGGTAGTCGTTGACTTGCACCGTGCGCTCAGTGGTCACGCCCAGCTCCTTCAAGCCGTAGCCGTCCAGGTTGGCTTGGCGTCCGACAGCGATCAAGAGCGCATCGAAAGCAATACGCACCTCCTTGCCGTCGTGCAGCGCGACGAGGACTTTCTCGCCTTCAACTACCTCGATGCGGCTTGCCTCGTGCGCAAACCGCAGATCGATGCCTTCTTCGACGAATCGGCGGGTGACGAGGGCGGCGGCATCGTCGTCCTCTCGCGGCAAGATGCGTTCGCCTTTTTCGACCTGAGTGATTCGGCATCCGAGCCGTGCAAACGTCTGGGCCAGCTCGCAGCCGATCGGCCCGCCGCCGAGAACGACCATGCGGCCCGGGCGTTCACGCAATGCCCAGACGTTGTCTGAGGTGAGGTAGTTGATCTGATCGAGACCGGGTATTGGCGGCACCAACGGTCGGCCACCGGCCGCGATCACGATGCTTCGAGTCGTCAGCATCTGCTTGCTACCATCCGCATGCGCAATCTCCACTTCCCAAGGCGATGCGATGCGCGCCTCGCCCTGTACAACGTCGACGCCCAATGCGGTGTAACGCTCGATGGAATCGTGCGGCTCGATGTCTTGGATCACCCGCTGCACGCGCTCCATCACTTCGGCGAACTCGAAATCCGCGGTGGCAGACCGAATGCCGAATTCGTTCGAGCGCTTCACGTGCGACAGAAAACGCGCCGAACGGATCAATGCCTTCGACGGCACGCAGCCGGTGTTCAGGCAATCGCCGCCCATCTCGTTTTTCTCGACCAGCGTGACCTTGGCCCGCACGGTAGCTGCGATGTAGGCCGTGACCAGCCCGGCAGAACCCGCACCGATAACGACCAGGTTGCGATCGAACTTTTCCGGGCGTTGCCACTTCAAATAGATCTTGCGTGCCCGCACCACGTCGATCACCTTGCGTGCGATCAGCGGGAATAGGCCAAGAAGCACCAGCGAGCCCAGCACCCCAGGTGACACGACGCCAGAGAGCGAATCGATCCGCGCCAGCTGCGTTCCGGCATTCACGTACACGATCGTCCCGGCCAACATGCCGAGTTGGCTGACCCAGTAGAAGGTCAACGGCCGGATGTGCGTCAACCCCATCGCCAGGTTGATGACGAAGAACGGCACGACCGGCACCAGACGCAGCGTGAACAGATAAAAACCGCCGTCTTTCGCGACGCCTGCATTCAGCGCAGCCATGCGCTCGCCGAAGTGCGACTGCACCCAATCGCCGAGCAGCCATCGCGACGCCAGAAACGCGAGCGTGGCGCCAATGCTCGACGCAAACGAAATCAGCAAGGTGCCCCAACCCAGGCCGAAGATCGCGCCGCCGGCAAGCGTCAACACCGCAGCACCCGGCAGCGACAGTGCCGTGACCAGCACATAGGCAGCAAAGAAGATCAGCGCAGCTTGCAGAGGTTGCGCCGCACGCCATGCCTCCAACTGCGCCTGACTGCTCTTGATCGTAGACAGCCTCAGGTATTGCCCGAGGTCCAGCACGAAGAATGCGATGATGGCGAATGCGAGGGCGGCGACTGCCCACCAGCGTTTGTCTATCTGAAGTTTCATGATCATCAGCTTAGACGCGAAATCAACCTCGCTCTTACATCGGTGCGCTTGGCCTTGTAAGAATGAGGTGCGCGCGCCGTCTAATCGACATCGCACTCTTCCATCAACATTTCACGACATGCTCCAACGCCGCAATTTCACGTTACTTGCCACTGCTGTGCTTGCCTCGCCATGGGTGAGGGCGCAATCGCCCGGCGCCTGGGAATCGGTTCTGGCCAAGGCGCGCGGCCAGACGGTTTACTGGAATGCCTGGGCGGGTGACGAGACAACCAACGCCTTCATTGCCTGGGTCGGGGAGCAGGTCAAGTTACGCCATGGCGTGACCGTCGTCCATACGCGCCTGAGGGACACGTCCGAGGCCGTGACGCGGGTCATCGCAGAGAAATCCGCCGGTCGCAATGAGGGCGGCACAGTCGATCTCATCTGGATCAATGGACCGAACTTTTTCGCCATGAAGCGGCAGGGCCTGCTCTACGGCCCGGTCACCCAGACGCTGCCGAATTTCAAGTACGTGGACGTGACCCGCAAGCGGTCGAACCTGATTGACTTCACCACACCGGTCGACGGCATGGCTGTGCCCTGGAGCCTCGCCCAAATCGTCTTCGTCTACGACTCGGCGCGCCTCAGGAATCCAGCAGATATACCGCGGTCGGCGCCGGCCATGCTGGACTGGGCGCGGCGACATCCCGGACGGTTGACGCATCCAAAGGTCAGCAATTTCCTCGGCTCGACCTTCCTCAAGCAAGCGCTTGTCGACTTGATGGCTGATCCTGCGCTGCTGCAGGTGCCCGCCACGGACACGAGCTTTGTGCAGGTCACGACGCCGTTGTGGGCCTGGTATGACCAACTCAAGCCCACGCTGTGGCGACAAGGCCAGCAGTTTCCGGACAACGGTTCAGCGCAGCGCCAGTTGCTCAACGATGGCGAGATCGACATCACGCTCTCGTTTCACCCGGCCGAGGCCGCAGCATCGGTCAGTGCCGGCCTGCTCCCTGCGACCGTGCGCTCCTTTACCTTCAGCAAGGGAACGATCGGCAACACGAGCTTCGTGGCAATTCCGTACAACGCAGCGCATAAGGAAGGCGCGCTGGTGGTGGCCGACTTCCTTATTGGTCCCGAGGCGCAGGCCCGTGCGCAGGACACACGCTATCTCGGCAACCTGAACGTGCTCGACTTCTCCAAGCTGTCGGCGCTCGACCGCGCGCGGTTTGACCGTCTGACGCCGAGCGCCGCGCTGCCATCGGCCGCGGAACTGGGAGCACCGCTGCTCGAACCGCATGCTTCATGGATGACCCGCATCGAGGCCGAATGGCAGAAGCGCTACACGCGCTAACAGCATCGGCCGGCACGGCGACGAGCGGCCCGAGTCGGCTGCTGCAGCTGGCACCCGTGCTGACGGTCGCGGCCTTTGCCGCGCCGATTGCCTGCGGCCTGATCGGCACCATGATGCCTGCCTTCGGCTGGCTCCCTGCGATCGGCGGTGATCGCTGGAGCCTGGACCCCTGGCGCGCCCTGTTCGACGCGCCGGGTTTCGCAACCAGTCTGCGTCTGACTTTGGTCGTCGGCTGGACCTCGACGTTGATCTCGGTGCTGCTGGCGCTGGCCGTGGCCGGCTTTCTGCATCACCGCGCAAGCGCGAAGCGACTCGGAACCATCCTTGCCCCTTTGCTGGCGATGCCGCATTCGGCACTCGCGATCGGTTTCGCTTTTCTGATCCTGCCTTCGGGCTGGCTGGTTCGCTGGGTTTCGCCGGGCCTGACTGGATGGTCGATTCCTCCGGACGTAAGCACTGTCGGCGATGCGTCCGGCTGGCCTTTGATTGCGGCGCTGGTAATGAAAGAGGCACCTTTCTTGTTGCTGATGATCTTCGGCGCGCTCAACCAGGTGCGTGCACCGGCGCAAATCGCGGTGGCACGCTCGATGGGGTATGGGCCGATGCTGGCCTGGTTCAAGGTGGTGCTGCCACAGGTTTATCCGCAGATTCGCCTGCCGATCTATGCCGTGCTGGCTTTCTCGCTGTCGGTGGTGGACGTGGCAATTGTTCTGGGACCGGGCAATCCACCGACGCTGGCAGTGCAGGCCGTCCGCTGGTTTGCCGACCCGAACACGGCGCGTTACTTCATTGCCGCCGCCGCGGCCACGCTGTTGCTGGGCGTGGTGTCAGCGAGCATCGGCGCCTGGTACGTGGGCGAGCGCCTTGCGCTGCCCCTGTTCCGTCGATGGGTCGAGCGCGGCGCGCGGGGCGGGGCAGCAGCGATCGCTGCCGGCGTCGGTACTGCGGCGGGTGGGGTCCTCGCGCTGCTCGCCGTGATTTCGATGCTGGGCATGCTGCTGTGGTCGGTCGCCGTGCCGTGGCGCTTTCCGCAAGCCTTCCCGCCGGGGCTCACGCTCGATACCTGGGTTCGGCAATCGGGTCAGCTCGCCGGACCCGCCTGGACGACGCTGCTGGTGGGAGTCGCGAGCACCGCCGTCGCGTTGGTGCTCACGCTGGCCTGTCTGGAGAACGAGTCGCGCACGGGTGGTTCGGCGGGTCGCCAGAAGCGTGCATTGTCGGCCAGCGTCTGGCTGCTCTACGTGCCGCTGCTCGTGCCGCAAATCGCATTCCTGTTCGGGCTGCAAGTGCTGTTGATCAGGCTGGGACTCGACGCCAACCATCTTGCCGTGATCTCGGCGCATCTGGTGTTCGTCCTGCCTTACCTTTTTCTGTCGCTTGCCGATCCGTGGCGCGCGTTCGACACGCAATATGCGCGAGCCGCCGCGAGCTTGGGTGCCTCGCCGTGGCGCATGTTCTTTCGCGTCAAGCTGCCCATCCTGCTGAAGCCTCTGCTCGTGGCGTGTGCTGTTGCTTTCGCGGTGAGCGCCGGGCAATACCTGCCAACCCTGTTTGCGGGTGCCGGGCGCGTCGCGACTTTGACCACCGAGGCTGTGACTCTTTCTGCCGGTGCCGACCGCAGAGTCATCGGTGCGTGGGCCGCATTGCAGGCGCTGTTCCCGTTGGTGGTTTACCTGCTGGCGGCCGTAGTGCCACGAATGTTGTACACCCATCGCAAAGGACTCGCATGAGCACACCGCAAGCGCTTGCGCTCCTGGCCGTTTCGATCCGTTTGCACGGCCGCGCCCTCATCGCGCCGCTCGATGCGGCCATAGCGCCGGGTGAGTGCCTGACGCTGATGGGTCCCAGCGGAAGTGGCAAATCGACGTTGCTGAACTACCTCGCCGGAACGCTGCCGAAGGTATTCGAAGCCAGCGGTCGTGTGAGCGTGGGGGACGTCGACCTCACGCTGCTGCCGCCCGAGCGGCGCGGCGTAGGCATCCTGTTCCAGGACGATCTGCTGTTTCCGCATTTATCGGTAGGAGGCAATCTGGCCTTCGCCATGCCGGCCGCAATACGCGCGTCGAATGAACGGCGAGACCGAGTCGATGCCGCGCTGAAGGAGTGCGGTCTCGACGGACTGGCCAATCGTGATCCAGCCACCTTGTCCGGCGGCCAGCGTGCGCGCGTGGCGCTCATGCGCACACTGCTTGCGCTGCCGCGCGTGCTGCTGCTGGACGAGCCCTTCAACAAACTCGACACGCGGCTGCGCAGCGACTTCCGTGAATTCGTGTTCAGTCACGCGCGCCAACATGGATTGCCCACCGTACTCGTCACCCACGACGAGGACGATGCGCAAGCTGCCGCTGGACGGGTGATCACGCTGGATGAACCATGAGCGCGCCGACGCAGAGTTCTGACAGCGCAGAGAGGGCACAGCAGGTGCACGCCGCGCTGGTGCATGAACACCCGAACCTTGCGGCGCACTTGCCGGAGCCGATGCTCGACAAAGGGCTCGCCCATTGGCACTTCCGGCTGCCCGGAACCGGTTGGATCGCGCGAGTGCCCAAGCAGAGCCAGATGGGTTTGGCGGCCGATGCGAACCTCGCCTATCAGTCCGCTTGCTTCACGCGCGCCGCGCCAAGTGGTCACGCGCCAAAGCTGTTGGGTTTGCTGTCGCCCTCTGCCGACTTGCCGCGCGGTGCGCTTCTGGTGGAAGAGATCGTCGGTAGACCCGCACGCCTTCCTGCGGATCTGAATGCCATCATGGACGCGCTGGCTGCGATCCACGCGCTGCCATTGCCAGCGGAGGGCGTTCGTCAGCCCTTGTGGGACCCTGCCAGTCCGATACAGGCATTGCTTGTCGAGATCGACGCCCAAGCCGCGCACTTGGATGCGGCCGGTCTTGCACACGCGAGTCGGGCAGGCATCGACGCGACGCTGGCACTTGTCCGCGCAGAAATCGCTTTAGCGCGCGCCACACCGAAGCGACTGATCGCGTTCGACGCGCATCCGGGTAATTTCCTCATTCGCGAAAATGGCGTGGCCGTCCTCGTTGACCTCGAAAAAGCCCGCTACGGTGTGCCGTCGCTGGACATCGCACACGCGACGCTGGTGACCTCCACCACCTGGGACCTGGAAAGTAGCGCCGTACTGAACGCTGCCGAGGTCATCGGGGCTTATCACCGCTGGACCTTGGCGCTCGGAGGCGCATCGGCAGGAGACGGGCGCGACTGGGTGCTCGCTCGCGCAGCGATGTGGCTTTGGTCCGTGACGTGGTGTGCCAAGTGGCGCGTTGTGTCGCACCAGCCGCGACAACCCTCTGCACATGGCGAGGATTGGTCGGACACCATGAGCGAACAGCAGCTCCACAGTCATGTGCGCGACCGAGTCGATGACTATCTATCGCCGCAGCGCGTGGCTTTCGTTATCGATGAGCTCGAAAATCTCGACCGGGCGTTTCGTGTCTGATGCTCGCGCGCCGCAACGACCGTCCTCACCACTTCAAAAGGCGCGGGCCCAGCGCGGCCCCGATGCCCGCAGCGATCGCAATGGCCGCGATATACCAAATTGCCATGAAGGGCAACGCTGTCTCGGGGCAATGAAAGGCATAGATGGCCGCTGCCGCTTCCCCGCTGAGCGCACCCGCATACGCGCCGGCCTGCGATAGTCGAGTGGGGGCGAGTTGGCGCAACGCAAGGAATGCCGCCACGAAGATCGGCCCCGACATCACCAGCACGCTCAAAATGCATGACCGCCAGCTCTCCCCCCACACCATCGAAGCGCGTTCCGCCTCTGGGGCATTGGCATACACAGCGATCGCAACGAGCCACAGCAGCAGGACAGGCAGGACGTTGGCCACTTCACCGGCACGCGCGCTGACACCGGGACGTGCAAGCCGGGCCAACGTGGCAAACGACGCGCACGCCAACACGAACGGAAACAGGACCTTCACCCAGAACATCGGCGACAACACCGCTTGAGACACATCTGGTCGGGCACCTATCGTCAAAAGCATTGTCGCGATCGACAGAGAAATGCCAAGCGACATGGCGACTGCGAGCTGTCTTGAAGCCGCACGTGTGCGAACGGGCGCGGTATCGGTCGCCAGAAGAGAAATCAGGTCGTCGGTTTTCATGAGTAGCTTCCTGCGCGCTTGCCGAGCGTCTTGAGACCGCGATGGATGCCCACCTTGACGGCCGACTCCGACATGCCCAGGAGGGCTGCCGCTTCCGTCACCGAGAGGCCCTTGAGCTTGACGTGCTCGATGGGCAGGCGTTGGCGATCAGGCAGGGTTGCAAGCAGCCCAGTGAGATCGCGGCGTGCGTCGCTGGCGTCGGTGCTGCTCTCTGCAAAAACTGCCAGCTCGTCGTCGAGCGGATCATGCAGCGCCTCGCGCCCGGACTTTGAGCGAAGCAGGTCGATCAACTTGTATCGGGCGATCGCATGCACCCATACCGTGAGCGGCTGATCGCTCTGGTAGGTGTGGCGTTTGTTGTGCACGGCGAGTAGGCATTCCTGAACAAGATCTTCGACATCATCTGGCCAGCCGAACAGACGTCTTCGCAAAAACGCGCGCAAATGGGCGCTGAGCTTTTGCAGGAAGGCCTGATATGCAGCAGTGTCGCCATCCATTCCGCGCACGAACAAGGCGTGAAGCTCTGCCTCGAGGTCGATCGCCCGGATTGATGGTGCTTCTGTAGTTCGCTGCATCGAGTACGGCGGTTACAGCCTACCCTTGAAATAAATTGAATTGGCGAATTATGCGGAGTGCTGTAACCGGCGACGCGCTTTGCGCGAACTACATTCGACCGCGCCGGTTGGCCGGTTGTCTATCTCAACCTTCGGAGTCAACACACCATGAATCGTTCCATCGCAATCACCGCCTTCACACTCTCCGCTCTTGCCGCCGGCGCAGCCATGGCTCAAGACACCAAGCCCATGGGCGACAAGATGATGGCCAGCATGGAGAAGTGCTACGGCGTGGCGCTCGCCGGCAAAAACGACTGCAAGGCAGGCGCTGGAACCACTTGCGCCGGCACCTCGAAGACCGACTATCAGGGCAATGCCTGGAAGAACGTTCCTGCCGGCACCTGCGCGACGATGAAGACGCCCAAGGGCACCGGATCGCTGACAGAAATGAAGTCCTGATCGGACGGCGGGCACCATGCATTCTCACACGCTTTCCGGAGTCGGCCTCAAGCCCGAGCACCACGAGGATGCGCTGGCTTGCCGATCGGAGGGCATGTGGTTCGAGGTACACGCCGAGAACTATCTGGTTGCCGGCGGCCCGCGGGTGCGCATGCTCGAAGCGATTCGCGCGACACACCCGCTTTCATTGCATGGCGTGTCGCTGTCTCTCGCGAGCGATGCGGCGCCTGACGCTGCACATCTCGAACGCCTGGGCGCGCTGGTTCAGCGGCTCGAGCCAGCGCTGGTGTCGGAGCATCTGGCGTGGTCAGCGTGGAACGGCATCAGCGTTCCTGATCTTCTTGCGTTCCCGCGAAGCAACGACGCGTTGCGTCGCATCGTGTCCAACATCGACCGCATGCAATCGGCACTGGGCCGCAAGGTGGCCATCGAAAACCCGTCTCACTATTTGCGCATCAATGGCCACGAGTGGGACGAGATCGGGTTCCTGAAGGAGATGGTTCGTCGCACCGGCTGCGGCTTGCTGCTCGATGTGAACAACGTGTACGTCTCATCGCGCAATCTCGGTTTCGATGCGTCCAGTTACCTGGATGATTTTCCCGCCGAGAGCGTCATGGAAATTCATCTCGCGGGGCACACTGTCGATCCCGCGCTGGGCGAATCGCTGCTGATCGACTCGCACGATGCGCCGATCGCGCCTGAGGTCTGGCGTCTGTACCGCCACCTCGTCGAGCGCATTGGCAGCCGACCCACGCTGATCGAGCGCGACGGCAATGTTCCTGCATTCGACACGCTGTTAAGTGAATGCCATTTGGCATCGACCGAACTGCGCCGTGTTGCGCGCGGTGTCGCGTGTGATGCCTCCGAAATTGCCGGGCAGCCGTCATGAGCGATTCGCTGGCCAGCTTCCAGTCGAGCGTCGTCAAATGCCTGTTCGATCCGGATGAAAATTCTGAATTGACGAGGCAGCCTGGCTTTGCCGTGTATCGCAATACGGTGATGAGCGGCTGTGTCGATGCGCTGCAAGCGAACTTCCCGAGTGTCGTTCGACTGGTAGGTTCCGGCTGGTTTCGCGCGACCGCCGCAACCTACGTTCGCGCACGGCCTCCAAGCGACGGACGAATGCTGATGTACGGTGCGTCGTTCGCAGACTTCCTGGCTGACTTCGAGTCCGCGCGCGATTTCGCGTATCTGCCTGGCGTCGCTACGCTCGACTGGCTTTGGATCGGAGCGCACACGGCCGAGGACGCGGTTGCCGTTGACAGCGCATGGCTTGCAACGCTTGCGCCGTACGAGCTCGGTGCTGTGCGTTTGCAACCCCATCCCGCCACACGCTGGCGCGTTTTCGAAGATTTGCCGGTCTATTCGATCTGGGCGCGCAATCGCGTCGAATGTGAATCCGCCGACGAGATCGTCTGGCGGGGCGAGGGCGCTTTGCTCACTCGGCCCACCGATGCAGTGATGTGGCAGGCCATCGAGCCATGCGGCGGCGCTTTTCTTGACGCATGTGCCGATGGATGCGGGCTTGCGGAGGCCGCCGGCGCTGCTCTGGAGGTTCACCCCGGCGCCGATATTGCGGCTCTGCTTTCGCAATTGCTGTCCGCCGGCGCATTGATCTGCCCGACCTCCATTGAAGAAAGACTCACATGAGCCCAACCACTTATGCCCCGACGCCTGTTGTAAAAGCCGAGGGCTTGCGCATGCGGTGGAATGCTGTCGCCGCCAACCTGTCGCGATGGATCGGACACGGCATGCTGGCGCTTGCCTGCCGCATCTCGGTCGCCTCGATCTTTTTTCTTTCGGGAAGGACCAAGGTCGATGGTTTTCTGACGATCACCGACAGCGCCTACGAACTGTTCCGAACCGAATACAAGCTGCCTTTCATTCCGCCCGAGATCGCCGCGCATCTGGCGGCATATGCAGAACATTTGTTCCCCGCGTTTCTTGTTCTGGGCCTCTTCACGAGGCTGTCCGCACTGGCGCTTCTGGGCATGACGCTGACCATCCAGCTCTTTGTCTATCCCGATGCATGGCCCACTCATTTGTCATGGGCAGCGTTGTTGCTCTATCTGATTGGTCGGGGCGCAGGGCCGGTGTCTATCGACAGGCTCATCAAGATCGACTAAAGCGTCGTGCTACCCGGTCGTCTCGGGCGTGCAACGGCGCAAGGTCCACCGGCTCGGCCGCGTCCAAGCCCCCGCCAAAGGCGCCCGCGGCATGTTCGAGCAGTTGCCGCTTCCATTCGGTGATCCGGTTGGGGCGCAGCTCGAAGTGCGTGGCCAGTTCGGCCAGCGTCTTGTCTTCGCGCAAGGCCGCCACGGCCTGTGACCAGCCCAGGTTCGGACCAGCTTCATGTCCAGAGCTCCACCTAACGCGCTGTTCAGATTTGCGAGGCCACTTCTGTCTGCTTCCGGCCAAAAGCAGAAGTACTCACCCAACCCGCAACGGCAATGCCGTCTTGTACCGCACCTGCTTCAACGCAAAACTAGACCGAATTTTTTCGACCCCCGGAATCGGCGACAGCTGCTCCAGGATGAACCGCTCCAGCGCCGCCACGTCCGGCAGCACCACGCGCACTAAATAGTCGCTCTCGCCGCTCATCAAGTAGCACTCCATCACCTCGTCGTGCTCGCTCACGCGGCGCTCGAATTCGGCCAGGGCTTCTTTCGACTGCGCCTTCAGGCTGATGCTGATGAACACGTTCAGGCCCAACCCCAGCGCCTTAGCGCTTGCAATCGCCACGTAGCGCTCGATCACGCCCGCGTCTTCCAGCGCCTTCACGCGCGCCAGGCAGGGCGAGGGGCTCAGGTGCACCCTGCGGGCCAGCGCCACGTTGGTCAGCGCGCCGTCCTGCTGCAGCTCGGCCAGGATGCGGAGATCGATGGTGTCTAGTTGCATGAAATGCTGCTTCCTTGGGGTTGCGCAAAATTTTATGCTGCTGGGCAGTCAGCATCAGATTCTTTCAAGAGCCCATACCGCGCCAATGTGTCTACAGTGGCAGGCATATGACGGACCACAGCATCACCCGCTACCTCACCGCCGAGTCCGGCGACGCCGATCCCGCGGAAACCGCCGAGTGGCGCGACGCCTTCCTGGCCCTGGTGGCCACGCACGGCCCGGCGCGGGCGCGCTTCATCCTGGACCAGCTGGCCGTGCTGGCACGCAGCCCGCACGTGGGCTGGTCGCCCGAGCTGGTCACGCCCTACGTCAACACCATTTCGGTGGAAAGCCAGCCGGTGTTCCCCGGCGACCTCGCCATCGAGGAAAAGCTTTGCTCGCTCATGCGCTGGAACGCGCTGGCCATGGTGGCGCGCGCCAACGCGGCCTATGGCGAGCTGGGCGGCCACATCGCCAGCTATGCCAGCGCGGCCGACCTGTTCGAAGTTGGCTTCAACCATTTCTTCCACGGCCGCAATGATTCGCACGGCGGCGACCTGGTGCTGTTCCAGCCGCACAGCGCGCCCGGCGTGTACTCGCGCGCCTTCCTGGAAGGGCGGCTGCAGGAAGCCGACCTCGCGCATTTCCGGCAGGAGATCAGCGGCGTGCGCGACGGCGCGCGCGGGCTCTCCAGCTATCCGCATCCGTGGCTGATGCCCGATTTCTGGCAGTTCCCCACCGGGTCCATGGGCATCGGGCCGATCAGCTCGATCTTCCACGCGCGCTTCATGCGCTACCTCACGCACCGCGGCCTGGTGAACTGCGAAGGCCGCAAGGTGTGGGGCGTGTTCGGCGACGGCGAGATGGACGAGCCCGAGAGCATGAGCGCGCTCACGCTGGCCTCGCGCGAGAAGCTGGACAACCTGGTGTGGGTGGTCAACTGCAACCTGCAGCGGCTGGACGGCCCGGTGCGCGGCAACGGCCGCATCGTCGACGAGCTGGAAAAGCTGTTCCGCGGCGCCGGCTGGAACACCATCAAGCTGCTGTGGGGCAGCGACTGGGACGGCCTGTTCGCGCGCGACACCACCGGCGCGCTGGCCAAGGCCTTCGCACACACGGTCGACGGGCAGATGCAGACCTTCGCCGCCAAGGACGGGCGCTTCAACCGCGAGACCTTCTTCGGCCAGAACGAGGAACTCAAGCGCCTGGCCCAGGGCATGACCGACGAGCAGATCGACCGGTTGAAGCGCGGCGGCCACGACCTGGTGAAGATCCACGCGGCCTACCAGGCGGCGGCCAACCACCGCGGCCAGCCCACCGTGATCTTCGCCCACACCAAGAAGGGCTACGGCATGGGCACGGCGGGCCAGGGCAAGATGGGCACGCACAGCCAGAAGAAGCTGGACGAGAACGCGCTCATCGAATACCGCAACCGCTTCAACCTGCCGCTGTCCGACGAACAGGCGCGCGACCTGAGCTTCTTCCGCCCCGCGGCCGACAGCCCGGAGATGCGCTACCTGCACGCGCGGCGCGAAAAGCTGGGCGGTTTCCTGCCGGCGCGCCAGACGCAGGCCGACACCGTGCCGGTGCCGCCGATCGCGTCGTACGCGCAGTTCGCCGTGGCCGCGGCGGGCAAGGAAATGTCCACCACCATGGCCTTCGTGCGGATGCTGGGCAACCTGCTGAAGGACAAGGAACTGGGCCCGCGCATCGTGCCCATCGTGGCGGACGAGGCGCGCACCTTCGGCATGGCCAACCTGTTCAAGCAGGTCGGCATCTACTCCAGCAGCGGCCAGAGCTACGAGCCCGAGGACATCGGCTCGGTGCTGTCGTACCGCGAGGCCATGGACGGCCAGATCCTGGAAGAGGGCATCAGCGAGGCCGGCGCCATCGCCAGCTGGACGGCCGCGGCCACCAGCTACAGCGTGCACGGCTTCGCCATGCTGCCGTTCTACATCTACTACTCCATGTTCGGCTTCCAGCGCGTGGGTGACGCCATTTGGGCCGCCGCCGACCAGCGCGCGCGCGGCTTCCTGATTGGCGCCACCTCGGGCCGCACCACGCTGGGCGGCGAGGGCCTGCAGCACCAGGACGGCACCAGCCACGTGGCGGCTTCGATGATTCCCAACTGCAAGGCCTACGACCCGGCCTATGCAGGCGAGCTGGCCGTGATCGTGGACCACGGCATGCGCGAGATGCTGGTGGAGCAGCGCGACGTCTTCTACTACGTCACGGCCATGAACGAGAACTACGCCCAGCCGGACTTGCCGGCCGGCGTGGAGGCCGACCTCATCCGTGGCTGCTACCGCTTCGCGCGCTTCGGGCCCGAAGGCCAGCCGCGCCTGACCTTGATGGGTTCGGGCGCGATCCTCACCGAAGTGGTGAAGGCCGCGCAGCAGCTGGCCGAAGAAGGCATCGCCAGCGAAGTGTTCAGCGTCACCAGCTGGAGCGAGCTGGCGCGCGACGGCCTGGCCTGCGAGAAGCGCATGCTGGCCGGCGAGGAAGCGGGCACGCCGTTCATTGCCGCGCAGCTGGGCGCCGCAGGCGGCCCGGTGATCGCCGCCACCGACTACGTGCGCGCCGTGCCGGAGAGCGTGCGCGCCTACCTGCCGCCGGGCCGGCGCTACCTCACGCTGGGCACCGACGGCTTCGGGCGCAGCGACACGCGGGTGATGCTGCGGGACTTCTTCGGGGTGGATGCGGCGCACATCGTGCGCGCCGCGAAGCTCGCGCTGGCCTGACATCCTGCCCTCAGTCAAGCTCAGCAACAAACCCGACGAAATTTTTTTCGCGCATCGTCCCCCGGCACGGCGCGCTTTGCGCAGAATCGAACCTCCACAGTTGGTATCACAAGGAGACTCTTCATGCGCCGTTTCTCAAAGTTGCTCATTGCTCTGGCCGCCGTCCTGGGAGCAGCCGCCGCTCCCGCCCAGACGCTCGTTTCCACATCCACCTACGCCGACCTGCTCTGGTCGTTCTCCACCACCCAGAACGGCTTCACCGGCTGCTCGCAGCTGCAGCTGGACGCCACCGGCGCCATTTCGCGCAGCGACAACTACGCCATGTACGGCCAGCTGTCCTGTCC
Source organism: Ramlibacter sp. (assembly GCF_013697775.1). Taxonomy (GTDB): domain Bacteria; phylum Pseudomonadota; class Gammaproteobacteria; order Burkholderiales; family Burkholderiaceae_C; genus Ramlibacter. Next base: position 272 of record NZ_JACCWG010000393.1, on the reverse strand, counting down.
CAGCCTGGGCGGCACCTACGGGGTCGACGGCAGCGCCTATTTCAACGCCGCGGGCAACTTCAACATGACGCTCGATTTCGGCGTGGCCTACAAGCTGGTGTGCAACAACCTCAATGGTGGCACGCTGAGCGGCAGCTGCATCATCTACAACGGCTCGGGCACCCAGACCGGAACCGCCTTCATCTCCTTCCTGTGAGGCTGCCGCTCGCGGTCGGCATCGGCGGCACGCTGCTGGCCGGAGTGACCGCGGTGCTGCTGTGGCCCGACACGCC
>NZ_JACCWG010000332.1 GCF_013697775.1 Ramlibacter sp. | reverse complement strand
GCTCCGCTCAGACAGCGCCCGCGAGTATGAGGACAAAGCGCGCAAGCGCGCCCGGCTCCGGACCGAACAGACCAGCCGCCCCAGAAATCGCCCACACCGGGCACCACGCGCCGCGACAGGTCGCGATGTCGCGCTCGTCACGGAAGTCAAATCCATCTCCGCGCGCCTACACATCCCTGCAAAGGCGCGTGCGGGCGGGCTGCGGCGCGCAGTTGGGCATGGCGCCTGCGGTGGATGGGAGCGAGGCTGGCGCGCTTCAGCGCGCTTCGTTGACTGACTCGCGGCGGCTGTCTGAGCGGAGCGCCGCTTGCGGCGCGCAGCGAGTTCCGCCGCGCAGCCTTGCTCCCATCCACCGCAGGTCTGCCCGCGCCTTCAGGCGCGGGACGCCATGTCCGCGCGCCGCAGCCCGCCCGCACGCGCCTTTGCCGCGAGGTACTTGCAGAAAACGGTAAACTAGTTTATGATAACCACACAAACAACCACACCGGAAGAGAAGAGAACCATGTGGACCGCCACCTACAGCAAGAAGGCCCCCGGCCTCACCGCAGCCCAAGTCTGGAAAGTCTGGTCCGACGTCGACCAGTGGCACACCTGGCAGGACGACATCGAGCACGCAAAAATGCTGGGCGACTTCAAGACCGGCAGCAAGTTCGCCTTCAAACCCAAGGGCGGCCCGAACCTCACGCTGGAACTCACCGAGGTCCGCCCCGGTGAATCGTTCACCGACCTCACGCGCTTTCCGCTGGCCCGCATGTACGACGCGCACGACCTCGTGGACACCGAGGACGGCGTTGAGATCAAGCTGCACATGCGCCTGGAAGGACCGCTCTCCTTCCTGTGGCGCAAGCTGGTCGCCGAGGACGTGGCCAAGGGCTTCGCCGCGCAGACCGATGCGCTGATCGCCAAAGTGCGCAATGGTTGACAAGGAGGGTTCGCCTTTCAAGCACAAGAAGGCGGACGACAGCGCGGGTTTCCTGCTGTGGAAGATCACCGCGCTGTGGCAACAGCGGCTAGGCGGTGTACTGGGCGAACTCGGCATCACGCAGACGCAGTACGCCATCATGGCGTCGCTGCGCTGGTTCGAGGAACAGGGCGAGCCGCCGACGCAGACCCATCTGGTTGCGCACGCACGCATCGACAAGATGACCTTGTCCAAGGCGATCCGCCGCCTGGAGGAAGACAGCTTGCTGCTGCGCGAGACCTCGCCCGACGACAGCCGCGCCGTCAGCGTGCGCTTCACGGCCAAGGGCCGCAAGCTGGTGCAGAAGGCCGTGGTGGCAATCGAGTCGGCCGACGACGCGTTCTTCTCGTGCCTGCCGCCGCGCCTGCTGGGCGACTACAAGGCGCTGACGCTGCGCCTCATTGCGGGCAACACCGGCACGGCGTGAGCGGCAGCCTCAGGCGAGCGCGCCGAGCGCCTGCTCCAGGTCGGCGCGCAGGTCTTCCGCGGCCTCCAGGCCGATGGAGAAGCGCACCAGGCCGCCCTTGTGCTTCCAGTTCGCGCCGCGCATCGCGGGAATGTCGTAGGGCACGACCAGGCTCACCGGGCCGGCCCAGGAAAAACCCAGCTTGAACAGCCGCAGCCGGTCGCAGAACGCATCGACCTGCGGCTGCTGATAACGCTCGTGCAGCACGATGGAAAACAGGCCGGCGGCCAGGCCATCGTCGCCGCACAGCGCGCGCCAGTGTTCGTGCCCCGGCGCGCCTTCGAACGCCGGATGCAGCACTTGCGCCACCTCGGGCCGCACCTGCAGCCAGGCGGCGAGCTGCCGCGCGACCTGGTCGTGCGCGCGGTAGCGCACGTCGATGCTGGGCAGCGCGCGCAGCACCGCTTCCACGTCGTTGCCGCCCACGCCGAAGCCCAGGCGCATGTGCGTGAGCTTCAGCTGGACGTGCAGCGCCTCGTCGCGCGTGACCACGCTGCCCATCAACACGTCGCCGCCGCCGCTCGGGTACTTGGTCAGCGCCTGCACCACGATGTCGGCGCCGCTGCCAGGCACCAAGCGCTCGCCGCGCCCCAGGTCGAAACCGTTGAAGGCAATCCCCGCGCCCCAGGTGTTGTCCAGGGCGGTGGTGACGCCGCGCTCGCGGCAGACCTGCGCCAGGTGCGCCAGCGGCGGGAACTCCATGGTCACCGAACCGGGCGCTTCCAGCCACACCAGCTTGGTGGCCGGGCCGATCATCGCCTGCAGCGCGGCCGGGTCCATCGGGTCGTAGAAGCGGTGGCCGATGCCCCAGTTCTGCAGCTCGCCCTCGGCCAGGGCCTTGCTCGGACCGTACACGTTGGCCGGCAGCAGCACCTCGTCGCCGGTCTTCAGCAGCGACAGGTTGACGTTGGCGATCGCCGCGAGCCCGCTGGGCGTCAGCAGGCACTGGCGCCCGCCCTCCAGCGTGGCGATGCGCTCTTCCAGCATGAAGGTGGTCGGCGTGCCGTGCAGACCGTAGGTGTAGCCGGTCTTCTGCCGCCAGTCGCGTGCCCGCAGGGCGGCGACGTTGGGAAAGAGGACGGTGGAGGCCTTGAAGACGCCCGGCTGCGGGGCGGCGAAGCCGGCGGGCGGCTGGTAGGGATGGTGGATGAGATCTGTAACCTGTGCGCTCATCCGGCCATCGTACACGCGCTCAGATCTTCCACTTCTCCAGCAGCTTTTCCGGGCCCATGCTGTCGTACAGCTCGAAGGGCTGGTGGATCCACGGATTGGTCGGCAGGAACTCGACCGAATAGTCCGGCGTGAAGGCCGACAGGCCCTTGGTCCAGATCACCGCCGTGCGCAGTTCGGTGATCGGTGCGTACTTGTTGCGCAGCAGATCCACCACCTGGTGCAGCGTGTGGCCGGAGTCGGCCAGGTCGTCCACCAGCAGCACGCGGCCGGCGATCTCGCCCCGGGGCGTGGTGATGTAGCGCGCGATGTCCAGGTGCCCTTGCACCGTGCCGGCCTCGGCGCGGTAGGAACTGGTGGACATGATGGCCAGCGGCTTGTCGAAGATGCGCGACAGCATGTCGCCGGGGCGCATGCCGCCGCGTGCCAGGCACAGGATGGTGTCGAACTCCCAGCCCGACTGGTGCACCTTGATCGCCAGCTTCTCGATCAGGTTGTGGTACTCGTCGTAGCTCACATACAGGTGCTTGCCGTCTTCCGTCAGCATCATCGAAGTCTCCGTCCTCGTTGCGTGTTCTCAGCCGGCCAGGTAGGGATGCCGCTGCATGATCGTGTGATCGCGGTCCGGGCTCGTCGAAATGATATCGACGGGCACGCCCGTCACCTGCTCGATGCGCTGCAGGTACAAACGCGCATTGACAGGCAGCTGCTCGTATTGCGTCACGCCCACCGTCGATTCGCTCCAGCCGTCCATGGTCTCGTACACGGGGTTGCAGCGCGAGATTTCGTCGGCGCCCATCGGCAGGATGTCGGTGTACTGGCCGTCCAGCTCGTAGCCGGTGCACAGCTTCAGCTCCTTCAACCCGTCCAGCACGTCCAGCTTGGTGATGCACAAACCCGACAGGCCGTTGACCTGCGCGCTGCGCTTGAGCAACGCCGCGTCGAACCAGCCGCAGCGGCGCGAGCGGCCGGTGGTCACGCCCTTTTCCGCGCCAACGGTCGACAGGTGGTAGCCCACGGTGCCGGGCGTCTGCCAGTCCAGCTCGGTCGGGAACGGGCCGCCGCCCACGCGCGTGCAGTACGCCTTGGTGATGCCCAGGATGTAGTGCAGCATGCCCGGCCCGACACCGGCGCCGGCCGAGGCGTTGCCGGCCACGCAGTTGCTGGAGGTGACGTACGGATAGGTGCCATGGTCCACGTCCAGCAGCGTGCCCTGCGCGCCCTCGAACAGCAGGTTGTCGCCGCGGATGTGCGCTTCGTTCAGCTCGCGCGACACGTCGGCCATCATCGGCTTGAGTTGTTCGGCCTGCTGCATGGATTCGTCGAACACCGCCTGGAAGTCCACCGGCTGGGCGTGCAGGTAGTTGGCGAGCACGAAGTTGTGCAGGTCCAGCAGTTCCTTGAGCTTGGCAGCGAAGCGCTCGGGGTGGCGCAGGTCCTGCACCCGCAGCGCGCGCCGCGCGATCTTGTCCTCGTACGCCGGCCCGATGCCGCGGCCGGTGGTGCCGATCTTCTCGGTGCCGCCCTTTTCGCGCGCCGCCTCGCGCGCGATGTCCAGCGCCGCGTGGATCGGCAGGATCAGCGGGCAGGCCTCGCTGATGCGCAGGCGTCCGCGCACCTCCACGCCGGCCTTCTCCAGCCCCTCGATCTCCTCCAGCAGCTTGGTGGGCGACAGCACCACGCCGTTGCCGATGTAGCACTTCACGCCCGGGCGCATGATGCCGCTGGGGAGCAGGTGCAGCGCGGTTTTCACGCCGTTGATCACCAGCGTGTGGCCGGCGTTGTGGCCGCCCTGGAAGCGCACCACGCCCTGCGCCATCTCGGTCAGCCAGTCGACCAGCTTGCCCTTGCCCTCGTCGCCCCACTGGGTGCCGACCACGACCACGTTGCGGCCCTTCGTCTTCGTCATGACTTCGCTTTGAAAAGAGAGAAAAAGGAGAAAGAAAGAGAGACTGCCGTTGCGGATCAGGCGGCGCGCACGACCCAGCGGCCGGCCTGCTGGGCCAGTTCGCGGTCGCAGTGGAATTCGTCCACGTCGCTTTCGTGGCCCGGCAGCACGCACACCACGATCTCGCCCTGGCGCCGCAGCGCGGCCACTGCCGCGCGCAGCGACGCCGCGTCGGCGCCGGTGTCCAGCCAGGGCGCCCGGACGGCGGCCCGGCGCGGGCGCGCCGCGGCAACGCCCACCAGTTCCTTCATGTCCAGGCTGAAGCCCACCGCCGGCCGGTTGCGGCCGAACACCGCGCCCACCTCGTCGTAGCGGCCGCCGCGCGCCAGCGCGTCGCTCACGCCGGGCGTGTAGATGCCGAAGCGCGCGCCGGTGTAGTACGCATAGCCGCGCAGGTCGGCCAGGTCGACGCTGACCCTGGCGCCGTCCACGTGCGCGGCCAGCCACTTCAGCTGCGCCAGCGCATCGCGCACCGCGGGCGCATCGGGCAGGACGCGCTGCGCCTCGTGCAGCACCTTGGCGTCGCCGTACAGGCCGAGCAATGCGGCCAGGCCTTCGCGCGCCGGCGCGGGAAAGTTGCGGGTGATGGCCGCCAGCTCCGACGCGTCCTTGGTGGCGAGCGCGCCGTGCAGGCGCGCCAGCACGCCGGCCTCCACCGGCACGCCGGCCAGCAGCGCGCGCACGATGCGCGCATCGGCCAGGTCCACGGTGAGGGACTCCACCTGCGCGGCGCGCAGGCAGTCCAGCGCCAGCATCAAGGCCTCCAGGTCGGCTTCGCCGCCGGCGTGGCCGTAGATCTCGGCGCCGAACTGCAGCGGCTCGCGCGTGGCGTAGGGGCGGCCCGGGCGGGTGTGCAGCACGGGGCCGCAGTAGCACAGGCGGGTGACGCCGGGGCGGTTGAGAAGGTGCGCGTCGATGCGGGCGACCTGCGGCGTGCTGTCGGCGCGCAGGCCCATCATGCGGCCGGACAGCTGGTCCACCAGCTTGAAGGTCTGCAGGTCGAGCGCCTCGCCGGTGCCGGTGAGCAGCGACTCCAGGTGTTCCAGCAGCGGCGGCATCACCAGCTCGTAGCCATAGCCGCGGGCGGTGTCCAGCAGCTCGCGCCGCAATTCTTCGATGTGCCGTGCCTCGGAAGGCAGAACGTCGGCGATGTGATCCGGCAGGACCCAGGCGGACATGGGTTTTGGCAGGCTGTTAAAACCGTGATTCTACGCGGGGCCGCCAACGCCCCTGCCGAGCCGCGCGCGGGCTCAGCGCTTGATGGTGAACGCGCCGAACATCTGCTCGGCCTGCTTTTGCATCTGTTCCTGCATCTTCTCGAACATCGCCTTGGACTGCTCGGCGTAGTTGCCCATCATCCCCTGCACCATGGGGTTCTGCACGTTCATCAGCTGCGCCCATGTCTCGGGCGAGACGCTCTTGGACTGCTCGGCGAATTTGGCCTGCAGGTCGGTGAAGGCCTGCACGTTCTTTTCGAGATAACTGCCCATGAAGCCCTGCATCGCGTTGCCGTAGAAACGAATGATGTTGGCCAGCGCCGCCTCGCTGAACATGGGCGCGCCGCCGGCTTCTTCCTCCAGGATGATCTGCAGCATGATGCTGCGCGTGAGGTCGTCGTTGGTCTTGGCGTCGCGCACCACGAAGGCCTCGTTGTCCAACACCAGCTGCTTGACGTCGGCCAGCGTGATGTAGGTGGAAGTGTCGGTGTCGTAGAGCCGCCGGTTGGGATACTTCTTGATGACGCGCGGTTGCCCCGGGGTGGCCGGGTTGCTGGCTTTCTTGCTGGTCACGGAAGGGCTCCTGGCGCGCGGTGGAACCGCGTCTCTATGGTGTTGCAACGGATTCTAGGGAGGGGCCCGCCCGCCTCGCCCCTCGTTTACCCGCAACGCCCGGCCGCGCGCCGGGCAGCAAAAAGCCCGATATGAAGTGATTCATACCGGGCTTGTTTGGTAGGCGCGATTGGACTCGAACCAACGACCCCCACCATGTCAAGGTGGTGCTCTAACCAGCTGAGCTACGCGCCTGAGTTCGTTCGAGAGGCGGGATTGTAGCGCATCATCGCCGCCGCGCCCACCGCACGCCCTGCACCTGCGCCACCAGCCCCAGCACCTTGGCCAGGCGCGACGCGTCGGACACCTCCGCGGTGAACGTCATCCAGGCCGTGCCTTTCACGCTCTGCGTCTGCACGCCCACCACGTTCATCTTTTCCTTGGCGAACACTTCGGAGATGTCGCGCAGCAGGCCCTGGCGGTCGGCGGCTTCCACCGCCACGTCCACCGGGTAGACCGCGCCCTCTTCCTTCTTGGGCGTGCCCCACTGCACGTCGATCACGCGCTCGGGGTTGCGCGCCAGCATGTCGCGAAAGCTGCTGCAGTCCCTTCGGTGGATGCTGACGCCGCGCCCGCGCGTGACGAAGCCGCTGATCGCGTCCGGCGGCGCCGGCTTGCAGCAGCGCGCCAGCTGCGTCATGAGCGAATCCACGCCCACCACCAGCACGCCGCCCTTGGGCGACTTCTCGGGCGCGCGCGGCTTCTTCAACAGGAATTCGTCCTGCGTCAGCGGCTCGGCGGGCGGGTGCAGCACTGCCTCGATATTGCGCAGCGAGAACTCGTCCTTGCCGACCACTGCGAACAGGTCCTCGGCCGACTTGAATCCCAGCTGGCCGGCCAGGTCCTCCAGCTTGATGGCAGTGCGGCCTTCGCGCTGCAGCAGTTTTTCCACCGACTCGCGCCCGCGCGCCACGGTTTCGTGGCGCTGCTGCTCGTTGAACCAGGCGCGCACCTTGGCCTTGGCGCGGTGGCTGGCCAGGTAGCCCAGCTCGGAATTGAGCCAGTCGCGCGAGGGGCCGCCTTCGCGGGTGGCGACGATCTCCACCGTCTGGCCGTTGGCCAGCCGCGTGTTCAGCGGCACCATGGCGCCGTCCACCCGCGCGCCGCGGCAGCGGTGGCCCAGGCTGGTGTGCACCGTGTAGGCGAAGTCCACCGGCGTCGCGCCCTGCGGCAGCTCCACGATGGAGGCCTGCGGCGTCAGCACGTAGATGCGGTCCTCGAACAGCCCGTCGGAGGCGCCCGCCAGGTCGCGCTCCCAGGCCAGCAGCTGGCGCAGCACCGCGATCTTGGCGTCGTACCCGCCGCTGGCAGACACGCCGCTGTAGCCTTTGGCGCCAGCTTCCTTATAGGCCCAGTGCGCGGCGATGCCGTGCTCCGCGTGGTCGTGCATGGCCTGCGTGCGGATCTGGATCTCGATGGCGCGCCCGGCCTCGTCGCGCACCACGGTGTGCAGCGACTGGTAGCCGTTGGGCTTGGGCCGCGCGATGTAGTCGTCGAACTCCCGCGCGATGGGCGAGAAGCGCGAGTGCACCCAGGCCAGCGCGGCATAGCAGTCCTGCACCTGCGGCACGATCACGCGCAGCGCGCGGATGTCGAACACGCGCTCGAAGTCCAGCGACTTGCCGCGCATCTTCTTGACGATGCTGAAGATGTGCTTGGGCCGGCCCTGCACTTCCGCTGGCACGCCTTGCGCCTTGAGCTCGGCGGCCAGCTGCGCGCGCAGGCCGTCGACGTATGCCTCGCGCTCGATGCGCCGCTCGTCCAGCAGGCCGGCCACGTGCTTGTAGGTGTCCGGCTCCAGGAAGCGGAAGGCCAGGTCTTCCATCTCCCACTTCAGCTGCCAGATGCCCAGGCGGTTGGCCAGCGGCGCGAACACGTGCAGCGCCTCGCGCGCCATGCCGGGCGGGCACGGCAGCTTGGTGGCCGCGTAATGGCGCAGCGTCTGCAGGCGCGAGGCCAGCCGCAGCATCACCACGCGCAGGTCGCGCGAGAACGCCAGCAGCATCTTGCGCACGTTCTCGGTCTGCGCCTTGGAGTCGTCCTGCAGCCGCGCGGCCTCGTCGGCCAGGCGCGCCTGCTCCTGGATGCGCACCAGCTTGGTGGTTTCCGCGGCAAGGTCGGCGTAGCTTTCGCCGAAGGCCTTGGCGATGACGTCGTGCGGCTTGTTCAGGTGGCGGCTGGCGTACACCAGGTAGCTGGCCGCCTGCATCGCCTCGGAGCCGCCCATCGACTTGAGGATGGACGCCACCGCGTCGGCATGGGCCAGCGTGTTCTCGCCGGTGTCCAGCGTCTCGCCGGCGATCAGCGGTTCGGCGAAGGCGCGTGCGCGCGCCAGTGCGTGGGCCTGGTGCGGCAGCGCCTGCTCGGCCGCCGTCACCAGCTCGGGAACGGCCTGCGCTTCAGCCTGTTCCGCTGCGTGGCTTTTCATCAGGGGGTTCTTGTCTGAGCAGGAACGAGGCCACCGCCTCGACCTGATCGTCCGCGATCAGCGTGGGGGCATGCCCCACGCCCTCGAACTCGACCAGTCGGGCCTTCGGGCCGCGCTGCGCCATGGCCAGTGCCGTGTCTTGCGCCAGCAGGTCGGATTGCGCGCCGCGCAGCAGCAGCGTTTCGGCGCGGATCTGGTCGAAGTAATGCCAGGCGGCGGCCTGGCCCTGCCCGGCGGCTTCTTCGGTCATGGTGCGAAACGGCACGCCGATGTCCGGGTCGTAGTGCAGCGTGAGGCCGCCTTCGGGCAGCGTGCGCACCATCGGCGCGGAGAGCGCCAGCCACTGTTCGGGCGTGTGCGGCCCGAAGCTGCGCGACACCGTCCACATCGCGTCGGCGGCTTGCTGCAGCGACGCGAAATGCCCGGTGTTGCCCAGGTACTGCCCGATGCGCTGCAAGGCGCTCCACTGGATCACGGGGCCGACGTCGTTGAGCACCAGCCGGCGCACCGGCGCGGGCAGCGGCAGCTCGGGCGCGCCGGCCACCACCAGGCCGACCAGCCCGCCCATGCTGGTGCCGACCCAGTCCAGCATGCCGATGGGCGCTTCGGCGTGCAGCTGCCCGAGCAGGGCCAGCATGTCGGCCGCGTACGTCGGGATGCCGTAGCCCATGGGGTCGGCCAGCCAGTCGCTGCGCCCGCGCCCCACCACGTCAGGACAGACCACCCGCAGCGGCCGCGGCGAACGCGCGACCAGGGTCCGGGCCAGCACGTCGAAGTCGCGGCCCTGGCGCGACAAGCCGTGGACGCAGACCACTAGGTGCGGGGCCGCGGCATCGCCCCAGGACCAGTAGGCCATGCGGTGGCTTCCACCCGCGGGCTGCGCGCAGGTTACGTAATTCAGCGTAGGTTCCGCCATGGTGAAAAGCCCGATACTTCGTTCGATGCCGCCTGCCAAGATGGCCTCATCGTACCAACTCACCACCCACTGAAAGCGCAGACCCGCCCATGCTCAAAGGCAAGACCGCCCTCGTCACCGGCTCCACCAGCGGCATCGGCCTGGGAATCGCCCTGGCCCTGGCGCGGCAAGGCGCCAGCATCGTGCTCAACGGCTTCGGCGACACCGAAGGTCCCAAGGCCCAGGTGGAGGCGCTGGGTGTCAAGGCGGCCTACCACGGCGCCGACATGAGCAAGGCGGCGGAAATCGGGGACATGATGACGTTCTGCGCCGCCCAGTTCGGCCGCGTGGACATCCTGATCAACAATGCCGGCATCCAGCACGTGGCGCCGATCGAGTCGTTCCCGCCCGAGCGCTGGGACGCCATCATCGCCATCAACCTGACCAGCGCCTTCCACACCACGCGGCTCGCGCTGCCTGCGATGCAGCAGGCCAACTGGGGCCGCATCATCAACGTGGCCTCGACGCACGGCCTGGTGGCGTCGGCGCAGAAGTCGGCTTATGTGGCCTCCAAGCACGGCATCGTCGGCCTGACCAAGGTCACCGCACTGGAGAACGCCACCACCGGCATCACCTGCAACGCGATCTGCCCCGGCTGGGTGCTGACGCCGCTGGTGCAAAAGCAGGTGGACGCGCGTGCTTCCGAACAGGGCATTTCCAACGAGGAAGCCCAAAAGCAGCTGCTGGCGGAAAAAGAGCCGTCGCTGCAGTTCACCACGGCCGCGGAACTGGGTGAACTCGCGGTGTTCTTCTGCTCTCCCGCCGCCAACAACGTGCGGGGCGTGGCCTGGAACATGGACGGTGGTTGGGTGGCGCAGTAGCGCCTCACCCCAGCACCAGCTCCTCTGCCGGCGCGAAGACGAAGCGCCCGCGCGTCGCGTCGAAGTCGCAGCGCTCCACGATGCACGTGCGCGGCGCGCCGGCGGCGGGCGCCTTCCACTGGATCAGGTTGACCGAGTTGGGGATCCCGTGCCGCACGCGCGAGGACAACGCCGTGCCGGCCTGCACGCACCACATGCGGCGCGAAGCGGCCCAGGGCTGCTGCGACAGGTCCAGCACGTAGGGCAGGTGGATGTGGCCGCCCAGCACCAGGTCGGCGCCGGCATCGGCCCAGGCGCGGATCGCCGGGTCGGCGCCGTGCAGGCGGTCGGTCTCGTCCTGCGTGTTGGGCAGCGCGCAGGGCTGGTGCGTCACGACGATGCGCAGCTGGCCCGGCCGCGCATTGCGCAGCAGCGCGGCGACGCGTTCCACCTGCTCGGGCGACACCTCGCCGTCCTTGTGCCGCCCGGGCCGCGTGGTGTTGACGCCAATGGCGACGAAGTCGGCGCCCTGCAGCACCGGCTCCAGGTCGTGGCCAAAGGCGCGGATGTAGCCGCCGTACGGCTGCAGCGCGCGCGCGAACACGTTGAGCAGCGGAATGTCGTGGTTGCCGGGCAGCGCCATGCGGCGCGTGATGCCCAGCGACTCCACGAAGCGCGCGGCGGCGGCGAACTGCGCGCGCCGGGCGCGCTGCGTCACGTCGCCGCTGAAGATCAGCGCATCCGGCCGGCGGTCGCGCGCCAGCATGCGCAGCGCCTGCACCACCGGCGGCTGCTCGGTGCCGAAATGCGCGTCCGAGATGTGCAGCAGAAGACTCATGCCTGGCCCGCTGCCGGCAGCACCACCATCAGCGGCCGCGGCGCCACCGAGAAGCGCACCGGCGGCACCATCCATTGCACCTCGCCGTCGATGCCGACCTTCACGCGCCTGGCGTGCGGCGTCTGCACGTTGAGCGAGCGGAAGGTGAAGCTCTCCACCTCCTCGCTCTGGCCGAGGCGGCCGATCACGCCGCGGCCCATCAGCCGCCACTTGGCCCAGGGCCCGCCGGGGCGCACGGCCATCGCCGCCAGGCTGCCCTCTTCCACCTGCGCCAGCAGCTGCGGCGGCAGGCCGATGCGCTCCTGCTGCAAAGTGTTGGCGCCGACCACCAGCGTGGGGGTGTGGATGCGGCGCAATTCGCCGTCCTGCTCGACTTCCAGCATGAGCTTGCCATGCCAGCCCAGCACGGTGCGCATGCCCGCCAGCATCGCCACCCAGCGGCGACGGCCCATGCGCTGCTTGAAGGTCTCGCGGTCCTCCAGCAGCTGCGGATACAGCCCCATGCTGGCGTTGACCAGGAACAGCCGTTCGTTCACCAGGCCCACGCGCACCGGCCGCGGCGTGCCGGCCAGCAGCACCTGCACGCCCTGCTCCACATCCTGCGGCAGGCCGTGCTCGCGGCCGAAGAAGTTGAAGGTGCCCTGCGGCAGCACGCCCAGCGGGCAGCCGGCGTCGTGCGCGGCCTGCGCCGCGGCGCTCACC
>NZ_JACCWG010000331.1 GCF_013697775.1 Ramlibacter sp. | reverse complement strand
CCCGGGGCGTCCGCCGTCGGCGCGGGGCGCCGCACCGTGATCACCCGCTGGCCGATCAGTTTTTCGCCGCCCACCGTGTTGTCCAGCAGGGTGCAGCGCAGGCGGATCGAGCCGCTGCTTTGCGTCTGCGCCTCGAACGACTGCGTGAACTCCTCCAGCGCGACGCGCAGCACGCGCGGTCGCGCGCCGCTGGCGCGCATCAGTGCCGACGCCTCTTCGGTGTCGAGCACCAGGTGCTCGCGGCCCAGCTGTTCGCGCAGGCGCTGGCGCACCAGCTGCGCCGGCTGCGCGCTCCAGCGCGCGAAGGCGTACGGGCGCAGCTCGTGCTCGTTCACGTAGCTCAGGCGGTACAGCAGCGCCGTGCTCTCGAAGGAGCCGGCCGCGTCCACATCAGCCAGCAGCAGCGCCCCCAGGTCGGTGCCCGTGGGCTGCGTGGCCTCGGCACCTGGGCCGAAGTCGTACTGCGTCTGGCGCACCGGCTTGTCCGGCAAGGCGCTGCAGCCCGCGAGGGCGAACACCGCGGCGGCGGCGACAGGGGCCAAAAGGCGAAGGACGGCGCGTTGTTTCATCATTTCCCCGCTCCCGGCGACTGGAAGCCCGGCTCGCCCGGCCCCGGCTGCACCGTGCCGTTGCCGAAGATCAGCGATTGCGGATTCTCCCGCACGCCGGTGGCCGCGCGGCCCAGCTGGCGCACCGCGCGCGAACTGTCCTCGGCCACCTGGTTGATGCGCGGCAAGGTGGCGGTGTTGAACGAATCGGCCGCGTGCGACAGCGCCTGCGCGCCGTCGGCCAGCCGGTCCACCGGTCCGTCCTTGGCGTTGAGCCGGCGCGCGGTGCTGCCGAAGTCGGCGGCGGTGCGGCCCACCGCGTCGGCGGCCTGGCGCGCCGAGCGCAGCGTGGTGGTGGCCTCGGCCAGCGCCGGGTCGACGCGCTTGGCCACCGTCTGGTCCAGCCGCTGCACGAGCTGGCCGGTGCTGGCCAGGGTGTCGTCCAGCCGCACGATGGCCGAGGTCAGGCGCTTCTGGTTGTCGTCGCTCAGCACCTTGTTCAGCCGCCCGGTCACCTGCTCCACCTGGTCAAGGATGGCTTCGCTCTTGTCCTGCAGCTTGGCCACCAGGCCCGGTTCCAGCGGAATGCGCGGCGGCGCACCGCTGCCGGGCACGAGCCGCACGGCCTGCTTGCCGTGGTCCGACAGCTGGATGAAGGCCAGGCCGGTGACGCCCTGGTAGCTGAGCGTGGCGAAGGTATCCTTGGTCATGGGCACCTCGCGATCGACCTCCAGGCGCAGCAGAACGTTGCCTTGCTCCTTCGGGTCGAACGTGATGGATGCGACCTTGCCCACGTCCACGCCGCGAAAGCGCACCGGCGCCTGCGTCTGCAGGCCGGTGACGGTCTCGCGCGTGGAGATCTCGTAGACGTCGCGCACGCCGGTGTCGCGCGTCAGCCAGGCAGCCAGGCCGAGCAGCAGCACCGCGCAGGCCACCACGAAGATGCCGGCCGCCAGGGCATGGGCTTTGTTTTCCATAAACCTCTTTCACTCGCAAAAGTCGCTGCGCGACTTTTGCGAGTGCGTTCAATTTGTGCGGGAAGGCCCGGCAAAGCCGGTTCCTTCCCGCAAGAGGGACCACGCTGCACGTTGTTTCGCGTGATCCATTTGGCAGGCAGCACGCCACCCGCCCCGGACTGCGCGAAACGAAGTGCAGCGCAGTCTCACCTGCTTGCAGGAACCGGCTTCGCCGGGCCTGCAAGCACCAACCAACCAACTTTGAAAAGCCGCCGCAGGCGGCTTTTCAAAGTTAGACGGCAAACGGATATTCGCGCAGCAGTTCCATCGCCCGCTGGCCGCGCTCGCCCAGGAAGAAGTCGTGGATGAACGGGTGCGGATGGGCGATCACCTGCTTGGGCGTACCGCTTACGATCACCCGCTGGTCCGCCAGCACGGCGATGCGCGTGGACAGCTCGAACAGCGTGTCCAGGTCGTGCGTGACCATGATGACGGTCAGCTGCAGGTCGCGGTGCAGCGAGCGCAGCAGCCGCACGAAGCCGTCGGAGCTGTCCGGGTCCAGCCCCGCCGTGGGCTCGTCCAGCAGCAGCAGCGGTGGATCCATCACCAGCGCGCGCGCCAGCGCCGCGCGCTTGATCATGCCACCCGAGAGCTCCGAGGGGCGCTTGTCGGCGTCCGACGGCTTCAGTCCCACCATCTGCAGCTTGACCATCGCGGCTTCGCGCACCAGCGCGTCGGGCAGCGAGCGCAGCTCGCGCAGCGGGAAGGCGACGTTCTCCAGCACGCTGAAGGCGGAGAACAGCGCGCCGTGCTGGAACAGCATGCCGATGCGGCTGGCCGCGCCCTTGCGCGACAACTCCTGGATCGGCTGGCCCAGCAGGCGCACCTCGCCGGCCGCCGGCGTCTCCAGCCCGAGGATCTGGCGCAGCAGCACCGTCTTGCCGGTGCCCGAGCCGCCGACGATGGACAGCACCTCGCCGCGCTGCACGGTGAGATCCAGGTCCTTGTGGATCACCGCGCGCTTGGCCGGCGTGACGAACACCGACGAGAGCTTGCGGATCTCCACCATCGGCACGCCGGCCGGCGGCAGCGCGGCGGGTTCTTCGAGCTGCTGCGTGTCCATCAGCCGCCCACGTCCTTGAACACGATGGCGAACAGCGCGTCCACCAGGATCACCACCGTGATGGCGGTGACCACCGAGGACGTTGTGCCGCGGCCCAGGCTGTCGGTGTTGGGCTCCACGCGCAGGCCGAAATGGCAGCCGACCAGCGCGATCAGGATGCCGAACACCACCGCCTTGCAGGTCGCCAGCACCAGGTTGCTCACCGGCACCGCCTCCGGCAGCGCCGTCAGGAAATAGGTGGGCGTGATGTCCAGCTGCACCGCCGAGATCACCATGCCGCCGGCCAGCGCGCACAGCGTGGTCCACACGCTGATCAGCGGCATGCCAATGGCCAACGCCAGCGCGCGCGGCAGCACCAGGCGGTAGCTGTGCGAGATGCCCATCACGCTCATGGCGTCGAGTTCCTCGGTGACGCGCATGACGCCGATCTGCGCCGTGATGGCCGAGCCCGAGCGGCCGGCGATCAGGATCGCCGCCAGCATCGGCCCCAGCTCGCGGATGAGGCCGATGCCCAGGATGTTGATGATGTACGCGTCGGCGCCGAACTGGTGCAGCTGGCGCGCGGTGAGGTAGGCCAGCACCACGCCGATCAGCAGGCCCACCAGCGCCGTGATCGGCAGCGCGGAGGCGCAGATGCGGTACAGGTTGCCCGACAGGTCGCGCCACGGCGCGGTGTGCGGCAGCGCGACCATCCGGCCCACGTCGAACGCCAGCTGTCCCAGCAGGGCGACGACGGCGCGGATATGGCCGAGGAAATGCAGGATCTGGCCGCCGAGCGCCAGGAACAGCTGCCGCGCCGTGGGCCGCGCCAGCGCCGGCACCGCGGTGGTGAATTGCGCCACGCGCTCCAGCACCGCGCGCTGCGCGGGCAGCAGCTCCAGCTTGGCCGGCCATTGCTGCTGCCAGTGGTCCCACAGCAGCTGGGCGCCCACGTGGTCCAGCTGGCTGGCCTCGCGCAGGTCCCAGGCCTGCGTGGCCCCCGGCGCCGGCAGGCCGGCACGCAGCTGCCGGAAGCGGCGCCGCTCGGCGAATTGCGCGGCTGTCCACTCGCCCAGCAAGCGCACGGGCTCGGAGGGCGAAGGCGGGGGTTCGATGCGGGGCGTGGGTTCCACCATGGCGTGAGCCTGCCATCCTAGCGGCAGAGCCGCCATCTGGGCTGTAGGAAAACAACGGTCTGGCTCATCCGGCGAGCGAAAAGCCCGGCGCCAGCTGCTCGCGCAGGTGGTCGACCAGGCATTGCACCGCGCGCGGCACCTGCGGCGACCAGGGCCGGATGGCGTAGATCGCATCGCCGAAGAAGCCGAGCGGGCGCCACTGCGGCAGCACCTGCACCAGTTCGTTCGCGCCCAGGTGGCCGGTGGCGGTGAAGTCCGGCAGCAGGCCGATGCCCAGGCCGTCCAGCACCGCTTGGCGCAGCACCTCGCTGTTGTTGGCCTTCAATGGTCCGTTCACGGCCACCGCCACGCGCTCGGGCTCGGTCCTGCGGCCCACCTTTTGCCCGGACATGCGTTCGAACGACCAGCTCTGGCCGCCGTCGCGCAAATACAGCAGGCAGGCGTGCCGCGCCAGGTCGCTTGGATGCGCCGGCGCTTCGGCCTGCCGCAGGTAGCTGGCGGCGGCGACCAGCACCGAGCGCGACGGGCACAGCGCCCAGGCCACGTGGGTGTCCGGCGGCGCCTGCGTGTGCCGGATGGCGAGATCGAAGCCTTCCTGCGCCAGATTGACGAAGCGGTCGTTCAGGTCCAGCTCCAGCCGGATTTCCGGATACCGTGCCAGGAAGGCCGGCAGCAGCGACGCCAGGTGCTGGCGGCCCAGCGCCACCGGTGCGGTGAGGCGCACCAGCCCGCGCGGCGAGCCGGCCAGGTCGCGGATGCCGGCGAAGCTCTGCGCGATGCGCTCGAACGGCGCGCGCGTGTCCTCCACCAGCTGCTGTCCGGCCTGGGTGAGCACCACCGAACGCGTGGTGCGGCGCACCAGCGGCACGCCGGCCGCGCGCTCCAGCTCGGCCACGCGCCCGCTGGCCGAGGCCTTGGAAATGCCCAGGCGGCGCGCCGCCTGCGTGTAGCTGCGCGTCTCGGCCAGCACGGTCAGCAGGTGCAGGTCGGCAAACGAGGGAGTGGCGGGCGTCTTCATGGGAACTGTTCAATTATGCGAACAATCTGGTCAGGAAAGCGAGCTTTCCAAACCGGAAGGCAGCGCCTAGACTGCGCCGACTGCCCCACGCAAGGAATACCGCCATGAACGCACCCGACAAATCCATCGCCACCGCCGCCCTCGCCTCCATCGAACACTGGGTCGGCGGGCGCATCGTTCCCGGCCAGAGCGGCCGGCGCGCAGACGTGTTCAACCCGGCCACAGGCGTGGTGAGCGGCAGGGTCGCCCTGGCCAGCGCCGAGGAAGTGGCCGCCGCCGTGGCAACCGCGCAGGCGGCCTTCCCCGCCTGGGCCGACACGCCGCCGATCCGCCGCGCGCGCGTGATGTTCAAGTTCCTGGAGCTGCTGAACAAGCACAAGGACGACCTGGCGCGCATCCTCACCGCCGAACACGGCAAGGTGTTCAGCGACGCGCAGGGCGAGGTGATGCGCGGCATCGAGATCGTGGAGTTCTCCTGCGGCATCCCGCAGCTGCTCAAGGGCCAGTACACCGACCAGGTGTCCACCGGCATCGACAACTGGACGCTGCGCCAGCCGCTGGGCGTGGTGGCCGGCATCACGCCGTTCAACTTCCCGGCGATGGTGCCGATGTGGATGTTCCCGGTGGCCGTGGCCGCGGGCAACTGCTTCGTGTTGAAGCCCAGCCCGCTGGACCCGAGCGCGTCCCTGCTGATGGCGCGGCTGTTCAAGGAAGCTGGCCTGCCCGACGGCGTGTTCAACGTGGTGCAGGGCGACAAGGACGCGGTCGATGCGCTGCTGGAACACCCGGACGTGAAGGCGATCTCCTTCGTCGGCTCCACCACGGTGGCGCAGAAGATCTACGAAACCGGCGCCAGGTTCGGCAAGCGCGTGCAGGCGCTGGGCGGCGCGAAGAACCACATGGTGGTGATGCCCGACGCCGACATGGAGCAGGCCGCCGACGCGCTGATCGGCTCGGCCTTCGGCGCCGCCGGCGAGCGCTGCATGGCGGTGTCGCTGGGCGTGCTGGTGGGCTCGGCGGCCGACAAGCTGATCCCGGTGCTGGCCGAGCGCACGCGCGCGCTGAAGGTGAAGAACGGCACCGACCCCGACGCCGAAATGGGCCCGGTCATCAGCGGCGCGGCGCACCAGCGCATCGCCGGCTACATCGCGCAGGGCGAAACCGAAGGCGCCAAGCTGGTGGTCGACGGCCGCAAGTTCCAGGGCGCGGCAGCCGGCAGCGGCTGCGACAACGGTTTCTGGCTGGGCGGCACGCTGTTCGACAACGTCACCGCCGATATGAAGATCTACAAGGACGAGATCTTCGGCCCGGTGCTGGGCTGCGCCCGCGTGAAGGACATGGCCGAGGCGCTGGAGCTGGTGAACTCGCACGAGTACGGCAACGGCGTGGCCTGCTTCACGCGCGACGGCAACGTGGCGCGCGAATTCGCGCGGCGCGTGCAGGTCGGCATGGTCGGCATCAACGTGCCGATCCCGGTGCCGATGGCCTGGCACGGCTTCGGCGGCTGGAAGAAAAGCATGTTCGGCGACATGCACGCCTACGGCGAGGAAGGCGTGCGCTTCTACACCAAGCAGAAGTCGATCATGCAGCGCTGGCCGGAAAGCATCGCGAAAGGCGCCGAGTTCATGTTCCCGACGTCAAAATAAGGCGCGCCGGACCCGGTTCCGGCAACAAAGGACGCGAGGGGCATGAGCGACACAACGTTCGACTACGTGATCATCGGCGCGGGCACCGCCGGGTGCCTGCTCGCCAACCGGCTGAGCGCCGGCGGGCGCTACCGCGTGCTGCTGATCGAGGCCGGCCGGCGCGACGACTACCACTGGATCCACATCCCGGTCGGCTACCTGTACTGCATCGGCAACGCGCGCACCGACTGGCTGTACAACACCGAGCCCGACGCCGGCCTGAACGGGCGCAGCCTGCGCTATCCGCGCGGCAAGGCGCTGGGCGGCTGCTCCAGCATCAACGGCATGATCTACATGCGCGGCCAGGCGCGCGACTACGACGGCTGGGCCCGGCTCACCGGCGACGCCAACTGGACCTGGGACAACTGCCTGCCCTACTTCAAGAAGCACGAGGACTTCTACAAGGGCGCCGACGCGGCGCACGGCGCGGGCGGCGAATGGCGCGTGGAGCGCCAGCGCCTGCGCTGGGACATCCTCGACGCTTTTGCCGAAGCGGCGCAGGAAGCCGGCATTCCGCACACCGAGGACTTCAACCGCGGCGACAACGAAGGCGTCGGCTACTTCCAGGTGAACCAGAAGAACGGCTGGCGCTGGAACACCGCCAAGGCCTTCCTGCGGCCGGTCTGCTACGGCCGTCCCAACTTCGAGCTGTGGACCCATGCGCAGGTGTCGCGCCTGACCATCGAGACGCTGCCCGACGGCTCGAAGCGCTGCACCGGCGCGCGCGTGCTGGCCGGCGACGAGATGGTGGACGTGCACGCCGCGCGCGAAGTGCTGCTGTGCGCGGGCAGCATCGGCTCGCCGCAGCTGCTGCAGCTGTCTGGCATCGGTGCGCCAGCGCTGCTGCGCCAACATGGCATCGCCGTGGAGCAGGACCTGCCCGGCGTGGGCGAGAACCTGCAGGACCACCTGCAGATCCGCGCGGTGTTCAAGGTGGCCGGCGTGGAGACGCTCAACACCCTGGCCAACCACTGGTGGGGCAAGCTGAAGATCGGGATGGAATACGCGGTCAAGCGCAGCGGCCCGATGAGCATGGCGCCCTCGCAGCTGGGCGCCTTCACGCGCAGCGACCCGAGCCAGCCCTGGCCCAACATCGAATACCACGTGCAGCCGCTCAGTCTCGACGCGTTCGGCGAACCGCTGCACAGCTTCAATGCTTTCACGGCAAGCGTCTGCAACCTCAACCCGACCAGCCGCGGCTGGGTGCGCATCCGCAGCGCGAATTTCCAGGACGCGCCAGCCATCGCGCCCAATTACCTCAGCACCGAGGAAGACCGCAAGGTGGCGGCAGCGTCGCTGCGCGTCACGCGCCGCATCGTGCAGCAGCCGGCGCTTGCCAAGTACCAGCCGGTGGAGTGGAAGCCCGGGCTGCAATACCAGAGCGACGAGGACCTGGCGCGGCTGGCCGGCGACATCGCCACGACCATCTTCCATCCGGTGGGCACCACCAAGATGGGCACCGACGACGACCCGATGGCCGTGCTGGATGCGCGCATGCGCGTGCGCGGCGTGGCGAGCCTGCGCGTGGTGGACGGCGGCGCCATGCCTACCATCACCAGCGGCAACACCAACTCGCCGACCTTGATGATCGCGGAGAAGGCCGCCGAGTGGATCCTGCGGGACGCGCGGCAGGCAGCGCCTTCTGCCGCCGTCCCTGTCGCGGCCGCCGTGACGGCCTAGCGGATGCGGCCCACGTAGCCGCGCGCCGGTTCGCTCTCCGCGCCGGCGCCGTGCAGCAGATCGGCCGCGCTTTGCAGCAGCGGCTTGGCCCGCACCTCATGCGGTGCCAGCACCGCATGCTCCAGCTTGCCGGCCCACTCCGCCAGTTCGGGGTGGCCGTCCTCCACCGCCTTGGCGCGCGCGAACCGCACGATCTCGCGCGCGTAGTCGGCATTGCCGGCCATCCATTCGGTGTCGGTGACCCGCCCGGTCTTGCGCCGCAGCAGCACGTGCAGGTGCGCGGCGATCGCCAGGTTTTCGCTCGTGCCCATCTCAGGCTCCCAGCCGTTCGCGGTGCTCCCCGATGTCCAGCCCCGCCAGCTCCACCTGCTCGTCGACGCGAAGCCCCACCAGCCAGCGCGTGACCAGCAGCAACACCGTGCTCATCACGATGGCGTAGGCGGACACGGCCGCCACGCCGATCAGCTGCGTGAGCACGCTGCCCTCGGCACCGGAGATCGGTTTGCTTGCCAGCACGCCGGTGAGCAGCGAGCCGACGACGCCGCCGACCGCGTGCACGCCGAACACGTCCAGCGAATCGTCGGCGCGCAGCAGGCGCTTCAGGCCGGTGGCGCCCCAGTAGCACACGATGCCCGCGGCGGCGCCGATCAGCAGCGCCGAGCGCAGCGACACGTAGCCCGAGGCCGGCGTGATCGCCACCAGCCCCGCGACCAGGCCGGAGCACAGTCCCAGCAGCGAGGGGCGGCCGCGCACCACCCAATCGGCCAGCATCCAGGCGATGGCGATGGCGCCGGCGCAGGCGGCCACGTGCGTCACCGCCATCGCCAGCCCGGCACGCCCGTCGGCGGCGATCGCCGAGCCGGCGTTGAAGCCGAACCAGCCGACCCACAGCATGCCGGCGCCGGCCATGGTCAGGCCCAGGTTGAATGGTTCGAAGGCGTGCCAGCGCCGCGCGTTACCGATGCACACAAGTGCCGCCCCTGCGCTGGTCCACGCCGGTGCGGTATGGCCGCGCCGCAGGCCCGGACGCCCCGCTTCGGGCCGGGAAACTCCCGATTCGGGGCGCGGCGGACCGCGCTAGAGTCCTTTCAATCGCATCGCGCGGCCGCAAGGCGCCCGAAGGCGAGGGGACCGAGGAGACAAAACCACCCGCCGACGCAAATCGTGCCGGCGGCGAGAAAAAGCTGAAACGTTGGAAGCGCCGCTGATGCGGCGCTTCTTTTTTGGCGCTCCGTTTCCTGGCCGCTGCTGAGCCGATGCGACAATTCCGCCCATGGAGTTGCTGCTGGTGTCGCTGGCCTCGCTGCTGGCCGGTTTCGTGGATGCCATCGTCGGCGGGGGCGGGCTGGTTCTCATTCCCGCGCTGTTCGCCGTCTATCCCACCGCCCATCCCGCCACCTTGCTGGGTGCCAACAAAGGCGGCGCGATCTGGGGCACGGCCATCGCCGCGGCGCAGTACAGCCGGCGCGTGCAACTGCGCTGGCCGGTCCTGCTGCCTGCCATGGCCACCGGCTTCGCCGGTTCGCTGGCCGGCGCGTGGGCCGTCACCGTGGCCTCGCCGCAGTTCCTGCGCAAGCTGCTGCCCTTTGTGCTGCTGGCCGTGCTGCTGTACACGCTGGCACGCAAGGACCTGGGCCGCCACCATACGCCGCACCTGTCGCCCCGCGCCGAAACCGCCATCGCAGCGGGCATCGGCCTGCTGCTGGGCTTCTATGACGGCTTCTTCGGCCCGGGTGCCGGCAGCTTCTTCGTGTTCCTGTTCGTGCGCGCGCTGGGCTACGACTTCGTCAATGCCTCGGCCTCGGCCAAGCTGCTCAATACCGCCACCAACCTGGCGGCGCTGCTGCTGTTCGCCTTCAAGGGCCACGTGTGGTGGCACATCGCCGCCGCGCTGGCCGTGGCCAACGTGGTGGGCAGCCTGCTGGGCACGCACCTGGCGCTCAAGCACGGGGCAGGCTTCGTGCGCGGCGTGTTCCTGCTGGTGGTGTCGGCGCTCATCCTGAAGACCGGTTACGACGCGTTCCTGCGCTGACCCGGAGGCCCAGGCCGCTTCCATAATGGGCCATGGACGACATCGTGCGCCAGGCCATGGCGAAGTGGCCCAACGTGCCCCACTGCTACGCGTGGCTGGGGCTGGACGCGCGCGGCCAGTGGTACATGCGCGACGACCGGGTGCAGGCGGCGGGGCCGTTTCCGGCCAGCAAGGGATCGCTGCTGCGCCACGACAAGCTGGTCGGATTCATCCACCGCAACTACGGGCACGATGCCGAAGGCCGCTGGTATTTCCAGAACGGGCCGCAGCGGGTCTATGTGGAGCTCGAGGTCGCGCCGCTGGTGTGGCGCGTGGAGGCGGACGGCAGCGTCGCAGCCCACACTGGCCAAGCGGTACAGGTGCGCGGCACGGTCCTCGACGAACTGGGACGGCTCTACCTGGACACCGAGCTGGGCTTCGGCCTGGTGCATAGCATGGACATGCAGTGGGCGGCCGACCACGTGGAATCGGGCGCCTGGCAGCCGCAGGAGATCGCCGCGGCGGACCTGCCGCGGCGTTTCGGCTATGTGCCCAGCCCTGCGGCGGGGCAGGCGCCGAAGTGATCCGGGCCTTACTTGGCGGCGTTCACCATGTAGGCCACCGCCGCCTGGATCTCCGCGTCCGACGCCGAGGAACCGCCCTTGGGCGGCATGGCGCCCTTGCCCTTGGTGACCGACTGCACCAGCACGGGCATGCCCTGCTGGATGCGCGGCGCCCAGGCCGCCTTGTCGCCGAACTTGGGTGCGCCGGCAACACCGGCGGCGTGGCAGGCGAAGCAGGCCTGCTTGTACAGGGCCTCGCCACCCGCGCCGGCGGCGGCCGTCGGCGCAGGCGCCGCAGCCGGAGTTGCCGCGGCAGCGACGGTGGTGGGAGC
>NZ_JACCWG010000257.1 GCF_013697775.1 Ramlibacter sp. | reverse complement strand
ACCAGGCCCAGCGTGCGGCCCGGCGCCAGCGTGAGCGACACGCCGTCGAGCGCGGGCTTCGCGTCGGCCGCGTAGGCGAAGCGCACGTCCTCGAGCGCCAGCGCGCCGGGCTGCACCGCGGCCACCGTGCCGTGGTCGTCGATGGACAGCGGCGCGTCCAGCATCGGCTGCAGCCGCGCCCAGCCGGCCTTGCCGCGCTCCAGCAGCGAGAGCACCCAGCCGGCCGCGAACATCGGCCACACCAGGTGGCCCAGGTAGATGCTGAAGCTGGTGAGCTGGCCCAGGGTCAGCTCGCCGTGCCATACCAGCCAGCTGCCCGCGCCCAGCACCAGGGCGGTGGCGGCGGCGAAGGTGATGCCCACGGCAGGCTCGTAGGCCGCTTCCCAGCGCTGCGCGGCGAAGCCGGCGTCGGCCGCGGCGCCGGCCAGCTGCTTGAACTGCGCCTCGCTGCGCGCCTGCAGGCCGAGCGCGCGCACCGTCCGCACGCCCGACAGCGTTTCCTGCACGTGGTCGTTGAGCGCGCCGAAGCGCTCCAGCGACTGGTGCGAGGCGGCGTGCACGTGGCGCGAGATGCGCTGGAAGGCGATCGCCATGAGCGGGAAGGGCAGGATGGCGATCAGCGCCAGCCGCCAGTCGACGCCGATGGACATCATGGCCAGCACGATCACCAGCGTCTGGCTGCCGTCGAAGCCGGCCAGCAGCGCGTCGCCGGCGGCGAACTCCACCGCCTCGATGTCGTTGGTGGCCAGCGCCATCAGGTTGCCGGTGCGCTGGTCCTGGTAGAAGGCCGCGCCCTGCAGGGTCAGCCGCGCGTACAGGCGCGCGCGCAGCTCCACGCCGAGGCGGAACGACGCCGCGTAGAGCTGCAGCCGCCACGCCACGCGCAGCAGGTACACCACGGCGCCGGCGGCCAGCAGCCAGCCGAGCTCGCGCAGCAGCGCGTCGCGCGGCAGCTGGCTGGCCACCAGCGCATCGACCACGTGGCCGATCTGGCGCGGGATCCAGACCAGCAGCAGGGCGATGACGGCCAGCATCACGGCCGAAGACCCGTAGGCGAGCCGATGGCGCAGGACGAATTGGCCGATGAGGCGGTAGAGGGACATGTGGGAAGGAAGAGGCAGCGCGCCGTTCAGGCGGCAAAGCAGCGATTCTTGCGCATGGCGAGGCAGTCTAGTGGGTGCGTGCGGTGCCCGGGCGCAGCAGGTGCCAAAGCCCCGCTTCCGTCATTCATGCCGCCACAGCTTCGATGCGCCCCAGCTCCGGACCCTGGTAGTCTGGAAGACTTCGGGTTTTCCTGAGAAATATGAAGATTAACTCTGCTTTTTTCTTTCGTGGTTCGCGCTTATCCTCTGCGTGTATTCGATTCTCAAAGGAGACTCTCATGAAGAAAACATTGGCTCTTATCGCCGTCGTGCTGTCGCTCGGCCTGACCGTGGCGATGGACGCGGAAGCGAAACGGCTGGGCGGCGCCCGCTCCAGCGGCATGCAGCGTCAGCAGACCACGCAGCCGGCGACGCAACCCAACGCGGCGGGCGCACCCACGCAGGCAGCGCCCGCGGCAGCCGGCACGGCGGCCGGTGCCGCCGCGGCGCCGGCCAGGCGCAGCTGGATGGGACCGATCGCCGGCCTCGCCGCCGGCCTGGGCCTGGCGGCGCTGGCCTCGCACTTCGGCTTCGGCGCGGCGATGGGCAACATCATGATGATGGTGCTGATCGGCGTCGTCGTGATGGTGGTGATCGGCATGGTGATGCGCAAGCGCGCGGCAGCGGCGAATCCGTCGCCGGCGATGGCGGGCGCGGGTGGTAGCGATCCGATGCGCCGCGAGCCGGTGTTCGGCAGCGGGAGTGGCAACGACACCGGCAACGGCGGCGGCACCCGCATCGGCTCGGCGCTGGGCGGCATGCCCGCGGCCGGGACGCAGGCCTCGGCCATTCCGGCCGACTTCGACACCGCCGCGTTCTCGCGCAATGCCAAGGAGCAGTTCATGGCGCTGCAGTCGGCCAACGACGCGCGCGACCTGCAGCGGCTGCGCGACTATCTGACGCCCGAGATGTTCGAGGAGGTCCGCGCCGAGATCGACGCGCGCGGCGACGCGACGCAGCGCACCGAAGTGTTCGGGCTGGAGGCGCAGGTGCTCGAAGTGGTGGAAGAAGCCGGCGCCTACGTGGTCAGCGTGCGCTTCACCGGCAGCGTGCGCGAGCAGCCCGGCGCCGTGCCGCAGGACCTGGACGAGGTGTGGCACCTCACCAAGCCGCGCACCGGCTTCGGCGGTTGGGTTGTTGCTGGCATCCAGCAGGCGGCGCCCAACGCCTCGGCCTAACCGGGGACCGCTTCCAGCAGCCGCTGCACCAGCGGGTGCTGGATGCGGCGCTCGGCGGAGATGAGGTAGAAGGTCTCGACCAGCTCGGGACTGTCTCCCAGCAGCACGATCGAGCGGTCCGCCAGCAGTTCCTGGCGCGACCAGTCCGACGCGGGGAACGCCCCCATGCCGCTGCGGCCGAACGCCGCCAGCAGCGCGCTGTCCTCGAACTCGCCCGCCACGCGCGGGCGAAGTCCATTGCGTTCCAGCCACTGGTCGATGCGCGGGCGCACCGCGGTGTGGCTGGTCGGCAGCAGCAGCGGCATGTCGGCCAGGCAGGCGGGAAACGCTGGCGGCTTGCGGCCGGCCAGGTTGGCCGGCGCGAACCAGGCCAGCGGCGCCTCGCCCAGCCGGTGGCTGTACAGGCGCAGGTTGGGGTTGGAAGGCGCGGCGCGGTCGGACAGCACCGCGTCCAGCCGGTGCAGCGCCAGGTCGGCCAGCAGCCGGTCGAATTCGTCCTCGTGGCACAGCAGCCGCGCCGCGCCGTCGGCCACCACCGGCAGCAGCAGGTGCCGCACCACCAGCTTGGGCAGGCCGTCGGACATGCCCACGCGCAGTCGCAGGCCCTGTCCGGTGGCGGCGTCGCGCACCGCGCCCGGCAGTTCTTCGCCCAGCTGGAAGATCTGCTCCGCATAGCCCATTGCCGCCTCGCCCGCATCGGTGAGCGCGAGCGCACGGCCGGCTGGCTTGAACAGCGCATGGCCGAACGACTGCTCCAGCACGCGCACCTGCGCGCTTACCGTTTGCACCGCCATGCCCAGGCGCTCCGCGCCGCGCGCCATGCCGCCCTCCTTGGCGACGACCCAGAAGTAGTAGAGGTGGTGGAAGTTGAGGGGAGCGGCCATGGTCGTTGTGGGTGTCAGGGCCGCAGCATGGCAGTTGCCAGCAGCAGGCCGACTGCGCAGGCTACCAGCACCGCCAATGCCGCCGCGCCGAGCGGCCAGGCGCGCCGGTAGACCTCGCGTTCCAGGTCGCGCTGGCCAGCCAGCGCGCAGCCGGTGGCCACGCGCGCGGGCGACAGCATGGTCAGCGCCGCGGCCGCGCTGTTCTGCAGAGCGGCGATCCAGGCGAGCGGAATCCGACCGTCCGCCGCAAGTGCGACCTGCGAAGCCATCAGCAGGCCATTGGTCGCGTTGCTGCTGCCGGTGACGGCGCCGAAGGTGCCGGCCAGCAGGGGCGTGGCGATCACCGCGAACGGGCCGAGCGCCTGCTGTAGGCCCTGCGCCAGCGCCGCGGCGATGCCGGCATCCGCCAGCACCATCGCGGCCACCAGGAACAGCCCGATCGTCAGCACCGCCTTGCTTCCATTGGCCCAGGCGCGCTGCGCCGAGGGAAGCACCGCCCGCGCGCGGCGCGACACGATGGCCGTGGCCACGCCCACCACCACCAGCCACGTGGCCGGGTGCAGCAGCGGCGACCAGGCGGGGCTGCCCTCGAACGGCCGC
>NZ_JACCWG010000230.1 GCF_013697775.1 Ramlibacter sp. | reverse complement strand
GGCCGAGGCGCGCGACTTCGTCACGCCCGACGACGTGAAGCGGCATGCGCTGCCGGCCCTGCGCCACCGCGTGCAGATCGCGCCCGATGCGCAGCTGGAAGGCCGGCGCGTCGACGATCTCCTGATGGGCGCGCTGGAAAGCGTGGAAGCGCCGCGGCTGTAGGGCGGCAGTCGATGCGCATGGCATTCATCCCCAGCCGCCGCAGCGCGCAACGCTTCGCGCTGCTCGGCCTCGCCTGCGTCGCGGCGCTGGCCGCGGGCCTGCCGGTCGCTACCGTGGGCGGCGTGGCATCTGCAGCGGCGCTGGTCGGCGTGGCGGCGATGGCGCTGGATCTCTGGGTGAGCCGGCGCGCGTGGAAGCGCGCGCCGCTGGAACTGGCGCACCGCCTGCCGGGCGCCTTCGCGCTCGGCGCGCCGGTCACGGTGACCCTGGTGCTCACCAATCCGGGACCGCGGCGCTGGCGCGTCGCGCTGTTCGACGGCGTCGATCCCGCATTCGACTTCGACGGCATGCCGCAGCAACTGCGCGTGGCGCCGGCCAGCGAGGCGCGGCTGCAGTACCGCGTGACGGCGCGGCGCCGCGGGCTGGTGCACATGGGCACGGCGCAGCTGCGCGTGCGCAGCCTGGGCGGCAGCGTGGAGATGCTGATTGCGCTGGGCCGGCCGCAGCCGCTGCGCGTGTACCCGAACTTTGCGGCGCTGATGCGCTATACGTGGCTGGCGGGCGACCGGCGCCTCGCGCAGATCGGTGTGAAGACCTATGCGCAGCGCGGCCTGGGCACCGACTTCCGGCAGCTGGCCGAGTACCTGCCCGGCGATCCGGTGCGCCACATCGACTGGAAGGCCAGCCTGCGCCAGGGCAAGCCCATCGTGCGCCAGTACCAGGACGACCGCGACCAGTGCGTGTTCTTCCTGCTCGATTGCGGCCGCCGCATGCGCGCCGACGAGGCCGGCGGCGAGGGCAGCCATTTCGACCAGCTGCTCAACGCAATGATGCTTCTGAGCTACGTGGCGCTGAAGGACGGCGACGAAGTGGGCGCGCTCACCTTCGGCCATGCGCCCGGCCAGCAGCGCCGCTTCGCGCCGCGCAAGGGCCTGGCGTCGCTCAACGCGCTGATGAACCGGCTGCACGACGTCGAGCCCTCGCTCGCGCATTCGGACTACCTGCTGGCGGCGCAGGAACTGCTGCGCGCGCAGCCCAAGCGCGCGCTGGTAGTGGTGCTCACCAATTTCCGCGGCGAAGACGTCGCGGAGCTGCGCCCCGCCCTACGGCTGCTGCGCACGCGCCACCTGGTGATCGTGGCCAGCCTGCGCGAACAGGTGCTGGACCAGCTGGCCGCGCAGCCGCTGCGCCAGGCGCAGGCACCGGCCGAGGCCGCGGTGGCGCACCTGCTCGCGCAGCAGCGCCGCGACGCGTTCCGCCAGATCGCCGACACGCTATCGGTGGACGCCACGCCGCAGCAGCTGGGCGCGGCGCTGGTGAACCGTTATCACGCCGTCAAGCGCGCGGGTACGCTGTAGCTGACGCAGCGCGCCAGGCACTTGCCCGCGCTCAGCCCTTGAGCAGGTTGCGCGCCACCAGCTCGCGCCGCGGGTCGCCCAGCAGCTCGCGCGCTGTCGGCAGCGTGCCGTCGAAGGCACCCAGCACGTCGCGCGCCACACTCACGGTGCGCAGCAGGTCGGCACCGTCGCCGGCCTGCGCGTCTTGCGATTCCAGATGTGCCTGCATGTCCTGCAGCGCGCGAAACAGCAGCGCCTTGGCGTCGCCGTAGACCACCAAGTCGCCGTTGGCATGGCAGACCGCCTTGAGCATCAACTTTTGCATCGCAGTGTCTCCCTAAGGAATGACCTCAGGTTGCGCCCGCGTGCAGGGCCGACGTGTCAGCGTGCCTGCAGGTTTGGCGTTGGCGCGAGCCGGTCGCCGCGTCGGCGAACGCCATGCCCTTGTCGGCGGCGCGGCGCCGTAGGCACGGCGCGCGCCTACAGCGCCTGCAACAAGGCTCAGTCCTTCAGGTCGGCTGGCACCTTGCCGCCGTTTTCTTCCAGCTTGTGCATCACCTGCTTGTGCAGCCAGATGTTCATGGCCGCGGAATCGCCCTTGTCGCCCGTGTAGTGCAGCTCGTCGGCCAGGTCCTTGCGCGCCTGCAGGCTGCTGTCGATGTCCAGCAGCTTCATCAGGTCGACGATGGAGGTGCGCCAGTTGAGTTGCTGGCCGTTCTGCGCCGCCATGCCGTTGAGCACCTGCTCGACGTCGACACGGTCCATGGCGACGGGCGCCGGGGCCGTCGGCTGGGTCCCGGGCTGCTGCGCCGGTGCGGCGGCGACCGTGGTGGAAGCCGGCGTGCCGGCGGGGGCGGCGGCGGCGCCGCGATGGAAGATCTTGCCGAAAATATTGCCGAGGATGCTCATGTGTTTTCTCTCAGAACCGGGGCGGAATTGCCTCCCCCGATGGTGATGAGCCATCGGCCCAGCCCGGCGTGCGCCGGGGCCGCGCACGCGTGCAGGCCACAACCGACAGCGGCTGCCTTCAGCCCGGCATTGCGGCGCAGGTGTCGCGCAGCTGGCGCTTGAGCACCTTGCCGATTTCGCTGCGCGGAAGCTCCGCCACGTAGCGCACATCCGCCAGGCGCTGCGTCTTGCCCAGCCGCGCATTCGCCCAGTCGCGCAGCGCCTGCGCCTCGCCAGCGCCGGGCGCCGGCACCACGAAGGCCACCGGCGATTCGCCCCACTCGGCGGACGGCGCGCCGACCACCGCCGCCTCGCGCACCGCCGGGTGCTCGCGCAGTACCGCTTCGATGTCGCTCGGATAGATGTTGAAACCGCCGCTGATGATCATGTCCTTGCGCCGGTCCAGCAGCGTGAGGAAGCCGTCGGCGTCGAAGCGCGCCACGTCGCCGGTGCGGATGTAGCGCTGCCCCTGCGCGTCATGCCACTCGGCCTCGCGCGTTTTGTGCGGCTGCGCGTGGTAGCCGCTCATCATGGTGGCCGAGCGCCCCACCACCTCGCCGGCTTCGCCGGCAGGCACCTCGCGGCCTTCCTCGTCGATCAGCCGGATGTCGTGGCCCTCGGCCGGCCGGCCCACGGTGTGCAGCTTGTCCGGGTGCAGGTGCGCCTCCAGGATGCAGGTGCCGCCCCCTTCGGTCATGCCGTAGTACTCGACCAGGCCGCCCGGCCAGCGCGCCAGCACGTCGGCCTTCAGCGCACCCGCGAACGGCGCGCTGGTGCAGAACTTCATGTGGAAGGACGACAGGTCGAAGCGGTCGAAGTCCGGGCAGGCCATCAGGCGCTGGTACTGCACCGGCACCAGCATGGCGTGAGTGGCGCGCACCCGCTCGGCCAGCGCCAGGTAGGCCGCCGCGTCGAAGCGGCCCTCGGTCAGCACCACCGTGCCGCCCGCGGCCAGCGCGGGAAAGAAGCTCACCAGCGTGGTGTTGGAGCACAGCGAGGTAGCCACCAGCGTCACCGACCCCGTGCCGTAGCCGAACAGCGCGGCGCGGGCCACGTGCAGCCAGCGCATGAAGTGCGGCTGCACGATGCCCTTGGGCGTGCCGGTGGTGCCGGACGAATAGATGATGTTGAACGGCCACTCCGGCTGCACCTCCACCGGCGTGGGCCGCGTGCCGGCCGGCGGCAGCCAGGCGTCCAGGCCGCCTTGGTCCATGCGGATGCGCCGCGCCGCGCTGTCGAACGCCGGCGCCGTTTCATCGGTGAACAGCAGCCGCGCGCCGCAGTCGGCCGCCATGCCGGCCAGCTGCACCGGCAGGCTTCCGGTGGGCAGCGGCGCCACCGCGCAGCCGGCGCGCACGGCGCCCAGGAACACGGCGGCGTAGGCGATGGAGTTGGCGCCGCAGATGGCGATGGCCTCCTGCGGCCGCACGCCGTCGCGTTGCAGGCCGGCGGCCACGCGGTCCATCAGCGCGTCGAGTTCGGCCCAGCCGAGGCTGTGCGCGCCCTGGCGCAGCGCGGCGTCGGCGGGGCGGGCGGCGGCATGCTCGCGCACCAGGTCGGCGATGGCGCGAAACGGCGGGGGCGGAACGGAAACAGGGACGGCAGCGGAAGCGGTGTCGGCGGCAGGCGTCATGCGCCCATTGTGGCGCCGCCCGCGGCGCCGGAATCGCCCAGCGTGAAGTAGAAGGCCGCGCCCTGTCCTTCATGCGACTCGGCCCAGATGCGGCCACCGTGGCGCGCCACGATCTTGCGCGCGATGGCCAGGCCGATGCCGGTGCCGGGAAACTCGCCCACGCCGTGCAGCCGCTGGAACGGAACGAACAGCTTGGCGGCATAGGTGGGGTCGAAACCGGCGCCGTTGTCCCGCACCACGTAGACGGGCGCGGCGTTCGGCCCGCCCGGCACGTGCGGCAGCACGCCGAACGCGATGTGCCCGTGCGGGCGGTTGCCGGTGAACTTCCAGGCGTTGGCCAGCAGCTGCTCCATCAGTTCGGCCAGCAGCCGCGCGTCGCCCTCGGCGCGCGGCGTCGGCGCGATGTCCACCGTCACCTGGCGGCCGGGCTGCTGCTGGCGCATGCGGTGCACCCAGCCCTGCGCCAGCGCCGACAGGTCCACGCCCTGCGGCAGCAGCGGCGCCTGCGACAGGCTCATCAGCGACAGCATGGCCTCGGTCAGCTCGCCGATGGCGCGCACGCCGGCGCGCACCCGGTGCAGGTAATGGCGCGAGGCGTCGTCCAGCCCGGCTTCTGCGCGGCGCGCCAGCTCCAGGCTGAAGCCGTCGATGGCGGCCAGCGGCGCGCGCAGGTCGTGCGCCAGCGAATAGGCGATGCTGCGCAGCTCCTCGTTGGTGTCCTGCAGTTCCGCGGTGCGCGCGCGGATGCGTTGCTCAAGATCGCTGTTGAGCGCATGCAGCGCGCGCTCGGCGGCCAGCCGCTGCGTCACGTCGGTGCTGACCGAGACCACCGCGGCCGGCTGGCCCTGCTCGTCGCGGATCAGCGTGAAGCGCCGCTCCACGTCCAGCAGCCGGCCGTCGGCGGTGCGGCACGGCACCAGGGCCGTCCAGTGGCCCTGCGCCAGCAGCTTGGCGGTGTCGCTGTCGGAGATGGTGGAGGCCGCGCCCATCAGCTCGCCGAACGGGCGGCCGACGGCCTGCTGCGCCCTCCAGCCGAACAGGCGCTCGGCGCCGTGGTTCCAGTAGAGGATGCGCCTGTCCATGCTGGCCACCAGGATCGCGTCGTTCGCCTGGTCGAGCATCTGGGCCTGCTCGCGGATGCGCCGCTGGTCGGCCACCGCCTGGCTGATGTCCTCGACGATGGACACGAAGTACGGCTCGGCCGCGTCGCGCACGACGGTGGCGGACACCCGCGCGTCGTACTGCGAGCCGTCCTTGCGGATGAAGCGGCGCTGCTGCGAATAGGAGGCGACTTCGCCGCTCAGCAGCCGCCGAGAGGCCACGCGCCCGGCCTCGCCGCCGTCCACGCTGAGGTCGCCCGCCGAGCGCATGCCCAGCAATTCCTCGCGGCTGTAGCCGTGCATCTCGCACAGCTTGCGGTTCACGCGCAGCATGCGCCCGTCCATCCCCACGTGCAGGATGCCCAGCGCCGCCTGCTCGAAGGTGGCGCGAAAGCGCTCCTCGCTCTCGCGCAGCGCGGCCTCGGCGGCCTTGCGGTCGGACACGTCCTGCGCCTGCACGATGAAATGCGCCGGGCGGCCCTGCTCGTCGCGCACCAGGGTGCAGATCTGGTGGGTCCACACCTGGTGGCCGTCGGCGTGGTGGTAGCGCTTCTCGGCCTGGTAGCTGGGGAACATGCCGTCCAGCATCAGGCCGCGCAGCTCGCGGTCGCGGGCGATGTCGTCGAGGCCGACCAGGTCCACGCCGCGCGCGCCGGCCAGTTCGGCCTCGGTGCGGCCCAGCATCTCGCACAGCGTGCGGTTGACCCTGAGCACGCGCGACTCGGTGTCCAGCAGCGCCATGCCGATGCTGGCGAATTCGAAAATGGCGGCGAACTGCTGCTCGCTCAGCGGCGTGACAGAGGCGGCCTGGGCTGGAGGGGGCGGAGTGTTCATGAACCTAAGTGCTCATTAAGCCCGCAAGCGCGGCGCCGGTCCATAGGGCCTTTACTGCCACGGCATGGCGGCTGCCGTCCGACAGCGGGGCGCAACCGGAGCCGACGCAACGCCGCCGGACCGCGGCCGACACTCGGCCGATCCACAGCGAAAGGACAACACCATGGCCTACAGCAGCATCTTGGGCGCCGATGTGGCGCCGGTACAACCCAGCGGCCGAGACGCCGACCTGCTGGGACCGAGCGACAACTCCGACAGCGGCAGCGATGCGATCGGCACCAGCGAGCTGCATGCCGACAGCGACTCCGGCGGCACCGGCGAGCGCGGCGCGGTGGCCGGCAAGGACGCCATCGAAGGCGCGGACATCCTGCCCGACCAGGTGGTCCGGCTGGCCGAAGACGGCGACTTCCTGGAAGCCGACGCCGCCGATGCCGTGGAGCTGACCGACCTGGACGCCGACGCGGACGCCGATGCGGACGCCGATGCGGACGAAGACGACGACCGCTGAGGCGGATGGAGCAGGCGGGGCCGGCGGCCCCGTGCGCGCCACGCGGGCGCCCCGGCGCGTTAGCGCCGTCCAACCCGGCACGCCGGTGGCGGCACAGCTGCTGCGCACCACGCTGAAGCAGCGCTTCGGCCTGGCGCGCCTGCGGCCCGGCCAGCAGGGTGTGATCGAACGCGTGCTGGAGGGCGGCTCCACCCTGGCCATCATGCCCACCGGCTCGGGCAAATCGCTGTGCTACCAGCTGCCGGCCCTGCTGCTGCCCGGGCGCACCGTGGTGGTGTCGCCGCTGATCGCGCTCATGAAAGACCAGTGCGATTCGCTGGCCGAACTCGGCGTCTCGGTGGTGCAGATGCACAGCGCCGCCGGCACCGAGGCGGCGCGCGCCGCCCATGCCGCGGTGGCCGACGGCAGCGCGCGCATCATCATGGTCACGCCCGAGCGGCTGTGCGACCCCGAATTCGCGGCGCTGCTGGCCACGCACCCGGTCAGCCTGCTGGTGGTGGACGAGGCGCACTGCATCTCGCAATGGGGCCACGACTTTCGCCCCGCCTTCCTGGAGATCGGGCCGGCGCTGGCGCGCATCGGCAAGCCCACGGTGCTGGCGCTGACCGCCACCGCCACGGGCGAGATCGCCGCCGACATCTGCCGCGAACTGGGCATCCCGGACAGCGGCGTGGTGAACACCGGCTCCTACCGCCCCAACCTGGACCTGCGCGTGGAGCAGGTGGCGCGCGAGGCTGACAAGCTGGAGCGGGTGGCGAAGCTGGTGCACGGCACGCAGGGCTGCGGCCTGGTCTACGCCGCCACCATCAAGGCCGCCGAGGCGGTGGCCGAGGCGCTGCGCCAGGCCGGCGAATCGGTGGGCCTGTACCACGGCAAGCTGCCGGCCGCCGAGCGGCATGCGCAGCAGGAGGCCTTCATGCGCGGTGAACACCGCGTGATGGTCGCCACCAACGCCTTCGGCCTGGGCATCGACAAGCCCGACATCCGCTTCGTGCTGCACTACCAGCTGCCCTCTACCCTGGAGGCCTACTACCAGGAGGCCGGCCGCGCCGGGCGCGACGGCGCGCCGGCGCGCTGCACGCTGCTGTTCCTGCGCGGCGACAAGGCGATCCAGCAGTTCTTCATGGCCGGGCGCTATCCGGGCGAGGAAGAGGTCATCGCGCTGTGCGGCGCGCTGCGCGACGCGCCGCCCGACGGCGAATCCTGGACCCTGCCGCTGCTGCAGGGCCGGCTGGCCCGCCCGCGCGGCAAGCTGCGGGTGGCACTGGGCCTGCTGCGCAAGCAGGGCATCGTGGAGCAGCGTGCCGACGGCACGGTGCGGCTGCTGCGCAAGGACATCGGCGGCGCCGAGCTGCTGCCGCTTGCCGACGCCTATCAGCAGCGCCGCGACGG
This sequence comes from Ramlibacter sp., assembly GCF_013697775.1. Lineage (GTDB taxonomy): Bacteria > Pseudomonadota > Gammaproteobacteria > Burkholderiales > Burkholderiaceae_C > Ramlibacter. Next base: position 602 of record NZ_JACCWG010000230.1, on the reverse strand, counting down.
CGACCGCGAGGCGCTGGAGCGCATGGTGTTCTATGCCCAGACCGGCCAGTGCCGCTGGCACCTGCTGTTGGAGCACCTGGAGGGCGAGACGCCGTTCGAGCGCTGTGAACACTGCGACAACTGCCGGCGCATCGCCGCGCACGAGAAAGTGCTGGAGCACCTGGCCAGCCAGCCGGCCGAGCCGCTGCCCGAACCGCGGGAAGGGCGGCACCATGCGCCGGCCCATGCCACGGACGATGCACCGCCGGCGCGCGGCACCATCGTCAACGTGCGGCGCTACGGCCGCGGCGTGGTGGAGGAGTCCAGCAGCATGCAGGTCACGGTGGCGTTTACAGACGGCAGCCGGCGCAGCTTCCTGCCGGAGTACGTGCAGAAGCTGCGCGAGGCGCCGCCGCGCGCGCCTCGGCGCACGCCGGTGCGCCGGGCGGAACTCTTGGTGGCCAGCGCCGGCTGACCGCCATGCGGCGCGGCCGCCGCGCTAGTGTGGTGCGCGCCTCTGTTCTGTACTTATCGTGAGATCGCAGCCAATGCAGCCTTGGCTCTGGTGACCTTGGCCAGGATGTCCGAAGCACTGGCTGTCCAGATGAATGGTTTGGGGTTGT
>NZ_JACCWG010000216.1 GCF_013697775.1 Ramlibacter sp. | reverse complement strand
CCTCGCAGCCGCCCGCCTGCGGCAGCCGCGCCAGCAGCGCCGCGGCCAGCGCGTCGGCCTGCTCGCGGGTGCGGTCGCCCACGATGCTGATCTTCGCCCGGCACGGCCGGATGGCGTGCGCGTAGATGTCGCGCATGTCGGCCACGGACATCCGCCCCAGCGACTCCTCGGTGGTTTCGTAGCCGTAGGGATGGCTGCCGTAGACCGCCTGGCTGAAGGCGCGGCCGGCCACCGTGGCCGGCCGTGTGTTCGATTCGCGGATGGAGGCGGACAGGCGGGCGCGTTCGCGCAGCCACACGGCTTCCGGGAACGCCGGCTCGCCGAGCTGCCGCGCGGCCAGTTGCACCGCACTTGGCAGTAGCGCCGGATCGGTGAGCGAACGCAGGCTGAAGCTCATGCGGTCGGCGCCGGCCCCGGCGTCCAGGCTGGCACCCAGGTCGGCCCAGGCTTCGCTCAGCTGGTTTTCGTCCAGCGCCGGTTGGCCGTCGCGCGCGGACAGGCCCTTTTCGCTCATGAGCGCGGTGATGCTGGCCAAGCCGGGCTTCGCGGCCGGGTCGCGCCGGGTGCCGGCGTCGAAGTCGATCTGCACGTCCACCATGGGCAGGCCGTGGGTTTCGATCAGCCAGACACCGGCGCCGCCGGGCTGGGTCCAGTGCTGGATCGGCAGCGCGGCCTGCGCCGCGCCAGCCGCGGCGGCCATGCAGCACATCAGCAGGCGCGGCAGCAGGGCCGCGCGGAACAGGGTCGTCAAGGAGTTCATCGCAGCGGCTCGTTGGAGACAGGGGCGGGACGCGGCTTGCGCGCGGGATCGACCGGCTGCGGCACCAGCACGCCCACCGTCAGCGCGTCGTCGCCGAAGTAGCGCCCGGCGACCGACTTGACCTGTTCGGCCGTGACGGCGCGCAGCCGCTGGATCAGCTGCGGACCGGCGTCCAGCGGCATGCCCAGCAGCCAGGCACCGGCCAGCTCGCGCGCCTGGTTCATGAGCGAGTCCAGCTTGTAGATTTCACCGGCGACCCACTGGGTCTTCACCCGGTTGAGTTCGGCCTCGGACACGCCCTCGCGCGCCACCCTGGCCACTTCGGCGCGCAGGGCGGCCTCCACCTGCTGGGGCGTCTTGCCCGGCGCCGGAACGCCGTCGAGCGTGAACAGCTGCGGCCCCCGGCCCCACAGGCCGTTGCCGGCGCCGACGCCATCGGCGACCCGGTCCGGCCCCTGCGTCAGCGCGCGGTCCAGCCGGGCGCCGCTGTAGCCGTCCAGCACGGCCGCCAGCACGGTCAGCGCCAGCGCATCGTCGTTCACCGGCCCGGGCTCCAGGCTCGCGAGCTGCGGCACCTTGTAGGCCAGCGCCACGTAGGCCTGCTCGGCCGGCGCCTTGTACTCCACCCGCCGCACGCCGAGCTGCGCCGGCTCCTCGCGCGGCTTGCGCGCAGGCACCGGCTGCGCGGGAACCGCGCCGTAGTATTTCTGCGCGAGCCGGCGCACCTCGGCCGGCTCGACGTCGCCGACCACCACCACGGCGGCGTTCGCCGGCACGTACCAGCGCCGGTAGAACGCGCGCGCGTCCTGCGGCGTCATGGCGTCCAGGTCGCTTTGCCAGCCGACCACCGGCCGCCGGTAGGGCGAAGCCTGGTAGATGGCGGCGTTGAGCACCTCGCCCATGCGCGCGCGCGGCACGTCGTCGGTGCGCTGGCGGCGCTCCTGCTTGACCACTTCCAGCTCGCGCTTGAATTCGTCGTCGGGCCACTGGTTGTGGGCGAAGCGGTCCGATTCCAGCTTCATCACGTCCTCCAGCTTGCCCGCCGGGATCTGCTGGTAGAAGCCGGTGGCGTCGCGCGTGGTGAAGGCGTTCTCGGTGCCGCCCAGCGCGGCGACGCGGCGCGAGAACTCGCCGGGCTTGAGCGACGGCGTGCCCTTGAACATCATGTGCTCCAGCGCGTGGGCCACGCCGCTGGTGCCGTCCACCTCGTCCATGGAGCCCACCCGCACCCACAGCATGTGCACCGCCGTGGGCGCCCGCCGGTCCGGCTTGACGATCACCGTCATGCCGTTGGACAGGGTGAACTGCTCGAAAGAAGCGCGGGTCTGCGCGAACAAGGCAGGCGCGAAGCACGCCCACAACCAGAACAACAGGAGGCCGCGCAAGCACGGCAGGAGTGGTTTCATAGAATCGTGTGATTGTAGAAACCGGTTCGATGTTCAGCTTCTTCCGAAAAAAACCTCCGCCGGCCCCGCCGCCCGCTCCGGCGCCCGTCGAATTGCGCCCCGAACCGCCAGCGCCGGCGGCTCCCGTGGCGCCGGTGTCGGCGCCTGTTCCGGCTCCCGCACCGGTGCCCGTTCCAGCGCCGGCTCCCGCATCGGGCGGCCTGATCGGCAGCGCGCTGGTCGCGCCGCTGGAGATTCCGGCCGCCGCGCCGCCCGTCGCACTCGAGCGCAAGGGCTGGCTGGACCGCCTGAGCGTCGGCCTGCGCAAGACCGGCGCCAACATCTCGCAGGTGTTCACCGGCGCGCAGATCGACGACGCGCTCTACGAGGAACTCGAAACCGCGCTGCTGATGGCCGACACCGGCGTGCAGGCTACCGAGCACCTGCTGGCCGAGGTCAAGCGCAAGGTGCAGTCCTCGGGCGCCACGCGGCCGGTGCAGGCCAAGAACATCCTGACCGAGGCGCTCACCCAGCTGCTCAAGCCGCTGGAGAAGACGCTGGTCATCGGCGAGCACCAGCCCACCGTGATGATGGTGGCCGGCGTCAACGGCGCGGGCAAGACCACCTCCATCGGCAAGCTGACCAAGCACCTGGCCGACGAGGGCCAGACCGTGCTGCTGGCCGCGGCCGACACCTTCCGCGCCGCGGCTCGCGAGCAGCTCGCGATCTGGGCCGACCGCAACCGGGTGGAGATCGTCAGCCAGGAAGGCGGCGACCCGGCCGCCGTGAGCTTCGACGCGGTGAGCGCCGGCAGGGCGCGTGGCAAGAACGTGGTGATCGTCGACACCGCCGGCCGGCTGCCGACGCAGCTGCACCTGATGGAAGAGCTGCGCAAGATCCGCCGCGTGATCCAGAAGGCCGACCCCAGCGCGCCGCACGAGGTGCTGCTGGTGATCGACGGCAACACCGGGCAGAACGCGCTGTCGCAGGTGAAGTCGTTCGACGAGGCGCTGCAGCTCACCGGCCTGATCGTGACCAAGCTCGACGGCACGGCCAAGGGCGGCGTGCTGGCCGCCATCGCGCAATGGGGCGCCGAGCGCGGGCAGAAGAAGCCGGGCATGGGGCCGGTGCCGGTGTACTTCATCGGCGTGGGCGAGAAGCTGGCCGATCTGGAAACCTTCAACGCGCGCGAATTCGCGCAGGCGCTGCTGTCCTGACCTCGGCGTCCCTGCTCAGGATGCCGGTTGATTTCGCGTCCTGCATGGCATAGCCTTGCGCCATCGGGGCATTTGGCCCCAGGAGAAGCCGATGCGCACCGCAGACACCGCCCATCCCGCAGGCCCGGCTGTCTCCACTCGCCGCGTAGACCAACTGCTCGCGCACTACGGCGAGAGCCACCGCGACCCGCGCAACGAAGGCATCCACATGGTCGCCATTCCGCTGATCATGCTCAGCCTGGTGGGGCTGATCTACGCGGCGCATCCGGTCGCGGCCCACCTGTTCCTCGCTGCCAGCATGGTGTATTACGTGCGGCTAGGGTCGGTGCCGTTCCTGCTGGCCATGGCGCTGGTCTCGGCCATCATCCTGGGCTTGGTCTACGCCATGGGCGAGCGGGTGCTGCCGGTGTCGGCGGCGATCTTCGTCGGCGCCTGGATCGCGCAGTTCGTCGGCCACAAGATGGAGGGCAGGAAGCCTTCGTTCTTCGAGGACCTGCAGTACCTGTGGGTGGGGCCGCTGTTCGTGCTGAGCAGGCTGTTCCTCAGGCTTGGCATCCGCTGGTAAACCGGGCTCGGCGGCGGCTCAGCCCGCGCCACGCCCTTCGCCCGCGCTGGGCTGGCGCACCAGCTGCGCCGGCATGCCGACCAGCGCGGTCGGCGCGCCCGGCATGGTGCCGTGCGCCTGCACCCAAAGCCCGTCGAAGTGGGTGTGCTCCAGGATCACCGACGCATCCACCACCTTGCGCACACCCGCGTCGAGGACTGGAAGGTTCTGCAGCAGCACCGGCGCCAGGACCGCGTCCCAGCGCACGATGCGCAGATAGCCGGCAAATGCTGGCAAGCCTGTGGGGCCTCGGCCGACAGGTTTGACCCCCACCGAGACCGTGTCCACAGGAACCATCAGGCGCCGCAGGCAGTCCATGATGATGCGCAGATAGTAATTTTCGATATCGCCATGACTGAGTTCGGAGGACAGCCCAGAGACATCCCCAGGGGACGACGAAGGTCTTCGCTTTCCGAACAGGCGGTTGAGGATGGCTTGCACTGCGTTCTCCTCCTGGCAAGCCGCAGGGGCTGCGGCTGTAACACGTTGTATCCATAGTAGCCGGCCCGAAGGGGCGGAGTCACCGGGTACACCCTTGCTGCCAGGGGATATTTGTCGGGAAAAAGCTATCGGTGGCATTGAGCCACGCTCTTAGCACTCGATGACGTGGAGTGCTAACATGATTGTCATGAAAGAAGGAGTCGAAGGTATGTCCCCTCAAATTGGAGCTTCCGGCACGACGGCATTGGCTGTGGCCAATCCCTGGGCCGTCGTTCCGTCGCTGGGCAACCTGGACGCGTATATCTCCGCGGTGAACCGCCTGCCGATGCTGACGCCGGAGGAAGAAAAGGAGTTCGCCAGGAAACTCAAGGACAGCAACGACCTGGAAGCCGCCGGAAAGCTGGTGCTGTCGCACCTGCGCCTGGTGGTGTCGGTGTCGCGCAAATACCTGGGCTATGGCCTGCCCCACGGCGACCTGATCCAGGAAGGCAACATCGGCCTGATGAAGGCGGTGAAGCGCTTCGACCCCGACCAGAACGTGCGCCTGGTGAGCTACGCGCTGCACTGGATCCGCGCCGAGATCCACGAGTACATCCTGAAGAACTGGCGCATGGTCAAGGTCGCCACGACCAAGGCGCAGCGCAAGCTGTTCTTCAACCTGCGCTCGATGAAGCAGGGCTTCAAGGACGACGCGGACGCGCAGACCCACCGCGACACGCTGACCGACGCGCAGATCGACGTGATGGCCCGCCAGCTGAACGTCAAGCGCGAGGAAGTCATCGAGATGGAAACGCGCATGTCCGGCGGCGACGTGATGCTGGATCCGGCGCCTGGCGACGACGGCGAGGAAGCCTACGGACCGATCGCCTACCTGGCCGACCAGAGCCATGAGCCGACCGCCATGCTGGAAAGCCAGGAGCGCGACTCCCTGGCCACCGACGGCATCAGCGCCGCGCTGGAACAACTGGACGCGCGCAGCCGCCGCATCGTGGAAGAGCGCTGGCTGAAGGTGAACGACGACGGCTCCGGCGGCATGACGCTGCACGAACTGGCCGCCGAATACGGCGTGTCGGCCGAGCGCATCCGCCAGATCGAGTCGGCCGCGATGAAGAAGATGAAGAAGGCGCTGGCTGCCTACGCGTGACGCGCGAAGCAGACAGTCGACGAGCCCGGGACGCCCCCGGGCTTTTTTTCGTCCGCGCCACGCGCTAGCATGCGCTGTTCAGCCAGAGAACCAGGAAAACCATCCGCATGTCCAAGCAAACGTTCCGTCGCAGCCTGTTGCTGTCGGCCCTCGCCGCCACGTTCGCCAGCGGCGCCCTCGCCCAGGCGCAAACGACACCCAAGGCCCTGAAGGCGGCGCCCGCGGCCGCGCCCCTCGCCTGGCCGACCAAGCCGGTGCGCATCCTGGTGGGCTTCCCCGGCGGCTCCACGCCCGACCTGGTGGCGCGCACCATCGCCGAGCCGCTGTCCAAGGCGCTGGGCCAGCCGGTGATCGTGGAGAACAAGCCGGGCGCCGGCGGCAACATCGCTGCCGACACGGTCGTCAAGGCCACCGACAACCACACCATCGGCGTGCTGATCAACGGCAACATGACGATTGCCAAGATGCTGAATCCGGCCACCCCGTTCGACCCGCTCAAGGAGCTGGCGCCGATCAGCCTCATCGGCACGGCGCCGCTGATGCTCACGGCCGCCACCACCACGCCGGGCAGCACCGTGCAGGAATTCTTCCTGGCCGGCCGCAACGCCGGCACCAAGTGGAGCTACGGCTCGCCCGGCGTCGGCACCGTGGGCCACATCGGCATGGAGCTGCTGAAGACCAAGACCAACATGGACCCGGTGCACGTGCCCTACCCGGGCAATCCGCAGGTGATCAACGCCCTGATCGGCGGCCAGATCCAACTGGCGCTGCTGCCGCCCGGCCTGGCCGCGCAGCAGATCCGCGCCGGCAAGCTCAAGGCGATCGGCGTCACCTCCACCAGCCGCAGCCCGCTGGTGCCGGAATACCCCAGCCTGGACGAAGGCGGCCTGCGCGGCTTCCAGCTGGAGATCTGGACCGCCGCTGCGGCACCGATCTCCATGCCCAAGCCGATCGTCGCCAAGCTGTCGGCGCTGATCAGCGAGATCGCCCGCACGCCCGAGGTGCGCCAGAAGCTGTTCCAGCAGGGCTGGCAGGTGGCGGGCACGTCCGCCGAAGGCCTGGCGATGCGCATCAAGGCGGACACGGCGCTGCTGGGCGGCGTGATCCAGATGCGCAATATCAAGGCCGAATAACGGAGGGCTCGCTGCTGGCGAAGCGCCTTGCGCGCCAGCGGCGAGGCGGCCTCAGGCGCTGGCCGATTGCAGCAGCAGCTTGAGGTCGTCGGCCAGCGCCTGCGCGCCGCTGCCGTAGCGCGTGTACAGGCGCAGCTTGCCTTGCGGGTCGTAGGCGAAGCTGGCGGCCGAATGGTCCATGGTGTAGCTGTCCGGTGTCTTGCCGCCGACCTTCTTGAAGTACACCTTGAAGTCCTTGGCCAGCGCCGCCGTCTGCTCGGGCGTGCCGCGCAGCGCGACGAAGCTCGGGTCGAAGTTGGCCATGTAGCCCTTGAGCACCTGCGGCGTGTCGCGCTCGGGGTCGATGGTGATGAAGACGCCCTGCACGCGCTCGCCGTCCGCCCCCATCAGCTTTTTCGCCTGTGCCAGTTCTGCCATGGTGGTGGGGCACACGTCAGGGCATTGCGTGTAGCCGAAGAAGGCCACCACCACCTTGCCGCGGAAGTCCTTCAGGCCGCGCATGCGGCCATCGGCGTCGGGCAGCTGAAAATCCTTGGCGTAGTCGGCGCCGGTGAGGTCGATGGACTTGAACTGCTGCTTGCTGTCGGTGCAGGCGGCCAGCGCGAATGCGGCGCAGGCGAGCGCCCCGCGGCAAAGAAGACTTCGGCGATCCATGGGCGGCCCTTCTTCAGAACAGGTAGTGGTCCACCAACAGCGCCGCGAACAGCACGCTCAGGTGGATGAGCGAAAAGCGGAAGGTCTTGCGCGCGAGCGCGTCGGAGTACTCGCGCCACAGGCGCAGCCCGTACCAGGTGAAGCCGGCGCTCAGCACCAGCGCCGCGGCCAGGTACAGCCAGGAGCTCATGCCGTATGCAAAGGGCATCAGGCAGGCGGCGAACAGCACCAGCGTGTAAAGCAGGATCTGCAGCCGCGTGAATTCGTTGCCGTGCGTCACCGGCAGCATCGGCAGGCCCGACTTGCGGTAGTCCTCCACGCGGTACAGCGCCAGCGCCCAAAAGTGCGGCGGCGTCCACAGGAAGATGATCAGGAACAGGATCAGCGCCTCGGGGCCGACCTGCCCCGTCATCGCGGCCCAGCCCAGCACAGGCGGCATGGCGCCCGATGCGCCGCCGATCACGATGTTCTGCGGCGTGAGCGGCTTGAGGATCACGGTGTAGATGACCGCGTAGCCGATGAAGGTGCCGAGCGTGAGCCACATCGTCAGCGGATTCACCGCCACGTACAGCAGCCCGCCGCCCAGCACGCACAGCACGCCGGAAAAGCCCAAGGTCTGCGCGTCGTTCAGCTCGCCGCGCGCGGTGGGCCGCCAGGCGGTGCGGCGCATCTTGGCGTCGATGCCTTTTTCGATCAGGCAGTTGAACGCCGCCGCCGCACCCGCGACCAGCCAGATGCCGGTGCAGGCAATGACGGCCAGCCGCACGTGCGCCCAGTCCGGCACGCCCGGCACCGCCAGCACCATGCCGATCAGCGCGCAGAAGACGATCAGCTGCACCACGCGCGGCTTGGTGAGCGCATAGAACTGCTGCACGCGCGTCATGCCGCCATCCCCCGCGTCGTTACTTCTCTGGCTCCCTCTCCCTTTGGGAGAGGGTTGGGGTGAGGGCTCCCCCGCACCGCGACTGCCGCGCAAACCGCCCAAGTCAACACCCCCACCAGCGCCGCCGCCCCGCCCGTGTGCGCCACCGCCGCGACCAGCGGCCAGCCCAGCACCACGTTCGACAGCCCGGTGGCGAACTGCAGCAGCAGCAGCGCCGTGAGCCAGCGCGCCTGCGCGTGCAGCGGCCCGCCGCGCAGGCGCCATGCCGCGCATCCGAGCACCACGAACACGACGTAGGCGGCAAGCCGGTGCGTGTAGTGGATGGCGGTGAGCGCCGCGAAGCCGATGTGCTCGCCCGCGCCGGTCTTGCCCAGCGCGCGCCACCACTCGAAGCCCTGGCGGAAGTCCATGTCCGGCCACCAGCTGCCCTGGCATGCGGGGAAAGTCTGGCAGGCCAGCACCGCGTAGTTGGTGCTGACCCAGGCGCCCAGCGCGATCTGCACCCACAGGGCCGCGTACGCGGCCAGCAGCAACCCGCGCCCGGCCAGCGGCCGCGCCGCGCCGGCGTCTTGCTGCGTGCGCGCATGCGCCACCGCCTGCGCGCACAGCAGCGCGAGCAGCACCATGCCGCCCAGCAGGTGCAGGGTAACGATGGCGGGCTGCAGCTTCATGGTCACCGTGAGCGCGCCGAACGCGCCCTGCAGGCAGACCCACGCCAGCGTCGCCGTCGGCCACCAGGGGCTGACGGGCTGTCGCGGATCGCGCCTGCGCTGCAGCCAGGCGGCCGCGGTGAGCGTGAGGATCAGCACGCCGACGCCGGTGGCGAGGTAGCGGTGGATCATCTCGATCCACGCCTTGCCGTGCGTCACCGGGCCGGTGGGCATTTGCGCCTCCGCGGCGCTGATTTCGGCATGCGCGCCGCCGGGGCTGGCGTTGCCGTAGCAGCCGGGCCAGTCGGGGCAGCCGAGGCCGGAGTCGGTGAGCCGCGTGAAGGCGCCGAACAGCACCAGGTCGAAGGTGAGGAACAGCGTGAGCAGGGTCAGCGCCGCCAGCCGGCGGCCCGGCTGCGCGCGCGGGTTGCGCACCCACACCCAGGCCAGCGGGCCGGTTGCCAGCACCACGCCCATCAGCATGATGTGCAGCACCGGCGAGAGGTCGTAGAGGGTCTGCGGCTGCATGTGGTCAGCGCCCCGCCTTGTCCCAGCCGGCGGAGGCGCGCAGCAGGCGCCCGAGGTCGCGCCGCAGCTTCGCGGCGGCGTCCGCGTCGGCGCCCGGCGGAAAACGCATCATCCAGTGGCCGAGCGGATCGACCACGTAGATGTGGTCGGACAGCGCGTGGCCGGGCGCGGGTGCGAGCCACTGCGCCAGCACCTGCGGGTCGACGCGCAGCACCGTGGCCTGCTGCACCGCCGCGGCAAGTTCGGGGCGCACCGGCACGTTGTCCGGGACCAGCCAGACCCAGTCCACGCGGTCGCGGTCCTTGCCCAGGCCTTCGCGTAGCTGCCGCTGCAGGTACAGGTGCTTCTCGCAGGCGGCGTCGCAGGCGCCGCCCGCCACGCTGACCAGCAGCCACTGGCCCTGCAGCGAAGGCAGCGCCACAGGCTTGCCATCGAGATCGGTGGCGGTGACCGCGGGCAGCGGCTTCTGCGGCTCGATCAATTCGCCATAGGAGCGGCGCGATTCCGGCCGCACCACGTAGTAGGTAAAGTACGAAGCGAGCACCGGCGCCGCGCACACCAGCATCACCAGCAGCATCTTCAGGCGGCCGCTGCGCGTGCGCTGCTCGTCGGCCATGGCGGCCTCCTGCGGCGCCGGCAGAGAGTGCACGGTCAGGCCCAGCGGCTGCTCAAGCGCGCTGTTTGCGGCGGGGGGCGATGAATTGGAACCAGACATACAGGACAGCGATCAGCGCGCTCAGAGCCCACCATTGAAAGGCATAGCCGAGATTGCGCTCGGCACCGCTGGCCGGCTGCGGCCATTCGCGCAGCAGCCCTTCGGACGGGCCGCCGGTCTGCTGCACGGACAGGTCCAGCAGCGGCAGGCGCGTTTCGGCGCGGAACTGCGCCAAGTCGAGATTTTGCCGGATCGGGCCGCCCTCCCCGCCGGCGAACGCATAAAGCCGCGCTGGTGATGACGACAACAGCCCGCGCAGCTGCACCTCGCCCGCCGGTGTTTCCACCGGCGGCAGCTTGTCGCGCTGCTGGAAGTTGCGCGCCACCCAGCCGCGCTGCACCAGGATCGCCGGCGCATTCGCGTTCGCGTTGTCGCCGGCGAGGTGCAGCGGCGTCACCACGTAAAAGCCCGGCCGGCCGTTCATCTGCCGGTTGTCGAGATACACCGTGTGGCCGGCCTTCCAGCGCCCACGCAGCACGATCCGCCGGTGCAGCAACTGCGCTGGGTCCGGGGCCGCCAGCAGCGCCGCTGCGTCCACGGGCGGCAGCTCCGAGCGCTGCGCGACCGCCGCCTGCAGGCCCAGCCTCTGCTGCGCGCGGCCCCATTGCCAGACGCCCAGGCCGGCGGTGAGCGCGGCGCCGGAAACCGCGGCCGCGGCGAGCAGCCACTTCATCGCGGCCATGCCGCGCCCCGCATAATTGCCGGCATGAAATACCTTGTGCTGCTGGCCTTCGTGGCCATCATCGGAAGCCTGGGGTCCGCCTTGTACTTCATGATGCGCGACGGCCAGGACGGCAAGCCCAAGACCAGCAACATGGCGCGCGCGCTGGCGTTCCGCGTCGGCTTTTCCATCCTGCTGTTCCTGTGCATCCTCATCGCCTGGAAGATGGGCTGGATCCAGCCGACCGGCATCCGCGCCGGCCAGTGAGCCAAGGGCAATGAGAAAGGGCCGCTTGCGCGGCCCTTTGTGCGTGCATGGCCTTCAGAGCCAGTACACGAGGGTGTAGAGGCCCAGCCACACCACGTCCACGAAGTGCCAGTACCAGGCGGCGCCTTCGAAGCCGAAGTGGCGGTCCGGCGTGAAGTGGCCCTTCATCAGCCGCAGCGTGATGAACAGCAGCATCAGCATGCCGATCAGCACGTGGAAGCCGTGGAATCCGGTCAGCATGAAGAAGGTGGAGCCATAGGCGCCCGAGCTGAGCTTGAGGTTCAACTCGTGGTACGCGTGGAAGTACTCATAGCCCTGCACACACACGAAGGTGATGCCCAGCAGCACGGTGATCCACATCCACACGATGGTCTTGGCGCGGTGGCCGTCGCGCAGCAGGTGGTGCGCGATGGTCAGCGTTACGCCCGAGGTCAGCAGCAGCGCGGTGTTGATGGTGGGCAGCCAGAACGGCGTCATCGTCTGGAAGGGCTCGATGATTCCGCCAGGCGAGGCGGTGGCGCCGGGTGAGATGCTGGGCCAGACAGCCTTGAACTCGGGCCACAGCAGCGCATTGTCGGAGCCGCCGAGCGCGGGCACCGAGTGCGAGCGCATCCACCACAGGGCGGTGAAGAAGGCGCCGAAGAACATCACTTCGGAGAAGATGAACCAGCTCATGCTCCAGCGGAACGACAGGTCGATCTTGCGGCTGTACTGCCCGGTCTCGCTCTCGCCGATGGCGTCGCCGAACCACTGGAACAGCACCCAGAACAGCCACAGCAGGCCGGCGAACAGGAGGTACTTGGCCCAGTCGGCGCCGTTGATCCAGTTGGCGGCGCCGAAGATGACGCCCAGCAGGCCGAAGGCCGCGAACGCCGGATGGCGCGACGGTTGCGGCACGTAGTAATGCGGCGTGGTGCCGGGAGCGGTTGAGCTCATCTTGACTCCTGATTTCCTCTAAATCTGTCGAATCACTTGGCCACCCAGTGGACCAGGGCGATCAGCCCGCCCACGAACAGCGCGACGCCCACCAGGGCCACCGCGATGATGTGGAAAGGATTGAGCTTGCCCAGGTCTTCATGGGAGGCGCTGTTCTTGCGGATGCCGATGAAGGACCACGCCACGGCCTTGACCGTGTGCGCCAGCGAAGGCTTGTCCGGCTGCTGCGACGCGGCCATGTGCAGCCGCGCGCTCACGAGCGCGTCTCCTGCTGCGCCGGCGCGAGCACCGGCGCGGCGGCCGAGGGCGGTGCCGGCATCTTGCCGCCCACCTCGAAGAAGGTGTAGGACAGCGTGATGGTGGTCACGTCCCTGGGCAGCCTGGGATCGATCACGAAGGCCACCGGCCACTGCTTCTTCTCGCCCGCGGCCAGCGTGTACTGGTTGAAGCAGAAGCACTCCAGCTTGTTGAAATGCGCGGCGGCATTGCGCGGCGCATAGCTGGGAATGGCCTGGGCGGCCATGGTGCGGTTCTGCACGTTCTGGAACTCGTACATCACGGTGGCGAGCTCGCCCGGATGCACCTTCACCGACGCCACCGCCGGCTTGAATTCCCAGGGGCCGTGCGCGTTGGCGTCGAACTCCACGGTGATGGTGCGGCTCAGGTCCACCTGGCTGTTGGCCGCCGCGCGCGAGCTGCCGGGCACTTCGCGTTCGCCGATGGCCAGGATGTTGATGCCGGTCATCTCGCAGATGTGCTTGTAGATCGGGATCAGCGCGTAGCCGAAGACGAACATGCCGGCCGCCACCACGGCCAGCTTGCCTGTCATCTTGAGGTTCTCGCGCGCGCGGCCCATGGCGTCAGCGTCCCAGCAGGACCATCTTGGCGAAGAAGCCGACGAAGAACACCACCGCGACCGACGCCAGGATCAGCGCCAGCCGCAGGTTGCTTTTCTTCCGCTGTTCGGGCGTCATGGCCGTGTGCTCTTCAGTCGTGCTCAGTGGTTCTCGGGCTGCACGCGCGCGTCCAGCACGCGGGTGGCGGTGGGGTCCAGGCGCGGGGGCGTCTCGAAGGTGTGGAAGGGCGCCGGCGACGGCACTTCCCATTCCAGGCCCTCGGCACCCTTGCCGTCGGCATCGTTCCAGGGACGCTGCGGCGCGGTGGCGCCCTTGCCGCGCATGCAGGGCAGCACGACGAAGAAGAAGAAGTACACCTGGGCGAAGCCGAAGAAGAACGCGCCGACCGAGGCCACGGCGTTGAAGTCGGCGAACTGCATCGGGTAGTCGGCGTAGCGGCGCGGCATGCCGGCCAGCCCCAGGAAGTGCATCGGGAAGAAGGTGACGTTGAACGAGATGATGGACCACCAGAAGTGCAGCTTGCCGCGCGACTCGTTGTACATCACGCCGGTCCACTTGGGCATCCAGTAGTAGGCGCCGGAGAACATGGCGAACAGCGAGCCGGCCACCAGCACGTAGTGGAAGTGCGCAACCACGTAGTAGGTGTCCTGCAGCAGCAGGTCGATCGGCGCCAGGGCCAGGATCAGGCCGGTGAACCCGCCGAGCGTGAACACGAAGATGAAGCCGACCGCGAACAGCATCGGCGTCTCGAAGGTCATCGAACCCTGCCACATGGTGGCGATCCAGTTGAAGATCTTCACGGCCGTGGGCACCGCGATCAGCATGGTCGCGTACATGAAGAACAGCTGGCCGGTCACCGGCATGCCGGTGGTGAACATGTGGTGCGCCCACACGATGAACGACAGGATCGCGATCGAGCTGGTGGCGTACACCATGGAGGCGTAGCCGAACAGGCGCTTGCGCGCGAAGGCGGGCACGACCTGGCTGACGATGCCGAAGGCCGGCAGGATCATGATGTAGACCTCGGGGTGGCCGAAGAACCAGAAGATGTGCTGGTACATCACCGGGTCGCCGCCGCCGGCGGGGTTGAAGAAGGTGGTGCCGAAGTGGCGGTCGGTCAGCGTCATGGTGATCGCGCCGGCCAGCACGGGCATGACAGCGATCAGCAGGTAGGCGGTGATCAGCCAGGTCCAGCAGAACATCGGCATCTTCATCAGCGTCATGCCGGGCGCGCGCATGTTGAGGATGGTGACGATGATGTTGATCGAGCCCATGATCGACGAGGCGCCCAGAATGTGCATCGCGAAGATGCCGGCATCCATCGACGGGCCCATCTGCAGCGTGAGCGGTGCATACAGCGTCCAGCCGGCGGCGGGCGCGCCGCCGGGCATGAAGAACGAGCCCAGCAGCATGATGCCGGCCGGCACCATCAGCCAGAAGCTGAAGTTGTTCATGCGGGCGAACGCCATGTCGGGCGCGCCGATCTGCAGCGGGATCATCCAGTTCGCGAAGCCGACGAAGGCCGGCATGATCGCGCCGAACACCATGATCAGCCCGTGCATGGTGGTGAACTGGTTGAACAGCTCCGGGTTCACCAGCTGCAGGCCGGGCTGGAACAGTTCGGCCCGGATCAGCAGCGCGAGCACGCCGCCGACCATCAGCATGGAGAACGCGAACAGCAGGTACAGCGTGCCGATGTCCTTGTGGTTGGTCGCGTAGACCCAGCGCTGCCAGCCCGTGGGGGCGTGGTGGTGATGGTCATCGTGGGCGTGATCGCCGGAACCGTGATGGTCGCCTGCGGCTCCGTGGCCGTGGGGATCGAGAACTGCGCTCATGGATTACCTCTTCGATTCGTCTGCGCGGGTCACTTGCCGCGCTGGGCCAGCACTTCAGACGGCTGCACCAGCTGTCCGGTCTTGTTGGACCAGTTGTTCTTGGTGTAGCTGATCACGGCGGCGATGTCGGTGTCGCTCAGCTGCTTCCACGACGGCATGGCGCCGCGGCCATTCAGCAGGACCTGGATCTGCTTGCTCTTGTCCGCATCCTGCACCACCGGCGAGCCGTCCAGCGCCTTGATGGGGCCGGCACCCTTGCCGTTGGGCTGGTGGCAGGCGGCACAGTTGGAGGCATAGATCTTTTCGCCGCGCGCGCCGATGTCGGCCAGCGTCCAGACCTTGTTCGGGTCGTCCAGCTTGGCGGCCATCTTCTTCTTCTCGACGTCGGCCCAGGCCACGTACTCGTCGGCCGAAACCACCTTCACGTGGATCGGCATGTAGGCGTGTTCCTTGCCGCACAGCTCGTAGCACTGGCCGTAGAAGTCGCCCGTTTTTTCGCTGCGGAACCAGGTGTCGCGCACGAAGCCGGGAATGGCGTCCTGCTTGACGCCGAAGGCCGGAATGCCCCAGGCGTGGATCACGTCGTTGGCGGTGGTGATGATGCGCACCTTCTTGTTCACCGGCACCACCAGCGGGTTGTCCACCTTCAGCAGGTAGTTGTCCGGCACGTCGCCCTTGGCGCCGGCGTTGGAGATTTCGCGGTGCGTGCTGTCCAGCGTGGACAGGAAGCTCACGCCCTGGGCATCGCCGTTCAGGTAGTCGTAGCCCCACTTCCACTGGTAGCCGGTGGCCTTGATGGTCACGTCGGCGTTGCTGGTGTCCTTGGACGCCACCAGCACCTTGGTGGCCGGCAGCGCCATGCCGATGACGATGAGGAACGGGATGATGGTCCAGATCACTTCCACGGTGACCGACTCGTGGAAGTTGGCCGGCTTGTGTCCCACCGACTTGCGGTGCTTCCAGATGGAATAGAACATGACCGAGAAGACCAGCACGAAGATCACGATGCAGGTGATCAGCATGAACCAGTGCAGCCACGCCTGTTCCACCGCGATGCGCGTGGCGGCGGCGTGCAGGTTGAGCTGGCGGACCGCCGGGCCGCCCGGCAGGTCGTTCACCGCATGGGCGGCGCCGGCGAAAGCCCCGGCCAGCGCGAGCGCCGCGGCTTGGGTGGAAATGCTCTTCATCGTTGCTAGCCTCAACAAGCTTCTCAATTCAAAACCGTCCGCCGCCAACGCGGCCCGTGCCGTGCCTCACGCCTCGCGCAAGGCCCGTCGAATTTCCTGCGCCAGCGCGGGCCGCAGCTCCGGGCGCAGGTAGCGCCCCACGTTCACCCGCCGCCCCTGGCCCGACAGCTCGATCAGCGACCGGCTGCCGGCACGCGGCTCCACCCTGACCCAGTCGCGATGGAATTCCGCCCGCTCCAGTTGGCCCCCGTTCTCCAGCTCGACCACCAGGCGGCCATCCTGCAGCAGGATGTGCTCGCCGTCGGCGGCGTGCCGGGCATAGGCCAGGAACGCCAGCCCCACGGCCACCAGCTCGAGCCAGGCGAAGGGGAGCACCAGCACCGCCCCGTGGAACCAGAAAAATCCGCCGATCGCGAGCGTCACGGCGCACAGCGAGGCATACAGCCAGCCCAGCTGGGCCGGCGTCACCGAGCAGTTGCGCTTCAGGAACCAGTGGATGGCCTGGCCTTGGACGGTGGCGAAACGAAAGACGATGTGCGGCACGGGCGACGCTTGCAAATCAACCGTGCATTGTAGCGCGGCGCGCACCCGCCACTTTCATGCGCGCCGGGCTCCTGCCAGGGGCAAAGCTGCGCAAACCAGCTCAATCCCGGGCGCGTTTGTCGCTCTGCAGCATGGCCCGCATGTCGGCGAGCGACATGGCGCTTTGTTCGGCCACGCGAAGCCGCGGCGCCGGCTTGAGCGCGTGGCCGTAGATGACCTCGAACGTGAGCGCCAGCCGGCCGTCGGCGCCGCGCAGCTGCGTGTCCAGGGCGCTCTCCAGTGCCGTGCGCCAGCGGCGCCCGCGCAGCGCCGCGAAGCGGCCGGCGTGCAGGTTGGCGCCGAGCTCGCGCAGCTCGGCCAGCAGGCGCGCCGGCGTCTCGAAGGTGAGCGTGATGCGCTCCATGTCCATCACCGGCTCGGCGAAGCCGCTTTCCACCAGCATGTCGCCCCAATCGTGCATGTCGGTGAACTCGTGCGCGGGCGGCGGCCAGCCGAGCGCGGCATACACGGCGCGCAGCTCGCGCAGCGTGTCCGGCCCCAGGCAGGAGAACATCAGGAAGCCGTCGGTGGCCAGGGCGCGGTGCCATTGGCCGATGAGCGCCTGCGGGTCGGCCGCCATGTGCAGCGCCATGTTGGCCCACAGCATCTGCGCGGCACCGTCGGGCACCGCCGGCACGGCTTCCTGCGCGGCGCGGCCGATGCGCTGCCACCAGGGCCGCGCGAACGCC
>NZ_JACCWG010000130.1 GCF_013697775.1 Ramlibacter sp. | reverse complement strand
CCACGGCGGTGGTCACCTCGGCGATGTTGCGCACCTGGGACGTGAGGTTCACGCCCATGGTGTTCACCGAGTCGGTCAGGTCCTTCCAGGTGCCCGCCACGCCGGGCACCACGGCCTGCACGCCCAGGCGCCCTTCGGTGCCCACCTCGCGCGCCACCCGCGTCACTTCCGAGGCGAAGGAGCGCAGCTGTTCCACCATGGTGTTGATGGTTTCCTTCAGCTGCTGGATTTCGCCGCGCACGTCCAC
This sequence comes from Ramlibacter sp., assembly GCF_013697775.1. GTDB lineage: Bacteria > Pseudomonadota > Gammaproteobacteria > Burkholderiales > Burkholderiaceae_C > Ramlibacter. The sequence continues at coordinate 19,293 of NZ_JACCWG010000130.1, read as the reverse complement.
CGTGATCTTCTTGGAGAGGTCGCCCGCCGCCACGGCGATCGTCACCTCGGCGATGTTGCGCACCTGCGCGGTGAGGTTGGACGCCATCGAGTTCACGTTGTCGGTCAGGTCCTTCCAGGTGCCCGCCACACCCGGCACCGTGGCCTGGCCGCCCAGCTTGCCCTCGGAGCCCACCTCGCGCGCCACCCGCGTCACTTCGGAGGCAAAGGCCGACAGCTGGTCCACCATGGTGTTGATGGTCTCCTTCAGCTGCAGGATTTCGCCCTTCACGCCCACCGTGATCTTGCGCGACAGGTCGCCGCGGGCGATGGCGGTGGCCACGTCCGCGATGTTGCGCACCTGGCCGGTCAGGTTGTTGGCCATGGAGTTGACGTTGTCGGTCAAGTCCTTCCAGGTGCCGGCCACGCCGGGCACCACGGCCTGGCCGCCCAGCTTGCCTTCGGAGCCCACCTCGCGCGCCACCCGGGACACTTCGGCCGCGAACGAGCGCAGCTGGTCGACCATGGTGTTGATGGTTTCCTTCAACTCCAGGATTTCGCCGCGCACGTCCACCGTGATCTTCTTGGACAGGTCCCCGTTGGCCACGGCGATCGTCACGTCGGCGATGTTGCGCACCTGGTTGGTCAGGTTGGACGCCATCGAGTTGACGTTGTCGGTCAGGTCCTTCCAGGTGCCCGCCACGCCGGGCACCTGTGCCTGGCCGCCCAGGCGGCCCTCGGTGCCGACCTCGCGCGCCACCCGCGTCACCTCGGAGGCGAAGCCGTTCAGCTGGTCCACCATCGTGTTGATGGTTTCCTTCAGCGCCAGGATTTCGCCCTTCACTTCCACCGTGATCTTGCGGCTCAAGTCGCCGCGCGCAATGGCCGTGGCCACGTCGGCGATGTTGCGCACCTGACCTGTGAGGTTGGACGCCATGAAGTTGACGTTGTCCGTCAAATCCTTCCAGGTGCCGGCCACGCCGGGCACCTGCGCCTGGCCGCCCAGCTTGCCTTCGGTGCCCACCTCGCGCGCCACCCGCGTCACTTCGGAAGCAAAGCCGTTCAGCTGGTCCACCATCACGTTGATGGTGTTCTTCAGCTCCAGGATTTCGCCCTTCACTTCCACCGTGATCTTGCGGCTCAAGTCGCCGCGCGCCACGGCGGTGGTCACTTCCGCGATGTTGCGCACCTGGCCCGTCAGGTTGTTGGCCATGGAGTTGACGTTGTCGGTCAGGTCCTTCCAGGTGCCGGCCACGCCGCGCACCTGCGCCTGGCCGCCCAGCTTTCCTTCGGTGCCCACCTCGCGCGCCACCCGCGTCACTTCCGAGGCGAAGCCGTTCAGCTGGTCCACCATGGTGTTCAGCGTGTTCTTCAGCTCCAGGATTTCGCCCTTCACGTCCACCGTGATCTTCTTGGACAGGTCCCCGTTGGCCACGGCCGTCGCCACGTCGGCGATGTTGCGCACCTGGGCCGTGAGGTTGGACGCCATCGAGTTGACGTTGTCGGTCAAATCCTTCCAGACGCCGGCCACGCCCAGCACCTGCGCCTGGCCGCCCAGCTTGCCTTCAGTGCCCACCTCGCGCGCCACGCGCGAGACTTCGCCGGCGAAGCCGTTGAGCTGGTCCACCATGGTGTTGATGGTGTTCTTCAACTCCAGAATTTCGCCGCGCACGTCCACGGTGATCTTCTTGGAGAGGTCGCCGCGCGCCACGGCGGTGGTCACCTCGGCGATGTTGCGCACCTGGCCCGTGAGGTTGGACGCCATGAAGTTCACGGAGTCGGTCAAATCCTTCCAGGTGCCGGCCACGCCGGGCACCTGCGCCTGGCCGCCCAGCTTGCCTTCGGTGCCCACCTCGCGCGCCACCCGCGTCACTTCCGAGGCAAAGCCGTTCAGCTGGTCCACCATCGTGTTGATGGTGTTCTTCAGCTCCAGCACCTCGCCGCGCACGTCCACCGTGATCTTCTTGGACAGGTCGCCGTTGGCCACGGCGGTGGTCACTTCCGCGATGTTGCGCACCTGGCCCGTGAGGTTGTTGGCCATGAAGTTGACGTTGTCCGTCAAGTCCTTCCAGGTGCCGGCCACGCCTTCCACCACGGCCTGGCCGCCCAGCTTGCCTTCGGTGCCCACCTCGCGCGCCACCCGCGAGACTTCGCCGGCGAAGGCGTTCAGCTGGTCCACCATGGTGTTGATGGTCTGCTTCAACTGAAGGATCTCGCCCTTCACTTCCACCGTGATCTTGCGCGACAGGTCGCCCTTGGCGATGGCGGTCGCCACGTCGGCGATGTTGCGCACCTGGCCCGTGAGGTTGGACGCCATGGAGTTGACCGAGTCGGTCAGGTCCTTCCAGGTGCCGGCGATGCCCGGCACCGTGGCCTGGCCGCCCAGCTTGCCTTCGGTGCCCACCTCGCGCGCCACCCGCGTCACCTCGGAGGAGAAGCCGTTGAGCTGGTCCACCATGGTGTTGATGGTTTCCTTCAGCTCCAGGATCTCGCCCTTCACGTCCACCGTGATCTTGCGCGACAGGTCGCCGCGCGCCACCGCCGTCGTCACCGTGGCGATGTTGCGCACCTGCGATGTCAGGTTGTTGGCCATGGAGTTGACCGAGTCGGTCAAGTCCTTCCAGGTGCCCGCCACGCCCGGCACCACGGCTTGGCCGCCCAGGCGGCCGTCGGTGCCCACTTCGCGCGCCACCCGCGTCACTTCCGAGGCGAACGAGCGCAGCTGGTCCACCATGGTGTTGGTGGCTTCCTTCAGCTGCAGGATTTCGCCGCGCACGTCCACCGTGATCTTTTTCGACAGGTCGCCGTTGGCCACGGCAATCGTCACGTCGGCGATGTTGCGCACCTGCGCCGTGAGGTTGCCGGCCATCTGGTTGACCGAGTCGGTCAGGTCCTTCCAGACGCCCGACACGCCCTTCACCTGGGCCTGGCCGCCCAGCTTGCCTTCGGTGCCCACCTCGCGCGCCACGCGCGTCACTTCGGAGGTGAAGACCGAGAGCTGCTCGATCATGGTGTTGACCAGCTTGGCCGAACGCAGGAACTCGCCCTTGAGCGGCCGGCCGTCCACCTGCAGGTCCATCGACTGGCCGAGGTCGCCCTTGGCGACGGCGCCGATGGTGCGGGCGATGTCGGTGGTCGGGCGCACCAGGTCGTCGATCAGCGTGTTGAGCGAGGTGACCTGGTCGGCCCAGCCGCCGATCGCACCCGGCATGGTGATGCGCTGCGACAGCCGCCCTTCCTTGCCCACCGTTTCGCTCAGGCGGTCGGCCTCACTGGTGACCCGCTCGGCGTTCATGATGCAGTCGTTGAACGCCTCGGCGATGCGCCCGTCGGTGCCGGTCCAACTCACCGGCAGCCGGGTGCGGAAGTCGCCTGCGGCGAAGGCTTTCAGGGCGGTGAGGATCTGGCGGGACTGTTCGTTGGCGGCGCGCGTTGCGGCCGCATCACGTGTCTGGATGGGAGTCAGCTCATCCGTAGCCGGGGCCGTCACTGCGGCCGTTGCCTTGGCCGATTTTTTCCTGGGCGCAATTTCGCTCATGTGTGTGTGATCCTGGGCCGTACACGGCAATTTTCTGAATGGACGATGACACGCGCTGCATCACGGAATGCAACGCAGCGGTAGTGTCTCCGTTACCGTTTGTCAGAAGCGTAGGACATTTCCGACGTAGCGCGGCTGTGTGCCTTGGAAGCGACAAGCTCAGGAATGCAGGATAAGGAAAGAATTCACAGCTCCCGCGGCGGCGCCCATCACGATCGCGAAGCCTTGGAGGCGGTTTTTTCCACGTGGATGCGAAACACCGCGCTCGCCCGGGCGACCATCTTCTGGTCGGCGAGCACCACCGCGTCCACGAAGGCGAGGCTCCCACCGACCTTGAGCACCCGCGGGTGGACCTCCAGCCATTGCCCGACTTGCGCGGCCCCCAGGAAGTCCACGCTCAGGTTGACCGTCACGCCCGCGCCGGACTGCCCGCCCGACTGCTCTTTGAGCGCAAGAGCGGCCGACAGGCCCATCGCGTTGTCCGACAGCGTGCTGATCAGGCCGCCGTGCACGAACATCCGCCTGTTGCAATGCGCCTGTCTCACCCTCAGGCCAAGCCACAGCGCGGCGCCGACCGTCTTTTCGAAGATCGGCTCCCAGGGATCGGTCAGCGGACCCCGGTGGTTGTGCGGCACATAGCCCGCGGGCACCGCTTCGTTCCCTGCATCCATGTCGGAGTCCTCTGCTGCTGATTTGCCGTCCCTCAGCGCTCGATCATCAGGTGATCCAGGTGCTTGAGGTGCGCCACCGCATTGTTCGCCTTGGCCCGCGTGTAGAGGCGGTGGCAATCGAGGATGGAGTCGGGAGTCCCGTCGGGTGAGAAGAAGATGGTCGATCCGTGCTGGATCACGAACAGCAGGAATCCGTCGCTCTCCCCGGCCGGCTTGTGGACAACGCAGTGCGGCTCGTAGGAATAGTCGCCGGGACCGACCGCGCCTTCCTGGTAGCTCCATTCGCCCTGGATGGTGTAGACCTCCACGGCGCCCAGATGCTGGTGAATGGGAAGATTCGCTCCGGGCTTGTTGCGCACCAGATAGGTCGAGCCGCCCGTCTGCAGGTGAACGTGAAGCAGCTTGAATTCGGTCTGCCCGCTCGGGAAATCCGTCCACGGGATGCTGTCCGTCTTGAGCATCAGGGCGCCGGGCGCGCCTTTGACTTCCAACGCGAGATCGGCCATACGCGGACTCCTTAATTGATGCGGACCTGCATGGAGCGCAGCCCGCGGAAATTGAAATTCGCGGTCCATTCCAGCTCCTGGGACAGCGGTTGAAGCCGGGGAAAACGCGTCACCAGCTTGCGCAAGGCGAGCTCCATCTCCAGGATCGCCAGGTGCGACCCCAGGCAATAGTGGCGTCCGTTCCCGAACGTGAGCGGCTGCGGCTCTCCGGTCCGCCCGATGCGGAATTCCTGCGGCTGCGAGAACACGCGCTCGTCGCGATTCGCCGATCCGGTCAGCGCGATGACGATCTGCCCCGGCTCCAGCCGCACGGCACAGAACTCGAAGGCCTGTTCGACCAGCCGGCTGCTGAACTGCGCGGAAGTGTCGTAGCGGATCGCTTCGCGCACCACCTGCGGCCCCAGCTCCGGCCGGGCGACGAAGTCCTCCAGCTGCTGCGGGTGCCGGAACAGCGCGTGCATTGCGTTGCCGATGAGATTGCTGGTGGTTTCATGCCCCGCGAACAGCAGCCCGGCGCACTGCGCGGGCAGGACGTCGTGGATGCAGGCGTGCCGGGCCTCTTCGTCCATGGGCAGGGCCTGCAGCGCCTGCACCATCAGGGTCACGGCGTCGTCGCGCGGCTCGGCGATGCGCTGCGCGACGAGGCCGCGAAAGTGCGCGTGCAGCGCCAGCACCGCCTCCTGCGCTTTCCTGGCCGCCGCGGCCGGCGCGCCCGGATTGCCGAAGAAGGACGCGATGTCCTCGGCCCAGGCAAGAAAGCGCGGGGTTTCCCGGGCATCCACGCCCATCACCGCCGCGACCACCAGGATGGGCAGCAGATAGGCGAACTTTCCGATGAAGTCGAACGTGCCGGCGCCCTCGGCGTCGTCCAGCAGCGCATCCACCGCACGCTCGACGTCGGCCTGCATGCGCCGCACGCGATGCGCCGCGAAGCCGGCCATCATGACCTTGCGCCACACCCCGTGGTCCGGCGGATCGAGAAAGACGACCCACTGCTTGAACACCCGGGCGAATTCCTCCAGTTCCTGGCGCACCTGCGGCGAATACTGGTCGAAGAACCGGTGGGAGCGCACCGCGCTGAGACCCGGGTCGTTGAACACCCGGGCCGCGCCTTCGTAGCGCGGGACCAGCCAGGTCCCACGCCCGCCGAAAGCCTCGCTGAAGTGCATGTCGCCAGCGGCGCGCAGGCCGCTGTAGACGGGATAAGGATCGCGGTAGAAGTCGGCGCCGAACATGGCTGCCGGCCCTACTTGGATTCGAACCTGGCGATCGTCGCGACGGCGAAGGCGACGAGCTTGCGTTCGCCGAATTTTTCCGCGTAGACCTCGGCCTTGGCGACCACGGTGCGCTGCGAGGCCTTGATCACGCTGCCGACACCGATGATCCGGTCGCCCACGGCGGGCGCGAGCAGGTTGAGCTTGTACTCCGAGGTCACCACGTCGCCGGCGACCGAGCCGGCAGCCCAGGCGCAGGCGCTGTCGGCCACGAAGCCGAGGATGGCGCCGTGCACGAACCCGTGGTGCTGGTTCATCTTCTCGGGAACCACGGGCACCGCCAGCTCCACGTTCCCGGGCGAGATGGACAGGACTTCGGCCCCCAGCGACGCCGCGAACGGCGTCTTGGCGATGATCGACTGCAGGTAAACCTTCATTTCCTCGTTCGTCATGCTCTCTTTCCTCACAGGGTTGCGATGATCTTCGGGTCGTGCCCAGCGTCCTGCAGCTGCCGCGCCAGCAGCGTACGCCGGATCTTGCCGCTGGACGTCTTCGGAATGAAGCCGGGCTTGGCGAAAAAGATGCGCTTGATCTGCACGTCGTGCTGGCGCACCACGCTCTTGCGCACGGCGCCCGCCAGGGCGGCGTAGTCCAGCGAATGGCGGGCCGTGCGCTCCACCTCCTGCACGGCGACGACGTCCTGCCGTTCCTGCGCCCCGAGCGCCACCACGGCGCAGCCGCCCACGACAAAGGCGTCGTGGGCCCCGGTGACGGTGCGCTCGATGTCGTAGGGATACACCTTGCGCCCGCGCACGATCATCATTTCCTTGATGCGCCCGCTCACCACCAGCCGGCCGCCGTGCAGGTGGCCGGTGTCGCCCGTGCGGAAATAGGTTTTTCCGTCCTGCACGAAGAACGACTCCGCCGCGCGCCCGCCCCAGTAGCCCGGCGTCACGTTGGGCCCGGCTACGCAGATTTCCTGCCCGAGCGCCAGCGCGCCGGCGCGGACCGGGCGAAAGACGACCGAGATCTCCGGGTGCACGGTCCCCGAGTCGATCGCTTCGGCCGGCGCCGGGCCGGCGGCCCACTGGTCCTGCAGGTGGCCGCCCGACACGTACAGCGACGCCTCCGCCATGCCGTAGCACAGGAAGAAACTCCGGGGCGCGAAACCCTGCGGCGCGAAGCGGTCCGAGAACCGGCGCAGCGTGCCAGCGCTGATGGGCTCGGCGCCGTTGAACGCCACCCGCCAGCTGCTCAGGTCGAGCCCGGTGCTGGCCTGCTCGGGGATCTTCTCGACGCAATGGTCGTAGCAGAAGTTCGGGCCGCCGCTGGTGGACGCCGCGTAGGTGCTCATGGCCCGCAGCCACACCAGCGGGCGCAGCAGGAAGGTCAGCGGCGCCATGAGGATGCATTCGGCGCCGACGTACAGCGGCTGGATCAGGTTGCCGATCAAACCCTGGTCATGGTAGAGCGGCACCCAGCCCACCACGCGCGTCTCGGAGGTGTGCCCGAACGCCTCGCGGATCATGCGTTCGTTGGCCATGATGTTGCCGTGGGTGACCATCACCCCCTTGGGCGAACCGGTCGAACCCGAGGTGAACTGCAGGAAGGCCAGGTCGTCCGGCTGCGGCAACCCGGCGGCGCCGGGCGCGCGCTCCCGCAGGCCATGCACGTCGAGCACTTCCATGCCGGGCAATCCCGCCTCGGCGGCCGCGGCGCGCAGCGGCTGCACCAGCGCGCCGAGCGTCAGCAGGCACGCGGCATCGCACTCCCGCGCGATGGCCATGAGGGCCTGCATCCGGTGCACCGTGGGCACCGCCACCGGAACGGCCACGGCGCCCGCCAGCAGGCAGCCGAAGAAGACGTGGCAGAACTCGGGCGAGGTCGGCAGCGCAAGCAGCACGCGCGAGCGCGGCGCAAAGCGCGACAAGGCATCTGCCACGGCCTGCGATCGCAGCGCGAGCTGCGCATAGGTGAGCGTGGAGGTTTCCTCGCCCTGCTCTCCCAGGAACCGGTAGGCAATCCGCTCGGGAGTGCGTTCCGCGCGCTGGCGCAGGATGTCAACGATGGTGCTCAAGGGCCGTCTCCCAGCTGCACGTGTCGAGCAGCAAGGACTGCAGCCCCCGGATGATCAGGGACTGCTTCTGCCAGCGCGGCGGCTCCAGCACCGCCAGCGGAAGCTGCCTGCGCACCAGTTCCTCCAGCAGCACTTCGAGCTGCATCTCGGCCAGCGTGGCGCCCAGGCAGGCGTGCGCGCCATAGCCGAAGCCAAGGTGCTGGCGGCTGTCGCCGCGCCCCAGGTCGAAGGTGTCCGCGGCCGCGAACACATCCGCGTCGTGGTTGGCGGCGCCCAGGCACAGCAGCACCTGCTCCTGCGCGCGGACAGCGACCCCCGCGACTTCCATGTCTTCCAGCGCCAGGCGCTTGGTCATCTGCAGCGGCGCCTCGAAGCGCAGGATTTCCTGCGCGGCCTGGCCGGCCGACACCGCGCCCGACAGCAGCTTGCCGTACTCCGCCGGATGGCTGGCCAGCAGGAACAGCGCCGTGCCGAGCAGCGCCTGCGTGGTTTCCGCGCCGGCGACGAAGGCCATCACGCACATGTACGCGACCTCCTCGGGAGTGAAGCCGTCCTGCGCGCCGGCGGGCGCCAGCAGCAGGCTGATGAAGTCGTCGCCGGGGCGTTCGCCGCGCGGCGCGACGTAGCCGCGAAAGAAGTCCAGGAACTGCTTGAGCGAGTCGTAGACGTGGGCGAACTGCTCGCGCGTCACGACCCCCGGCTCCAGGAAATAGCGGACGTCGTGGTTCAGCGCGGCGACCGTTTCCATGTGGCCGAAATCGATGTCCATCCACGACAGCAGCAGCTTCAGCGGCAGTGGCCGGCTCACGCTGCGCACGAAATCGCCGCCTTCGCGCGCATACCGGTCCAGGTGGTCCCTGGCCAGCTGCGCCGCCATCGGCCGCAGCGACTGCAGGCCCTGTTCGTTGAACGTGCGGTTGGCCAGCCGGCGCAGGCGCGAATGGTCCGGCGGGTCGGTGAAGACGATCGCCTTCTTGCCGAGCTCGGACACCTCCGGGCAGCGCATGCCGAACTCCTGCAGCCGGCGTTCCACCAGCATGGGAATCAGCGCCGAGCTGAAGCGCCGGTCCCGCAGCACCGCCTTGACCTCCGGGTGGCGCGTGACGACCACCATGCCCAGCGCGCGGAACGCGGGCTCGCGCCGCAGCGCGGCGTAGGTCTCGTACGGATCGGCGCGAAAGCGCTCCGAGAACGGATTGAACAGCACACGGCTCATGTCTTTTGCGCGGTCAGGCGCAACAGGCAGAGCTTGCCCTGGTGAAATCCCACCGAGCTGAGCGCCAGGTATTTCTCGAACTTCTCCACCACTTCCCTGCCCGCGACGCGTTCGGCCGCCGCGCGCTGCTGCTTGAGCCGGCGCAGCCAGAGGTTGCAGGTTCTCGCGTAGTCGAGGCGGTCGTTGCGCACCGCCGAGACTTCCAGGATGCCTTCGCACGCGGTGGTGACTTCCGACAAATAGGGCAGGTCGGAGTGCGGAAAGATCTCCGCCATCATGAACTGGCTGGCGTCGCGCCGGTCCATGTTCAGGTAGGCGATGGTCTGCAGCGACAGCCGGCCGCCGCGCACCATCGACTCCCTGCAAAAGCGGAAGAACGCCCGGTACTTCTCCAGGCGCAGCTCCTGCGTGTCCTGCGCGGTGGCGAAATGCTCGAAGGCGCCGATGGACACGATGCCGTCGTACGGCTGTTCGGGGCGGTGGTCCAGCCAGTTTTCCAGCTTGCAGGCGATCTGCGGGTGCGCCGCCGCCTGTGCCACGTGGTCGCGCTGCTCCTCGCTGAGCGTCAGGCCGACCGCACGCTCCAGCTTGCCGCCAAGCTCCACGGCGCGCAGCAGGAGCGCGCCCCAGCCGCAGCCGACGTCCAGCAGTGCACGTGCCTCGCGCGCGCGGACCTGGTCCAGGTGGTAGTCCAGCTTGGCCAGCTGCGCGCCCGCGAGGTCGTCGGCGGCGATGCCGGGATTCCACATCGCGCACGAGTAGACCATCCGCGGGTCCAGCCACAGCGCGTAGAACGGGTTACCCACGTCGTAGTGGAACTGGATCGCCTCCAGCGCCCGCGCGCGGTCTGTCACGCCGGCTCTTTCGCAAGATGGTTCGCGAGCGAGGAAATGGTGGGATGCATGAACACCACCTCCGCATCCACCGGGCGGCCCAGCCACTCCTCGAGCTCCATGACCAGGCTTACGGTGGCCGCCGAATCGAGGCCGAACGACTCGAATTCGGCGTCGACGCTCACCCGTTCGACCGGCATATCGATGAGTTTGGCGACGAACTGGACGCACCAGTCCGCGATGTCGCTCGCGCTGCGGCTTTCGACTTGTGTGGACACGGCAGATTTCCTCTTCTCTAGGCTGGCAAGGAACGCCCGGGCGGGCGCGACGGTGACGGGAAACGGCGAACTCAGGACCCGGGCGATCCCTGGGCGATCTGGTCCGCATCCGGCAGCCTCAGGTCCGAAGCAAGGCCGCAGGCGGCCAGCGCGCGGATGACCCAATAGCCGGGATCGAGGTTGCGCCAGCGCAGGCCGAAGTTGGGCGAATTGGCAAAGCGGTGGTGGTTGTTGTGCCAGGACTCGCCCAGGGTCAGCAGGCCGAGCGCGCCCATGTTGTGGCTGTTCTCCTTGGTCTGGTAGGCACGGTCGCCGCAGACGTGGAGCACCGAATTGATGGACCAGATGATGTGCTCGAGGATGAGCAGCCGCAGGATGCCGCCCCAGTAGAGGCCCGACACCGCGCCGCGCAGGTCCCCGTGGATGCCGTAGCCCACCGCCGCGGGCAGCGCCAGCCCGGCGGCGGCGATCCACATGTAGCGGCGGTTGACGGCGGCCAGGTGATGCGCGCGCAGGATGTCGGGCGCGTAGCGGGCGACGTTGGGATAGGGGTGCTTGCCCATCCACAGGAAGTGCGAGTGCAGCAGCCCGCGCGCCTTGTTGAGGAATCCCTCGCCGTGCAGATTGGGCGAATGCAGGTCGCCGGCGCCGTCGCTTTTCTCGTGGTGCAGGCGATGGATGGCGACCCACGACACCACGCCGCCTTGTCCGGCCATCGACGCCAGCACGGCAAGCACCGTCTGCACGGATTTGGACGCGGCAAAGGAACGGTGCGTGAACAGCCGGTGGTAGCCCACCGTGATTCCGAAGCCAGTCAGAAGCCACATCACGAACAGCAGGGCCAGTTCGGGCAGGCCGCGGTAAAGAGAGCTCCAATAGAACGGAGTCGCCGCGACAATTAGCAGGGGAATAACGTCGAACAGCAAAAAATGCCGGCGCTGCAGCGCATGGATCTTTGGCATCTCGACGACATGTCGACTCTCGTGCATGAATTTCCCCTGTCCCTTTTGAATTGCCCTTCAAGGCAGCAATCCGGCGGATGGTATCACCCGAATGCAAACCCACCCAGAGTCATATTCTTGCCACTTTCCCAATGAGGGTGCGCTGCAAAAGCCCGGAACTTTAGTCTGAGTTGCACGAAAGAGGTGGCGCAAGTCGTTGATTGAATTCGCTATTTTCATGCAATCCAAAATTAGGAATGACGCACATCTCTGCGCTGCCGCAATTGCAAAGACAAGCCCGCATTCATCAATGCTGGAAACGCAGCAACTTGTTTCGCATCGTTGCATCCGCAAGCGTGCTGAAATAGCATGCCGCAGGACGACCTTCCACCTACACCCAAGCAGATGACGAACGAGAACTTCCGCGCCGCCCGCGACCTGCTGTTCACGCTGCGCGACGACCACGCGGCGGCGGTGCGCGACTTCCGCTGGCCGCGCCTGGAGCACTTCAACTGGGCGCTCGACCACTTCGACACCCTGGCCCAGGGCAACGACGCGACAGCGCTCTGGATCGTCGAGGCCGACGGGACCGAGCACCGTGCGAGCTTCGCGCAGCTGGCGCAGCGCTCCGCGCAGGTGGCCAACTGGCTGCATTCGGCGGGCGTGCGCCGGGGCGACCGCATCCTGCTGATGCTGGGCAACGAGCCGGCACTGTGGGAGACCATGCTGGCGGCGATGAAGCTGGGCGCGGTGGTGATCCCCGCCACCTCGCTGCTGACGCCCGACGACCTGGCCGACCGCCTCGCGCGGGGGCAGGTGCGCCACGTGGTGACCAGCACGGCGCAGACTTCTAAGTTCGCGCAGCTTGCGGGCGGCTACACGCGCATTTGCGTCGGCGCGGCGCCCGAGGGCTGGCTGCCCTATGCGGACGCCGACGCGGCGCCCACCGGCTTCGCGCCCGATGGCCCGACCCGCGCCACCGATCCGCTGCTGCTGTACTTCACCTCGGGCACCACCTCCAAGCCCAAGCTGGTGCTGCACACCCACGAAAGCTATCCGGTCGGCCACCTGTCCACCATGTACTGGCTGGGGCTGCGGCCAAACGACGTGCACCTGAACATCTCCTCGCCCGGCTGGGCCAAGCACGCCTGGAGCTGCCTGTTCGCGCCGTGGAACGCCGGCGCCTGCGTGTTCATCCAGAACACGCCGCGCTTCTCGGCGCCGGCGCTGCTGGAGACCCTGGCGCGCTGCGGCGTGACCAGCCTGTGCGCGCCGCCCACCGTCTGGCGCCTGCTGATCCAGGAAGACCTGGCCGCCTGGAAACCCAGGCTGGCGCTGCACTCCGTGGTCGGCGCCGGCGAGCCGCTCAACCCCGAGATCATCGAGCAGGTGCAGTCCGCCTGGGGACTGCGCCTGCGCGACGGCTACGGGCAGACCGAGACCACCGCGCAGGTCGGCAACTCGCCCGGCCTGCCGGTGAAGGCCGGCTCGATGGGCCTGCCGCTGCCCGGCTACCGCATCGCGCTGATCGACGCCGACGGGAACGAGGCCGACGAAGGCGAGGTCTGCATCGACCTGCGCGAACGCCCCACCGGCCTGATGGCCGGCTACCAGGACAGCGAGGAAAAGAACGCCGAGGCCATGCGGGACGGCTACTACCACACGGGCGACACGGCGGCGCGCGACGCCGACGGCTACCTCACCTTCGTCGGCCGCGCCGACGACGTGTTCAAGGCGTCCGACTACCGCATCAGCCCGTTCGAGCTGGAAAGCGCGCTGATCGAGCACGAGGCGGTGGCCGAAGTGGCGGTGGTGCCCAGCCCCGACCCGGTGCGCCTGGCCGTGCCCAAGGCCTACCTGCTGCTTGCGCCCGGGCGCACCGGCGACGCCGCGCTGGCCGAGGACATCCTGGCCTTCGCGCGGCGCCAGCTGGCGCCCTACAAGCGGGTGCGCCGCATCGAGTTCGTGGAGGAGCTGCCCAAGACCATCTCCGGCAAGATCCGCCGCGTGCAGCTGCGCGCGCAGGAGGCGACGCGCTTCGCGGCCGGAGAGCGCGGCGAAACGGAATTCCGCGAAGAGGACTTTCCCAGCCTGCGCAACCAGGGCTAGGCAACGCAAAAGCTAGCCCGGGGGCGGAATCCACTCGGCGAGAACGACGATGAGGGCGCAGCCCGCGATGCTGATGCAGCCCAGCACCGCGTGGACGGCGAGCATGGCCTCTGGAGACATGGCCACGTGCTCCTCGCGCCTGCTCAGTGCTGCATGCCTTTGCCGCCGAGGCAAAGCACATGGCGGTACGTGCAGAGGTCGCGCAGCAGCGCCTGTTCCTCGGCCAGGACCTGCTTTTTTTCCGTCGCGCCGAGCATCTGGATCATGTAGCTCTGTTCGGCATTGCCCTGCTTGTCGATGAACGGGTAGCGCAGGCTCGCCGCGACGGCCAGGTCCGGCTTCGCGCCAATGTCCTCGTTGGTGGCGCCAGGTGCGTAGATCATCAGGTGCGGCATGGACATGGTGTGCATCTTCATGTCCGGCGGCCCCAATGCGCGCATGACCGGAGCGACCATGTACGACAGGCCCGGCTTCTTCGGCGCCGCGTAGGTTCCGCTCTTGTAGCGGCCCTCGATCTCGGTTTTCAGCGCTGGCGCATCCATGCCCTGGGCACGCATCGCGGCCGTGTCCACGATGACCTTCAGGTACGACGCGGTGCCGGCGGCGTCGTAGCACAGCGGAATGAACACATCGTCGCGGTGTTCCGCCCACTCCCAGACGGTACGCTCGACCAGGCACGCCAGGCCGCTCGTTCCCTGCCGGGAAAGCACGTAGCCCTTGCCCGGATCCAGCAGGTACACCGTGGCGTCTTTGCGCAGCGCCGCCGGCAATGCGCTCAAGGCGAACCTGGCCTCCAGGTCCTTGGGCATCGGGTCGAGCGCCGTGCCGGCCGCGCAGGCCTGCGCGGCGATGAAAGCTGCGGCGGCGACCGGCGCCAGGAAAGCGATGCGCTTCATCAGGCGGCTTCCTTCACTGCGGCGTCGTTCGTTGCCGTGTCCTTCGCTGCGGCGTCTTTCGTTGCAGCGTCGCTCGTCACGGTGTTGTCGATCGCGTAGACCAGGCCCACAAGGCCGCCTTGCAGTTGCTGCACTTTCTGCAGCGCGAGCGGACGCCGGCACTGGTCGGGGCCGAACAGCGCCTTGCCCTGGCCGGCGATCAGCGGATGCACGATCAGCCGCAGCTCGTCCACCAGTCCGGCGTCGATCAGGCTGGACGTGGTGCGCGCGCCGCCGACAAGGTAGATGCCCTTGCCCGGCTGCTTCTTCAACGCCGCAACGTCGTCGGGGCCGTGCAGGAACGCCGTCTGCGGCCAGGTGGCCGTGGTCACGGTGTTGGAGAGCACGTAATGCGGCGTGCGCGCGACGAAGGCGGCGTACGCCACTTCCTCGGGCGTCGGCGGCTTGCCGGTGATCCAGATGGGGGTGTCCGGCTGGGTCTGGATCGCGCTCCAGTACCACTCGTAGCCGGAGTACATGCCGCCGCCCAGGATGCAGGCATCGACCTCGGGCACGACGCCGTAGTCGTCCGACCAGGCCGTCACCCAGTCGGCGGTGCCCTCGGGGCCTTCCATCTTGCCGTCGATGGAAATCTTCATTCCGGCAATCAATTTGCGCATGGGATGTCCTTGCTTCTTGCGTGTGCCATCAGGCGGGAAGCCGCTGTTCGTAGTCCTTCAGCAGCCGGGCCCATCCGTCCCAGAACGGCGCGCGCTCCTTGCCCGCGGCGCTGGCGGCCAGCAGGTCCAGGTGCATGTGCCAGCCGGCCGCCACCTTCAGCAGCGTGGCGTGGTCGGGCAGGCGGCGGTGCACGATGGTGAGCAGCACCTCGCTGCCCTTGGGCTCCAGCTCGATGGACACGTCGCCGCTGCCCTGCCAGGTGAAGGACAGCTTGCGGTCCTGTTCGTACTCGGTGATGCGGCTGTCCATGCGCTGCTCCTCCGGAAAGCCGGCCGGGCGCTTGCCGGGCGGGTTGGAGAGTTCATCGTTGCGCCAGACGAACTCGATGGGCGTGCCCGCCTTCTTGTCCATCTGCCCCGCGGCCAGCCACTGGCGCCGCAGGTCGCTGTCGGTCAGGTAGGCCCAGATCCGTTCGACCGGACCCGGCAGAAGCCGCTGCAGCTTCAAAGTCGAAGGTTCGGTCAGCACGCCATAGGCGCCGGGGGATACGACATCGGTCACTTTTCATCTCCATCAGGGGTAGGTAATTTCGCGGCGGCGTCTTCGCTGCGCAGCAGCTGTTCGAGCAGGTCCAGGCGCTGGGTCCAGAACCGCTCGTAGAAGCCCAGCCACTCGTGCGCGCTGGCCAGCGGCCCCGGGTTGAGCCGGCACAGGTGCGTGCGGCCACGCACTTCGCGCGTGATCAGCCCGGCACTCTCGAGTGTCTTGATGTGCTTGGAAGCCGCGGCGAGCGACATGGCGAATGGCTTGGCAAGTTCGCTGACGGTCCGCTCCTCATCGGCCAGCTCGCGAAGCATGCGCCGCCGCGTGGCGTCCCCCAGTGCGTGGAACAGGGAGTCGAGTTGCGGTGCGTGATATTCAACCATGGAGTTGAATTTATCCGGGCGCCGGAAGAAAGTCAACCACTTCGTTGAATGACACAACAGCGCCCTGCTTTGCAGGCCTGTGAATCGGCCATGATCCCGGCATGAACATCAAGCTGCGGCGCGTGGAAGTCTTCATGGCGGTGGTGGAGGCAGGCGGCTTTTCCGCCGCCGCGAACCAGCTGCACATCGCGCAGTCGGCGGTCAGCGTGGCCATCCGCGAGCTGGAGCGCGAGCTGGGCACGCAGCTGTTCGTGCGGGGGCGGCGCAGCGTGGAGCTCACCGAAAGCGGGGGGCTGCTGCTGGAGCGCGCGCAGCCGGCGCTGCGCCAGCTGTACGGCATCCGCGCCGAGATCCGCGACGTCGAAACCATGGCCATGGGCCATGTTCGCGTCGGCGCGCCGGCCATGGTCACGCAGTTCGCGCTGCGCCACGTGCTGCCGTCCTTCATGGCGAAATTTCCCGGCGTGCGGCTGCACCTGCGGCAGGCCGGCGCGCTGGAGATCGAGCAGATGGTGCTGCGCGGCGAAATCGACCTGGGCGTGATCTCGTACCGCGAGGCGATGCCGCAGCTGGAGTCGCTGCCGGTCTGGGACTTCCAGAACATTGCCTGTCTGCCGCAGGGCGCGGTGGCGCCGGGCGCGCAGCGCATCGGCTGGGCGGCGCTGCTGCGCCACCCGCAGGCGGTGTATCCCGAGGGCTACCACCAGCGCGCGCTGGTGGAGAAGTACGCGGCGCAGCTGGGCATCCCACTGAAGATCGCCATCGAGTCCGAGAACCCCGGCCTGCTGGTGGCCGCTGTGAAGGCCGGGCTTGCCGCCACCACGCTGCCGGCTGCCGCCATCGAAGGCGAGCAGGGCGTCGCGCGGCTGAAGCTGCCCGAGCAGGAGGGCGACCGCCTGAAAGTCGGCCTGTGCTGGCGCAAGGACCATGCGCTCAGCCGCGCAGCACGCGGCCTGCTGGAGCACCTGCGCGATGATCGCAGCATCGCGAAGCGCCGCCGCCCGCCATCTGTTTGATGCATGGATGGCGTGTCCAAAACATATTGGACAGATGCAAGCATGCCGCATAGATTTGCTCCAGCAGTTGCGGCACACCATGGCAGAAACCTCCTCCCCTTCCTTCTCTCCAAATCTTTCCGATGCCCATGCGCCGGCCGCCGGCCGCGCCCGCTTCTGGCGCGACGACGCGCTGGAGGGCGCCTGGCTGATGGATGCGCACTACGCCGCGCACCGCTTCGAGCGGCACCTGCACGACGAACTGGTGATCGTGGTGACCGAGCAGGGCTCGGGCGAAGTGGAAACGCGCTTCGGCACTGAGCGCTCGGGGCCGGGAACGGTGTGGGTGTTCGCCGCCGGCGAATACCACTGCGGCCGCGTGCACGGCGACGCCGGCTGGCGCTACCGCGCCATCTACCTGGACGAGCCCTCGCTGGACGCGCTGTCCGACGTGCTGCGCGACGGCATGCACCGCAAGCTGTCCATCGCGCCCGGCCTGTACGACGACGCCGGCCTGGCCGCACGGCAGGCGCTGTGGTGGTCGGCCATGGGTCTGCTGTTCTCGCGCTACGGCCTGCCGCGCATGGCCCCGGGCCGCGTGGGCAACGACAAGCACCGGCTGCGCACCGCCCACGCGTTCGTGCACGCCAACTTCATGCGCGACTTCAGCATCGACGAACTGTCGCAGGCGGCCGGCCTGAGCCGCTTCCACCTGATGCGCGCTTTCCGCAAGGAGTTCGGCCTGCCGCCGCACACCTATGCCAACCAGCTCAAGCTGATCGCCGCCAAGCAGAAGCTGCAGGCCGGCGTCGCGCCGGCGGAGGTGGCGGTGGAAGTCGGCTTCTACGACCAAAGCCACCTCACGCGGCTGTTCAAGCGCGCGTTCGACCTGACGCCGGGCCGCTTCGCGGCGCTGCACTCGCGGCAATAGGCGCAAACGAAAAGCGCTAGCCGGGCGACGCCAGGAATGCCGGCAGCCGGCGCAGCGCCCGCACGCACTCTGCGAGCTGCGCCACTTCGATCCATTCGTCCGGCTGGTGCGCCTGTTCGATGGCGCCGGGACCGCACACCACCGTGGGCCAGCCGCGCAGCTGGAAGTGCCCGGCCTCGGTGCCGAACGGCACGGCGATCTCCGGCTTGTCGCCCACCACGCGGCGCAGCAGTTCCAGGCCGCGCTGAGCGGCATCGGGACGCAGCGGCGGCACCACCACCGTCGCATCGTGCGCGACCGCGCCGGCCGGCGGCGCGCCGGTGTCGTCCCCGCCGACGCGCGCTGTCGCGTGCACCGCCAGGAAGTCGTCGATGCGCTGGCGCAGTGCGGACATGTCGTCCTCAGGAATGGCACGGAACTCCCACTCAAGCACGCAGCGGCGCGCCACCATGTTCAGCGCCGCGCCGCCCTCGATGCGGCCGATGTTCAGCGTGGTGTATGGCGGCAGCAACCCGGGCACGCGCGTGGTGCGCTCGGCCGCCTCCACGCCCAGCGCCAGCAGGAAATGCGCGAAGCGCACCGCGTCGGCAATGGCGCTGTGCCCCAGCTGCGGCAGGCTGGAGTGCGCGTCGCGGCCGAAGAACTCGGTGCGGAACACGCACACGCCCTTGTGCGTGGTGGCGATGCGCATGCCCGTGGGCTCGCCCACCCACACCAGCGCGGGCGGCGGCACGTGCGCGCTGAAGTCGTCCAGCAGCCGCGGCACGCCGACGCAGCCGATCTCCTCGTCGTACGACAGCGCCAGGTGGATCGGCCGCGCCAGTCCTTCGCGGTGCCAGTGCGGCAGCGCCGCCAGGCAGGCCGCGATGAAACCCTTCATGTCCGAGGTGCCGCGGCCGTACACGCGTGCGCCGCGCTGCCGCGCCTCGAACGGCGGAGCGCTCCAGGGCTGGCCGTCCACCGGCACGGTGTCGGTGTGGGCGGACAGCACCACGCCTGCCGCCACGTCCGGCCCGAATGAAAGCAGCAGGTTGGCCTTGCTGCCGTCGGCGCTATAGGTGAAGCGCACCCTGGGATTGAAGCATTGCGCGTGGTCGGCGATCCAGTGCAGGCAGTCCAGGTTGGAGCGCGCCGACGTCGTGTCGAAGGCGACCAGCGTCTGCAAAAGCTGCAGCACCTGCTGCGCTTCGCGCGCGTCTTCGGTGTTATCCACCCTCACGCGGACGCGGCGCTTGCCGCCGCCAGGCGGCCTTCGGCGAATGCGTCGGCCGCGGCGGCGGTGCTGGTGCCGTTGCGCACCGCGGCGGCGAACACCTGCTCGAGCGTGGCGCCGATGCCCTGCAGGCGCGGCTGCAGTTCGCCCAGCCGGCCCATGTGTTCCAGTGCGAGCTGCACCATGCCGCCGGCGTTCACGATGTAGTCGGGCGCGTAGAGGATGCCGCGCGCCGCCAGCCGGTCCGCATCTTCCGGCCGCCGCAGCTGGTTGTTGGCGGCGCCCGCCACCACGCCCGCGCGCAGTTGCGC
>NZ_JACCWG010000438.1 GCF_013697775.1 Ramlibacter sp. | reverse complement strand
CCAGCAGGCCGAGCGCCGCCGCGCCGATGCGCAGGCGCGCGGCCGTCAGGGCGCCGGCGAGGTAGCCCGCGTAGTTGGCCGCGGCGATCCAGCCGCCGTGCGCCAGGTCGAGCTGGCCGTCGCGGATCATCAGCGGCAGCATGGGCGTGAAGGCGAAGCGGCCGATGCCCATGGCCACCGCCAGCGAGAGCAGCCCCGCGAGCGCCAGCGCGGCCGGGTGGATGGATGCGGGTGCCTTGTCGTTTGCCATCGAGCTATGGACGGCTACAGCGTCTCTTGCAGCGAAGCGAGCACGCGCGCGGCGCCGACGTCGTTCAGGCAGCGCGTGTGGCCGAGCGGGCATTCGCGCTGGAAGCACGGCGCGCAGTCCAGCGGCGGCTGGTAGGCGGGGTCGTTCTTCAGCCACACGACGGCCGCGCGCGCATTCAGCGGCGGCGTGTGCAGCGGGCTGGACGATCCGAACACCGCCACCTGCGGCACGCCGAAGCCGGCCGCCACGTGCATCAGGCCCGAGTCGTTGCTGGCCACGCCCCGCGCCGCCGCGATCAGGCCCAGCGCCTGCATCAGCGAAGTCTGGCCGGCGATGTTGCGGCACTGCGCGCCGCCGGCCTGCGCGATCTCCTCGCACAGCGGCGCCTCCTTGCCGGAACCGAGCAGCAGCACCGGCGCAGCGAGCAGGCGCGCCAGTTCGGCGTAGCGCTGTGCCGGCCAGCGCTTGGCCGGCCCGTACTCCGCGCCGGGCGCGAACACGTAGTAGCCGCGCGGCTGCACGCCCAGCTGCGCCGCCGCGGCCTCGGCGTTACCGGGCGGCAGCTGCAATTGCGGGCGGTCGTTGCCGACATCCGCCTCGCCGCTTAGCGCCGAATAGAAGGCCACCATCGGCGGCTTGTTGCCCGGATTCTTCAGCCGGTGCGTGAGCACGCCCACGCGCGCCTCGCCGAGATAGCCGACGCGCTTCGGAATTCCGGCCAGCAGCGGCAGCAGCGCGCTCTTGAACGAATTGGGCAGCACGTAGGCGGTGTCGAAGCGCCCGTGCAGCTCGCGCGCCAGTTGCCGGCGCGCCCGGAACTGCAGGCCGCCGTGCTGGAACGGGAGTTCGACCACGGCGTCCACCTGCGGCATGGCGCGGTAGACCGGCGCCACCCAGGGCAGCGCGCCGACGGTGATGCGCTCACCGCGCGCGCGCAGCCGCCGCAGCAGCGGCTCGGTCATCACCGCGTCGCCGATCCACTGCGGCGCGACGACCAGCGACCGCGATGAGAAATTGGTGTCTGACCCCAATTAGTGGTGGCCGCCGAAGCGCTCGCCTTCCTTGAGCTTGTACACCGTGCCGCAGTACGCGCACTTGGCCTGGCCGGTGCCCGCCACGTCCAGGAAAATGCGCGGGTGCGTGTTCCACAGCTTCATGCCGGCGATGGGGCTGGGGCAGAACACGCCGCCGTTGGCGTTGAGGTCGCGCGCGGCGAGTTCCACCACCGCTTCTTTCTTGCTCTCGACCGGGGTGGACATGCTCAGACCTTCGCCAGCCAGTGCGCGTACTTGGGATTGCGGCCGTTGACGATGTCGAAGAAGGCGCTCTGCACCTTCTCGGTCACCGGCCCGCGGCGGCCGATGCCGATCTCGATGCGGTCGAGTTCGCGGATCGGCGTGACTTCGGCGGCGGTGCCGGTGAAGAAGGCCTCGTCGGCGATGTAGATCTCGTCGCGCGTGATGCGCTTTTGCACCAGCTTCAGGCCCAGGTCCTCGCAGATGTGGAACACCGTGTTGCGGGTGATGCCGTTCAGCGCGCCGGCCGACAGGTCGGGCGTGTAGACCACGCCGTCCTTCACCACGAAGACGTTCTCGCCCGCGCCTTCGGACACGAAGCCCGATGTGTCCAGCAGCAGCGCCTCGTCGTAGCCGTCGTCCACCGCTTCCATGTTGGCCAAGATGGAGTTGCTGTAGTTGCTCACCGCCTTGGCCTGCGTCATGGTGATGTTGACGTGGTGGCGGGTATAGCTGGAGGTCTTCACGCGGATGCCGGTGCGCAGGCCCTCTTCGCCCAGGTAGGCGCCCCAGGCCCAGGCCGCCACCATCAGATGGATCTGGTTGCCCTTGGGGCTCACGCCCATCTTCTGCGAGCCGATCCAGGTGAGCGGGCGCAGGTAGCAGCTCTCCAGATTGTTGGCCTTGACCACCGCCTTTTGCGCCTCGATCACCTCCTCCTTGGAGAAGGGCAGCTTCATGCGCAGGATCTTGGCGCTGTTGAACAGGCGGTCGGTGTGGTCCTGCAGGCGGAAGATGGCCGTGCCGTTGACCGTGTTGTAGGCCCGCACGCCTTCGAACGCGCCGCAGCCGTAATGCAGCGTGTGCGTCAGCACATGGATCTTGGCGTCGCGCCAGTCCACCATCTCGCCGTCCATCCAGATCTTGCCGTCGCGGTCAGCCATCGAGGGGGGAAGTGCGCTCATGCGGGTGTCCTTTGATGAGGAATAGTTCGGAATCCGGGGAAGCCGACGATTTTAGCGGGCGGCCTCTTCGGCCTGCGGCGGGCGCGTGAGCTCCCACTTGTGCAGCTTGCCGTTGGCGAATTCGCAGTCCACGAACGACTGGCCGGGATCGGTCCAGCGGTAGATTTCGGGCGGCTCTTCCTTGGGCGACACCAGTTCGCCGAGTGCGCGGGTCATTGCCACCACGTGCAGCAGGTTGACGCCCGGGCGCAGCTTGGCGTTGAGCATGACGGCGCTGTCGCAATGGCCCACCGGCCGGCTGGAGGCGCGCTGCAGCACCTTCATCAGGCGCGTGAAATGCAGCAGCATCCACATGACGATGCCGGTCGCCGCCAGCCCCACGCCGGCCCAGCCCCAGCCGCGGTAGGCCGCGGCCACCAGCACCACGCCCAGGATGGGCGGCACGACTTTCTGGAAATTCATGCGCCGATTGTCGCGTCCGCCACGGGCATGCGGCCGGTGGCAAGTGCGTACGCCCAGTCGGGCCGGCCGTTGGCCTCGGCCAGCCGGCGCATCGCGTCCCAGTCGTAGGCCACGCTGCACAGGCGCGCCTGCCAGCCGTCCATGTGCCGCTCGACGATGGCGTAGCGCGCCTGCGGCGCGCCGGTTTCCACGACGTGCGGATGCGGATGCGCGTCGTCGTACGCCTGCAGCCCCACGCTGCCCGGGTTGACGATAAGCGTCTCGCCGCACTGCACGGCGCGCGGCACGTGGCTGTGGCCGCACAGCGCCAGCGCGGCCTGCGCTGCGCGCGGTGCGCCGGAGTGCAGGCGCTCGCGCAGCTCGGCGCCGGTGGCGGCGCGCATGCCGGGCGCGCCGTCAACGCCGAAGCCCGGCACCACGGTTTCCAGCCAGTAGACGAGGTCGGTGGAAGGCGTGCCGTGCACCAGCAGCACGTCGGGCGCCAGCCAATGCTGCGGCGGCAGGCTGCGCAGCCAGTCGGCATGGTGATCGGTGATCTGCAAGGCGGCGTAGCCGTCGCTGGTGCGCGCATCGATCCGTGCGCGCGGCGTCTCGCGCACCTGGAGCAGTTGCCGCTCGTGATTGCCGGCGATGGTGACGATCTCCCGCCGCGCCATCAGGAAGTCCGCCGTCTCGGCCGGCATGAGCGGCCCGCTCAGGATGTCGCCCAGGTTGACGACTGCGTCCACGCCCTGGCGCTTGGCGTCCTCCAGCACGGCTTGCAGTGCCGGCAGGTTGCCGTGGATGTCGGAGAGCACGGCAAGCTTCACGCGTGCCCCCGCACCACTTCCAGCGCGTCCTCGATGCGCTCGACCGGATGGATGGTCAGCCCCTCGAACTCGCGGCCGCCGGCCTTGCCGCCCTTGGGCGCATTCGCCTTGGGCACGATGGCCATGGAAAAGCCCAGCTTGGCCGCTTCGCGCAGCCGCTCCTGGCCGCGCGGCGCGGGCCGCACCTCGCCGGCCAGGCCGACTTCGCCGAAGGCCAGAAAGCCCTTGGGCAGCGCGCGGCCGCGCAGCGACGAGGTGATGGCCAGCATCACCGCCAGGTCGGCCGCCGGCTCGCTGATGCGCACGCCGCCCACCGCGTTGACGAACACGTCCTGGTCCATGCAGGCCACGCCGGCGTGGCGGTGCAGCACGGCCAGCAGCATGGCCAGCCGGTCGCGGTCCAGGCCGACCGACAGCCGCCTGGGGCTCGGGCCGCCGGTGTCGACCAGCGCCTGGATTTCCACCAGCATCGGCCGCGTGCCTTCCAGCGTGACCAGCACGCAGCTGCCCGGCACCGGCTCGCTGTGCTGCGACAAAAAGATGGCGCTCGGATTGGCCACGCCCTTCAGGCCTTTCTCGGTCATGGCGAACACGCCGATCTCGTTGACCGCGCCGAAGCGGTTCTTGATGGCGCGCACCAGCCGGAAGGCCGAATGCGTGTCGCCCTCGAAATACAGCACGGTGTCCACCATGTGCTCCAGCACGCGCGGGCCGGCCAGCGCGCCTTCCTTGGTGACGTGGCCGACCAGAATGGTCGCCGTGCCGCCGGCCTTGGCCGCGCGCGTGAGGTGCGCCGCGCATTCGCGCACCTGCGCCACCGAGCCGGGCGCCGAGGTGAGCTGGTCGGAGTACATGGTCTGGATCGAGTCGATCACCGCCACCGCAGGCTGCTGCGCCGCAATCGTCGCCTGGATTTTCTCCAGCTGGATCTCGGCCAGCACCTTCACCTGCGAGCGCTCCAGGCCGAGCCGGCGCGAGCGCAGCGCGACCTGGGCGCCGCTTTCCTCGCCGGTGACGTACAGCGTGGGAACGCCGGCACGCTGCAGGCCGTCCAGCGCCTGCAGCAGCAGGGTGGACTTGCCGATGCCGGGGTCGCCGCCGATCAGCACCACGCCGCCTTCGACGATGCCGCCGCCCAGCACGCGGTCGAGCTCGCCGATGCCGGTGGGCGTGCGCTCCACCTCCGACGCTTCGATGTCGGCCAGCGCCGCGACCTCCGAGGCCGGCGCCAGCGAAGCGAAACGGTTGCGCACGCCGCCGGCCGGCGCTTCCGCCACGGTTTCGATCAGCGTATTCCAGGCGCCGCAGCTCGGGCATTTGCCCAGCCACCTGGCTGAAGTTCCGCCGCACTCGGTGCAGCTGTAGACGGTCTTGTCCTTGGCCATCGGGCAAGTGTAGGGTGTCACAATCGCCGCGCCTTTTCCGTCTTGCCTGGATGGACCCGCACACCTCTTCTCCCGCCGACCACGACGCCGCCGCCCTCGCGGCCTTCGCCGCGCTGCGCCCGCGCCTGTTCGGCATTGCCTACCGTATGCTCGGCCTGCGCGCCGACGCCGAAGACGTGCTTCAGGACGCCTGGCTGCGCTGGAACGCCGCCGACCGCGCGGCGGTGCAGTCGCCCGAAGCCTGGCTGGTCACCGTCACGACGCGGCTGGCCATCGACCGGCTGCGTGCGGCCAAGGCCGAACGCGAGGCCTACACCGGCATCTGGCTGCCCGAGCCGCTGGTGGCGGACGAGCGCACGCCCGAGTCCGCCGCCGAGCTGGCCAGCGACCTCTCGGTTGCCTTCCTGCACATGCTGGAGCGCCTCGCGCCCGAGGAGCGCGCGGCCTTCCTGCTGCGCCAGGTGTTCGACTACGACTACGGCGAGATCGCCGCCATGCTGGACAAGGGCGAGGCCGCCGTGCGCCAGGCGGTGCACCGCGCCGGCGAGCGCGTGCGGCTGGAGCGGCCGCGCTTTTCGGTGCCGGCCGAGACGCACCGGCGGCTGCTGGAAAAGTTCGTCGCGGCGGCACGCAGCGGCCAGCGCCCGGCCATCCGCGCCCTGCTCGACGAGAACGCCCTGGCGCTGGGCGACGGCGGCGGCAAGGCCGCGGCCGTCCGCCATGCCTTGGCCGGCGGCGACCGCATCGCCAACCTCTACTGGGCGCACGCCCTGCGGCTGGGCGAGCGGCTGCAGTACCGCATCGCCTCCATCAACGGCGAGCCGGGCCTGCTGCGCTACCTGGACGGACAGCTCGAATCGGCCCAGGCCTTCGTGAGCGACGGCGAACGCATCGTTGCCATTTACGCGGTGCGCAACCCGGATAAGCTGGCGCGTATCGCCGCGCCGCTGCCTGCCTGAATTCGCGGCGTGCTGTCACAAGCGGCGCCGCGCGGCCGTCTTGAAGGATGAAGCAGGACGCTTCCAACCCCATTCAAGGAGAAAACAAGCATGAGCCAGAAAGCCCGGATCAACTTCTACGCCGCCGCACCCAAAGTTGCCGACGCGATGGTGCAATTTTCGAAAAACGTCGGCGTTTCGCTCGGACTGCGCCTGAAGGAGCTGGTGCAGCTGCGCGTCTCCCAGATCAACGGCTGTGCCTTCTGCATCGACATGCACTGGGCCGCGCTGGTCAAGGACGGCATGGAGCCGCGCCACATCAACGCGGTGGCGGGCTGGCGCGAGGCTGGCCGCTTCTTCGGCGAGCGCGAGCGCGCGGCGCTGAACTGGGCCGAGGCGGTCAACGCCGTGCCGCACCGCTCGCCCAGCGATGCGGACTTCGAGGAGGCGCGGCGGCATTTCAGCGAAGCCGAACTGGTCGACCTCACCTTCGTTGTCGGCGCCATCCGCGCGTGGAACATGCTCAACGCCAGCCTCCACACCCAGGTGCCAGCGGTACCGTTCACCGGCGAGTGAACCCGCTGCCCGGCGGCAGCGGGCCCGGCCACGGCCCGGCTTGAAGAGGCGCGGCAATTCACTTAACATGTGAAATAACTCGCCGCCGCCGATGCACACCACTGCCTTCGCCCACCGCAACCTGCCGCGCCTGCTGCTGCAGGCGCGCGAGTCGGTGATGCTGCACACGCGCCCCAGCCTGCGCGAGCACGGCCTGTCGGACCAGCAATGGCGCGTGCTGCGGGTGCTCGGCGAGCACGGCACGGTGGAGACCGGCAAGGTCGCGCGCGAAGCCTACATCCCGGGCCCCAGCCTGACCGGCGTGCTGTCGCGCATGGAGCGCGACGGGCTGGTGCGGCGCGAGCGCGACCCCGCCGACCAGCGCCGCAGCGTGGTAGAAGCCACCTCCAGGGGCTTGAAGCTGGTGGAAAAACTGTCGCACACGGTGGAAGCCCATTACCACTGGCTGGAGACATCGATGGGCAAGCAAAAACTGACGCGGCTGTATGCGCTGCTGGACGAACTGATCACCCTGGAGCAGCCGAGTCCCGCCCGGCCGCCCGAAGGGACTCAGCACCGCAGTGCGCAGCACGGAGGTTCCAATGAGCTTTAGGCCGAGCGGAACCGTCTACGGCACGCTGATGAACTTCAGCGGTGAACACAACGTGCTGGGCGCGGCGATCAAAGAGGCGCCGTACAAGGGGCCGCCCAAGGCGCCGGTGCTCTACGTCAAGACCGCCAACACCTTCAGCGCCGACGGCGCGCCGATCTCGGTACCCGCCCGCGTGCCAGAAGTCGAGGTGGGCGCCACCGTCGGCATGGTGATGGGCGCCGGCGGCGAGGTGGCCGGCTTCGTGCTGCTCAACGACCTGTCGATCCCGCACATGAGCTTCTTCCGCCCTCCCGTGCAGTACCGCTGCCTGGACGGCTTCCTGGGCGTGGGCAGCCGCGTGCGCGCGCGCGCCGAGGCCGGCGACCCGGCCATCTTCGCGCTGCGCGTGCACATCAACGGCCAACTGCGCCAGACCGTGCGCTTCAATCAGCTGATGCGCCCGGCCGAGCGGCTGGTGGCCGATGTGCGCGAATTCATGACCCTGGCGCCGGGCGACGTGCTGATGCTGGGCTGCGACGTCGACCGGCCGCGTGCGCGGCCCGGCGACCAGATCGACATCAGCATGCCCGCGCTCGGCAAGCTGACCAACATTTTGGTGGCGGAGGCGCCATGAAGCACGCCCGCGTCATCTACCAGGGCCAGGCCTTCGCCGCCACCGAACGCGACGGCATGCTGCTGCTGGGCGACGGCCGCACCGTGGCCGAAGACGCCGTCACCTGGCTGCCGCCGCTGCCGGCGCAGGAGCAGCCGCGCACCATCCTCGCGCTGGGCCTGAACTACGCCGACCACGCGATGGAACTGGCGCTCAAGCCGCCGCAGGAGCCGCTGGCCTTCCTGAAGGGCGCGAACGCGCTGAACGGCCACCGCGGCACCACGCGCCGGCCGGCGGACGTGACCTTCATGCACTACGAATGCGAACTGGCGGTGGTGATCGGCCGGCGCGCGCGCCGGGTGCGCCGCGAGGACGCGTACGGCTTCGTCGCCGGCTACAGCGTGGCCAACGACTACGCCTTTCGCGACTACCTGGAAAACTGGTACCGCCCCAACCTGCGCGTGAAGAACCGCGACGGCGCCACGCCGCTCGGCCCCTGGCTGGTCGACGCCAAGGACGTGCCCGACCCGATGGCGCTGGCGCTGAAGACCACCGTCAACGGCGAGGTCACGCAGACCGGCAACACGCGCAACATGATCTTCGACATCCCGTCGCTGATCGAATACTTCACCGGCTTCATGACCCTGCAGCCGGGCGACGTGATCCTCACCGGCACGCCCGACGGCGTGGTCGACTGCAAGCCGGGCGACGTGGTGGTCACGGAAATCCGGGGCATCGGCGCCCTCACGAACACCGTCGTTTCCTAGACGCAGGCAGCAGCAAGCCCATGCAGATCCACCACCTCATCGACGGCAAGGCCGTCCCCGGCCGCGAGTACTTCGAGACCGTCAACCCGGCCACGCAGGAGGTGCTGGCCGAAGTGGCCTCGGGCGGCGAGGCCGAAGTCGATGCGGCGGTTGCCGCGGCCAAGGCGGCGTTTCCGAAATGGGCCGGCCTGCCTGCGCCGCAGCGCGCGAAACTGATCCGCAAGCTCGGTGAGCTGATCGCCGCGCAGGCGCCCGAGATCGCGCGCACCGAGACCAACGACACCGGCCAGCCGATCGCGCAGACCGGCAAGCAGCTGGTGCCGCGCTCGGCCGACAACTTCTCCTACTTCGCCGAGATGTGCGTGCGGGTGGACGGCCACACCTATCCGACTGACACCCACCTGAACTACACGCTGTTCCACCCGGTGGGCGTGTGCGCCCTCATCTCGCCGTGGAACGTGCCGTTCATGACCTCCACCTGGAAGGTGGCGCCCTGCCTGGCGTTCGGCAACACGGCGGTGCTGAAGATGAGCGAGCTGTCGCCGATGACGGCCGCGCGCCTGGGCGAGCTGGCGCTGGAGGCGGGCATTCCGCCGGGCGTGCTGAACGTGGTGCACGGGTACGGCAGGCAGGCCGGCGAGCCGCTGGTGCGGCACCGCGACGTGCGCGCCATCTCGTTCACCGGATCGACCGCCACCGGCAACCGCATCGTGAAGGAAGCCGGCCTGAAGAAATTCAGCATGGAGCTGGGCGGCAAGTCGCCCTTCGTCATCTTCGACGATGCGAACCTGGAGCGCGCGCTCGACGCCGCCGTGTTCATGATCTTCTCCATCAACGGCGAGCGCTGCACCGCGGGCAGCCGCATCCTGGTGCAAAAAAGCATCTACGCGGACTTCGTGCAGAAATTTGTCGAGCGCGCCAAGCGCATCGCGGTCGGCGATCCGCTGGACGAGACAACCATCATCGGGCCGATGGTGTCGCAGGCGCACCTGGCCAAGGTACGCGGCTACATCGAGCTGGGCTCCAAGGAAGGTGCGACGCTGCTGTGCGGCGGGCTGGACGCACCGCTGCTGCCGGACCGGGTGAAGAAGGGCAACTACGTGCTGCCGACCGTGTTTGCCGACGTGGACAACCGCATGAAGATCGCGCAGGACGAGATCTTCGGGCCGGTGGCCTGCCTGATCCCGTTCGACGACGAGGCCGACGCGGTGCGCATCGCCAACGACATCGACTACGGGCTGTCCAGCTACGTGTTCACCGAGAACGTCGGCCGCGCGCACCGCGTGGCCGCGGGCATCGAGGCGGGCATGTGCTTCGTCAACAGCCAGAACGTGCGGGATTTACGGCAGCCGTTCGGCGGCACCAAGGCATCGGGCACCGGCCGCGAAGGCGGCACCTGGAGCTACGAGGTGTTCCTGGAGCCGAAGAATGTCGCCGTGTCTCTCGGCAACCACCACATCCCTCACTGGGGAGTCGCATGACAGCCAGCAACAAGCTCACCGCTGCGGTCGCGCAGACCGCCTCCGTGCTGCTCGACACGCCCGCAACGGTGGACCGCGCGCTGACCATCATGGCCGAGGCCGCCGCGCGCGGTGCGCAGGTGCTGGTGTTCCCGGAGGCCTTCCTGGGCGGCTACCCGAAGGGCGCGGACTTCCACATCTACCTGGGCGGGCGCACGCCGCAGGGCCGCGCCGAGTTCAAGCTGTACTACGACGCCGCCGTGGCGGTGGACGGGCCGGAGATCGCGCAGCTGGCGCAGGCCGCGGCGCAGCACAGGATGTACGTGGTGGTCGGTGTCATCGAGCGCGACGGCGGCACCTTGTACTGCACCGCCGTGTACCTCGGCCCCGACGGCCGCGTGCTCGGCAAGCACCGCAAGCTGATGCCCACCGCGCTGGAGCGCCTGGTCTGGGGCTTCGGCGACGGCTCCACCCTGCAGGCGGTGGACACGCCGTTCGGCAAGCTGGGCGCGGTGATCTGCTGGGAGAACTACATGCCGGCGCTGCGCATGGCCATGTACCAGCAGCGCGTGGCGCTGTACTGCGCGCCGACGGTGGACGACCGCGACACCTGGGCATCGACCATGCAGCACATCGCGCTGGAGGGCCGCTGCTTCGTGCTGTCGGCCTGCCAGCACCTGCGCCGGCCGCAGTTTCCGGCCGACCGCATGAACAACCGCCTGCCCGAAGCGCCCGAGACGGTGCTGATCCGCGGCGGCAGCGTGATCGTCGACCCGTTCGGCAAGATCCTGGCCGGCCCGGTGTTCAACGAAGACACGTTGCTCACCGCCGAACTCGACCTCGCCGCGATCCCGATGGCGCAGATGGATTTCGATCCGGTCGGCCACTACGCGCGGCCCGACGTGTTCTCGCTGCAGGTGAACACCGCGGCGCAGCGCGCCGTGGTCATGGGCGACGGCGGGGGTCACGGGAACGGCCATGGGTAAGGTCGCCCTCGTCGCCAAGGTCACGCACGTGCCCTCGATGTACCTGTCCGAGCTGGACGGGCTGCGCAAGGGCACGCGCGAGGACGCGATCGAGGGCCACCGCGAAATCGGCCGGCGCTGCCGCGCGCTGGGCGTGGACACCATCGTGGTGTTCGACTCGCACTGGCTGGTCAACGCCAGCTACCACGTGAACTGCGCCGCGGACTTCAAGGGCCTGTACACCAGCAACGAGCTGCCGCACTTCATCAGCAACATGGACTACGCGTTCCCCGGCAACTCCGCGCTGGGCACGCTGCTGGCCAAGGCCTGCAACGACGCGGGCGTGGAGACGCTGGCGCACCACGCGACCACGCTGGCGCCCGAGTACGGCACGCTGGTGCCCATGCGCTACATGAACACCGACCGGCACTTCAAGGTGGTGTCGGTGTCGGCCCTGTGCATGGCGCACTACCTCAACGACAGCGTGCGGCTCGGCTGGGCGATGCGCCGTGCAGTGGAGGAGCATTACGACGGCACGGTCGCCTTCCTGGCCAGCGGCTCGCTCTCGCACCGCTTCGCGCAGAACGGCCTCGCGCCGCAGTACGCCTTCAAGATCTGGAGCCCGTTCCTGGAAACGCTGGACCGGCAGGTCGTGTCGATGTGGCAGCAAGGCGACTGGAAGAATTTCTGCGAGATGCTGCCCGAGTACGCGGCCAAGGGCCACGGCGAGGGCTTCATGCACGACACGGCCATGATGCTGGGCACGCTGGGCTGGAGCGCCTACGACGGCCACGCCGAAGCTGTCACGCCCTATTTTGCGGCGTCGGGCACCGGGCAGATCAACGCCGTGTTCCCGGTCACGCCGCAGGACGGCGCGGCGATTCCGCAGCCGCAGGCCTCCAGCGCGGCGGGCTACCAGGCGGTCAGCCGCCTGTAGCCAGGAGCACAACGGCATGCCGCACCTGGTGATCCTGTACACGCCGAACCTGGAGGCCGGGGCGGACATGACGGCGCTGTGCCGCGCGCTCGCCGACACCATGCTGGCCGCGCGCGACGAAACCGGCAAGCCGGTGTTCCCGCCCGGCGGCACGCGCGTGCTGGCCTACCCGGCCGCGCACTACGCGGTGGCCGACGGCGCGCGCGACTACGCGTTCGTCTACCTCAACCTGCGCATGGCGGCCGGCCGCAGCGCGGCGTCGAAGAAGGACGCCGGCGACGCGCTGATGGAGGTCGCGAAGCGCCATTTCGCGGCGCTGCTCGCAGAGCGCTTCATCAGCATCACGCTGCAGATCGACGAAGCGCCGGGCCAGGTGTACGACGCCAAGCACGGCAACATCCACCCTCTCTTCAACACCCCATGACGAACGCCACCTTCGACACCGAACTTGTCCAGCGGCTGGCCGCCGAACTGGAACGCAGCGAGACCTCGCGCGTGCAGCTGGAGCACTTCTCCAAGCGCTTTCCCGGCATGCGCATCGAGGACGGCTATGCGGTCGCGCGCGCCTGGATGGCGCTGAAGTTCGCGCAAGGGCGCAAGCGCATCGGCCACAAGATCGGCCTGACCTCGCGCGCCATGCAGCAGTCCAGCCAGATCGACGAGCCCGACTTCGGCACGCTGCTGGACGACATGCTGTATGCGCCGGGCGACGTTCCGGCCGGCCGCTTCATCGCGCCGCGCGTGGAGGTGGAGCTCGCCTTCGTGCTCAAGCGCGCGCTGCGCGGCGAAGGCCTCACCATCGACGACGTGCTGGACGCCACCGAGTACGTGACGCCGGCCATCGAGATCATCGACGCGCGCATCGAGCAGGCCGACCGCGAGACGAAGAAGATGCGCCGCGTGCAGGACACCATCAGCGACAACGCGGCCAGCGCCGGCATCCTCCTGGGCGGCAAGCGCGCGCATCCGCGCGAGCTGGACCTGCCCTGGTGCGGTGCCGTGCTGCGCCTGAACGGCGTGGTGGAGGAAACCGGCCTGGCCGCCGGCGTGCAGGGCCACCCGGCCATCGGCGTGGCCTGGCTGGCCGGCAAGATGGCGCCCTGGGGCGAAGGCCTGGACGCCGGCGAGATCGTGCTGGCGGGTTCCTTCACGCGCCCGGTGGCCGCCCGGGCCGGCGACGTGTTCGACGCCGACTACGGCCCGCTCGGCCGCTTCCAGTTCCAGCTCACCTGAGTCCATCCGAAACGGTTCGCCGCATGCAGACACCCACCAATTCCTTCAAGCAGGCCCTGGCCGAGGGCCGCACGCAGATCGGCCTGTGGCTCGGCCTGGCCGACCACTACGCCACCGAGATCTGCGCCGGCGCCGGTTTCGACTGGCTGCTGATCGACGGCGAGCATTCGCCCAACGACCTGCGCAGCATCATCCAGCAGGCGCAGGTGATCGCCGGCTACCCGGCCACGCACGCGATCTCGCGCGTGCCGGTGGGCCAGGGCGAGGTCGGCGCCACGCTCATCAAGCAGTACCTGGACCTGGGCCTGCAGACCTTGCTGGTGCCGATGGTGGACACCGCCGAACAGGCCGCCGCGCTGGTGCAGGCCATGCGCTATCCGCCGCAGGGCATCCGCGGCATGGGCGGCGCGCGCGCCTCGCGCTGGGGCCGCTATCCCGACTACAGCAAGGAAGCCAACGCGCAAGTCTGCCTGCTGGTGCAGGCGGAGTCGCGCGCGGCCATCGACAACCTGGACGCGATCGCCGCCACCGAGGGCGTGGACGGCGTGTTCATCGGGCCGGCCGACCTGTCGGCCGCGCTCGGCCACGTCGGCAACCCGGGCCATGCGCAGGTGCAGGCGGTGATCGAAAATGCGTTCCGGCGCATCCGCGCGGCCGGCAAGTCGGCCGGCATCCTGGCGACCGACGAGGCCGCCGCGCGCCGCTACCTGGACCAGGGTGCCAACTTCGTCGCCGTGGGCCTGGACACGCAGCTGCTGATGCGCGCCACCAGCGCGCTGGCGGCGCAGTTCAAGGGTGCGGCCGAACCGCGCAAAAGCACGACGTACTGAACCGACGAAGACGAGAAAACGAGCAGGAGACAGTGCCATGAATGCCGTGCTTGAGCCGCGCGCACGCGCGATGCATCCCGATGAATGGCAGGCGCGTGTGCAGCTCGCCGCCTGCTACCGCGTGTTCGACCTGATGGGTTGGACCGAGATGATCTACAACCACATCACGGTGCGCCTGCCGGCCAGCGTGTCGGGCACCGGGAAGCAGTTCCTGATCAACCCGTTCGGCCTGCACTACAGCGAAGTCACGGCCAGCAACCTGGTGAAGATCGACGTGCAGGGCAACAAGCTGGACGACAGCACGCATCCGGTGAACCCGGCCGGCTTCACCGTGCACGCGGCCATCCACGAAGGCGTGCCCGAAGCGCACTGCGTGATGCACACCCACACCACCACCGGCCTGGCGGTGGCCTGCACGCAGGACGGCCTGGCACAGAACAACTTCTATTCGGCGCAGCTGCACGGCATGGTGGCGTACCACGACTTCGAGGGCATCACCATCCACGCCGACGAGGCGCCGCGCCTGCTGAAGAATATCGGCGACAAGCCGGTGGTGATCCTGCGCAACCACGGCCTGCTGGCCTGGGGCCCGACCCTGCCGATGGCGTTCTCGCGCCTGTGGACCTTGCAGCGCGCCTGCGACGTGCAGGTGGCGCAGGCCCCGCTCGGTGCGGCCATCGCGGTGCCGCAAGAGGTGGCGCGCAGGACCACGCGCGACTCGTTCCAGTTCGACGCGAAATTCGGCGGCGGCCTGGACGTGTTCGACGCGATGGCGCGGCGCGTGGACCGCATCGACGACAGCTACCGGAACTGACATGGCGCAGGCATTGAACAAGGTGTGCATCTACGGCGCCGGCGCCATCGGCGGCTGGCTGGGTGTGGGGCTGGCACGCGCCGGCTGCGACGTGAGCGTGGTGGCGCGCGGCGCGACCTTGCAGGCGCTGCAGGCGAATGGGCTGCGGCTTGTTGAACCTGTTCAAGCCGAGCCCACATCCGTTCGGGCTGAGCCTGTCGAAGCCGGCCCTTCGACAAGCTCAGGGCGAACGGTGGACGCAGGCTCAGCCCGAACGGTGAAAGTACGCGCGAGCGCCGACCCCGCCGACCTCGGCCCGCAGGACCTGGTGATCGTCGCCGTGAAGGCGCCCGCCATGGCCGAGGTCGCGCGCGGCATCGGCCCGCTGCTTGGGCCCGACACCATCGTGCTGACCGCCATGAACGGCGTGCCGTGGTGGTTCTTCGAAGGCTTCGGCGGCGCGCATGCGGGCACGCGGCTGCGGTCGATCGATCCGGACGGCGCCATCGCGCGCGCCGTCCCGTCCGCGCACGTGGTGGGCAGCGTGGTGCACGCCAGCTGCTCGCTGCGCGCGCCCGGCGTGGTGGTGCGGCACTTCGGCAACAAGCTGATCATCGGCGAGCCGTCGGGCCAGCGCTCGCCGCGCATCGAGGCGCTGGACGCGCTGCTGCTGCGCGCCGGCTTCGACACCGCCGTGTCGCAGCAGATCCAGAAAGACGCCTGGTACAAGCTGTGGGGCAACATGACGGTGAACCCGATCAGCGCGGTCACCGGCGCCACCACCGACCTGATCCTGGGCGACCCGCTGGTGCGCGGCTTCGTCAGCCAGGTGATGCTGGAAGCCAAGGAGATCGGTGCGCGCATCGGCATCCCGATCGACCAGCAGCCCGAAGACCGCCACCAGGTCACGCTGAAGCTGGGCGCGTTCAAGACCTCGATGCTGCAGGACGTGGAAGCCGGCAAGCCGGTGGAGTTGGACGCGCTGGTGTCCGTGGTGAAGGAGCTGGGCACGCTGACCGGCGTGCCGACGCCGTTCACCGACGCGCTGCTGGGGATCGCCCGGCTGCATGCGCGGGTGCGCGGACTGTATTGACGGCGCATCCGATTTGTGCCCAACCTCTCGATCAAGGACGTGCCGGAAGACTGGGCCGAACGGCTTCGCGCCCGCGCTGCCAGCAACCATCGCTCGCTGCAAGGCGAGCTGATGGCCATCCTGGAGCAGGCCGTGCAAGGCGACAGCCCGGCCGCAGTATCGCCATCGTCGCAACGCCGGGGCACCCGAACGCTGGAAGACATCGCGCGCGCGCAGCGCATTGCCTTCCCGCAGCCAGTGCGCGGCGGACCGCTCGCCGTCGACCTGATCCGCGCCGACCGGGACAGCCGGTGAAGCGCGCCGCGGCGCCGGTCCTGCACGTGGCCGAGCCTGCGCCGGCCTATGCGTGGCGTCCACCCATGGTGGTGGACTGCAGCGTGCTCAGCGCCGCCTTGTTCCAGGAGGAAACCCGCGACGACGCGCTGCAACTGCTGACAGGCAAGGCTCTGCATGCACCGACCTTGCTGGACTACGAGATCGTCAGTGTCGCGGTGAAGAAGACGCGCGCGGGCTGGCCCGAGGCAGTGATCTCCCGCGCGCTTGCCGATTACTTCGAGCAGGCGCTCGACCTGCACCACCCCGACGGGCAAGCGCAGTACGCGCTGGCGGCCCGCTACCAGCTCTCCGCCTACGACGCGGCCTACCTCTGGCTGGCCGGCGAACTCCGGGCGCCGCTCGCCACCTTCGACGCCAAGCTGGCCGCCGCCGCACGCACCCATCTGGCGGCGCTGGACTGACAAAAGATCCATGAGCACTTCCGGCCGGGCCCTCTCCGCCACCGCCTTCGCCACGCTGCTGCTCATCGCGCTGATGATGGGCGCCAACCACGTGGCCGCGCGCATCGCCTTCAACCACGGCACCGATGTCGCCACCGCGGTGGTGTTCCGCAGCGGCGTCACCTGCCTGGTGCTGCTCGTGCTGCTGGCCGTGCAGGGCGTGCGGCCGCGCTTCACGGCGCGGCATCGGCGCATGCTGCCGCTGATCGGCCTGCTGGTCGGCATCCAGAGCCTGTGCCTGTATTCGGCGGTGGCGCGGCTGCCGGTGGCGCTCGCGCTGCTGGCCTTCAACACCTACCCGATCTGGACCGCAGCCTGGGCGCTGGTGCTGTACCGCCAGCGGCCCGAACGCGCGCTGCTGGTCGCCATGCCGCTGATCCTGGTCGGCCTGGCGCTGGCGTTGGACGTGCTGGGCGCCGCCTCCGGCCTGGGCGCGGCCGCGCAGTGGCAACGCATCGGCGTCGGCGTGGCCTTCGCTTTGGCGGCGGCGGCGGCCTTTGGCCTGGTGCTGGTGCGCACGCAGCACGAGGCCGGCGACCTGGACGGCCGGGTGCGCACCGCCACCACCATGGCCACCGCC
>NZ_JACCWG010000103.1 GCF_013697775.1 Ramlibacter sp. | reverse complement strand
AGCTCCTGCTGCGTCTGCCCATCCAGCTCAATCGACTTGGCGACCCGCATGGCATCACACCCCCTTGGCCATCGGAGTATGCCTTCGAGCGAAAGTTCAACTAATTCGCGCGCACTACACTAGTAGCACTTCGAGCCGCCGCACCGCATGGTTGTCGCCGGTCACCGCCCTTGGCCCAATGCTTGACGGCGGTTCGATGGCCGTCATCTTCAGCGTGAATGTGCTGCCTCGCCCCTCGCCGTCGCTGTGGGCATCGAGCCAGCCATCATGTAGCTCGGCCAGTCGGCGCGCGAGCGTGAGCCCGATGCCAAGGCCGCCTTGTGACCGTGCCGCGTCTCGCTCACCTTGCACAAAGAGGTCGAACACTCGAGGCAACAGCTCGGCGGACATGCCGACGCCTTCGTCATGCACAGTGAGCACAACGCGGCCGGCGGAGCGTGCAAGCACCACTTGTATGGCACCGCCGGCTGGCGAGTAGCGCATCGCATTGGTCAGCAGATTGGAAACGATCTGCTCCATCCGCGTGTCGTCGCCGGACACCCAGGCGGGTTCAAGTTGCAGATCAAGCTGGTGCTTGGAGGAACTGCCGACCAGCTGCACGGCCACCCGCTGCACCAGTGCGGCGAAGTCGAGCGGCCGCCGTTCGAGGTCAATCTTGCCCCTGCTAACACGACTGGCGTCGAGCAGGTCGTCAACGAGCTTCGTCATATGCGCGGTCTGCCGCTGCAGCACCCCCTGCGCCAAGATGGCGGGGGCGCCTTCAGGTCGCAAGCGAAGAATTTGCAGTGCGCCGGTGATCGCGCTGAGGGGATTGCGCAGTTCGTGGCCTAGCATGGCCAAAAACTCGTCCTTGGCGCGGTTGGCACCTTCGGCTTGCGCACGTGCCAGGCCGAGCGCTTGCATCGCTTGTGCCGCGTCGCCAAGGGCGCTTTGCAGCTCGCGCAGCTCCCTCATGGCCAGTTTTTTTGCCGACCCGGTCTTCGCCTCGCGACATGGCGAAGTGTCTGCCAGGGCATGCTGCTCGTCGGGTGGCGTTATGGGCTGCGTGGGCTGCACAGACGAGCTGTAGTTTGCACGCCGCATCGCGCGCGCTTGGTCGGCAAGTAGTGCTACGGGCTCGCTAATGCGACGAGCGAGGATACGAGCAAGCAGTAGCGCTAGCGCCAGTGACACACCAACGCCCAGCAAGCCGAGGACAAGGAAGCGCCAAGCGCTGGCCTCGACGCTCTTGGCCGGAACGCCAACGCCCACAGACCAGCCGCTAAAGGCCGAGCGCCGCCAAGTCACGTACGAGGGCGTACCTTCCAGCGTGCCGCCCTTGTAGGCCCCTTCGGCGGCGCCCGAGGTGAGCGCGGCATGAAACGCCGGCGCCACCGTCACCCCGACCTGCACCTGTCCCTGGTGCAGGCGGGCCACCTGCAGGAGTCGCCGGTCGACTACTGAAGCAACCCAGTCATTGGGCATGCCCTGTTCGCGCAGGAGGCCCGAGATGACCACCGGGTCGACCACCGCGGTGAGCACGTAGGCCAGTCGGCCTTTGCGCAGCACCGGCACGCGTACCGGAAATGCTTGTTGCAGACCGCGCGGGCCCGCCGATAAGCTGCCGATAGCCGGTTGCATTGTGCGCACCACGGCCTCGAAGCTGGCGCTCTCTTCGGTGCGTAGCGGTTCGGCGCCGTAGGGCAGCGCCGCATTGACCTGCTGCTGGCCGTTGGCGTCAGCCAGAATCACAGTCACCCACTCGGGACGCAGATTCTTGACCCGCAGGGCCAGGCCGTGGAAACCTTCGAGCTCGCCGTCGGCGAGCGCCTGGCTCTCGGCCAGTATGCGCAGAGCGGCCACTGTGGCCCGCAACTCGGCGTCGATGGCGCTTGTGATCGCGACCACGCGGTCGTGCATTCCACGTTCGAAGGTTTGCCGCTCCTGCCGGGCTTGCACCACGGCCAGTCCGGCGGAGAACAGCACCACCGGCAGCAGCGTGCCGAGCACTAACAAAAACAAGTTTTTGCTGATGCTCGCGGAACGCAGCATCGAGGAGAAAATGGCCATCGAGTTCGGGCTCCATCGACCCTGCAGAACGTCAGGTAGCTGATCATCGCAGATGCGGCTACCAGACAGCCATTTCCCCGAAGGCAACAGCCGGCGCCGCCGCGAGGGCGTGTAATAAGCCCATTTCATGGCATCAGACAGGTCAACCTCGCAAGCGTAGTGCGCGCCTCTGTTCTGTACTTATCGTAAGACCGCAGGCAGTGCAGCCTTGGCTCTGGCGACCTTGGCCAGGATGTCCGAAGCACTGGCCGTCCAGATGAACGGGGTGGTTGTGCGTGGCGTGGTTGTCCGCGATCAGATGCAGGCTCAGATGCCTGGCCGTGCGCGGTCGATGAGCCGCAGGAGCTTGAGCCATTCGATGCGACGTGCCGTGGCGCTTGTAGTGAATCTGGCTCTTCTCGTCGCAACTGAGTACCAGCGCCCGCTCGGGGGGATTCAGGTACAGGCCACCCACGTCCAGGTAAAGCGCTAGCCCCGCAGGCCAGGCGCGCCGCCGCCCTGGTCATGATCGCGCAGTGCGATCTGTCCGAGCGGCGCGAACCGTCCCGAATCCGTTGCACCGCTTCACTCCTGCACCCACGGGCTCGGGGAGGTTGCGAACTGTCAATGCATGCATTTTATCGCTCCGCCTTCATCCCTTTGGGGGAAGGCGCTGCGGCTGCGCATTTCGCCCCTGGACTGCCCTTGAAACGAAACAAGGACCCGAAGGTCCTTGTTTTTACTCGCATTTTTTGGGGTGGCTGATGGGACTCGAACCCACGACGACCAGAATCACAATCTGGGACTCTACCAACTGAGCTACAGCCACCGTAGAGCCCCGTATTATAGCCGCCTGCTTACTGCCCCGGCGGCGCCGCGAGCGCTGTTTCCGCCGGCTTGGGCACCTTCATCTGCACCTTGAAGCGTTCCTTCAGCAGCTCGTAGTACGCCATGCTCTCGGCCGAGGCCCAGGCGCGGCCGTACTGGTCCATCTCCTGCT
Organism: Ramlibacter sp.; assembly: GCF_013697775.1. GTDB lineage: Bacteria > Pseudomonadota > Gammaproteobacteria > Burkholderiales > Burkholderiaceae_C > Ramlibacter. Next base: position 3,143 of record NZ_JACCWG010000103.1, on the reverse strand, counting down.
TGGCCTGGTCGGCCGGCGGCGCGGTGCGCGGCAGCACCTTGCCGACCTTGGCCACCGCGTAGCCCTGCGCGCCCAGGTCCACGCCCACCCAGGCGGGCAACGCCGCGGGGTCGGCACGCAGCACCGCCTCGACGACCTGGCGCTGCAGCTTCTGCGGGTCCTGGCGCGACACGACCACCGCTTCGGGCAGCGTGGCGCCGGCGGGCGCCGCCTTCCACGCGGCCAGCTTGGCCTGTCCGTCCTTGCGGGCCAGCTCGGCGGCGCGCTCGGCGATCCATTGCGTGCGCACCTGGTCCTTCACCTCGACCAGGGGCCGCGTGCGCGCCGGCGCGTACTGCGCGACGCGGCCGGCCACCAGCTGGCTGGGGCCGAACTCCACCGCTTCGGTGTTGCGCTTCTTCTCGGTCGCATCGGGCGAGAACAGCGCGGCCAAAAACTTCGGGTTGGCCAGCGGGCCGGTGGTGCCGGGCGCCGGCTGGCGCGTGACGTTGGCGGCCGTCTTCACTTCCAGCTTCAGCTTGTCGGACACGGGCTTCAAGCTGTCCGCCTGCTCGTACACCGTGTTGCTGAAGGTCTCGGCCACTTCGGCGTACTTGCGCTGCGCCTGCTGCTTCTTCAGGTCGGCTTCCAGATGCGGCTTCACTTCCTCGAAGGTTTTCTGCTTGGGCGTCTTCAGGTCGGTGAGCTTGATGATGTGGTAGCCGAACTCGGTTTCCACCAGGCCGCTGATGTCGCCCTTCTTCAGCGCGAACGCGGTGTCCTCGAACGGCTTGGCCATGGCGCCGCGCGCGAAGAAGTCCAGGTCGCCGCCCTGCGTCGCGGAGCCGGGGTCCTGCGAATTCTTTTTCGCCACTTCGGCGAAGCTGTCGGGGTTCTTCTTCACCGCGGCCAGCAGTTCCTCGGCCTTCGCCTTGGCCTTCTCGCGGTCGGCGGGCGGCGCGTTCTTCGGCACGGCCACCAGGATGTGGCTGGCGCGGCGCTCCTCCTGCCCGGACAGGCGCGCGACGTTCTGCTCGTAATAGGTCTTCAGGTCCTGCTCGTTGACCGCGACGCCGGCGGTCACCGCGTTGACGTCCAGCACCACGTACTCCACGCTGGCCTGCTCGGGCGCCTGGAACTGCTGCGGGTGCGCTTTGTAGAAGGCTTCGAGGTCGGTGTCGGTGGGAACGGCCTTGCCGGCGTATTCGGCCGGGTCGAAGCGCGCGACCTGCACCTCGCGCCGCTCGAAGTAGGCGCCCATTGCCACGCTGGCCTGCGACGGCGTCGCCAGGCCGGAGTCGGTCAGGCCCGACAGCACCTGGCGCGCACCCAGGTCGGCGCGCACGCGCGCCTCGAAGGTTTCGGGCGTCATGCCCTGCCCTGACAGCAGCTGCCGGTAGCGCGCCATGTCCAGCTTGCCGTCCGGCCCGCGCAGCGAGGCGATCACCTCGTTGCGGTTGATCTCGCGCGCCACGCGCGGGTCGCTGATGGACAGGTGGCTCTTTTCCGCAGCGGCGATCATCACGCGCTCGCGTACCAGGCGCTCCAGCGTGCCGTAGCGCGCCGCGGGCGAGTCCAGCAGCTTGGCGTCGAGGGTGGGCATCTGCTGGCGCAGCCGGTCGACCTCCGCCTTGTGCGCGGCGTCCCAGTCAGCCTGCAGGATCTCCTGGCCGTCCACCTTCGCCACGGCTTCGCCGCGTTCCTTGAAACGGTTGTAGCCCTCCAGGCCGAACAGCACGAATGAAGGAAAAATCAACAGCACCAGCAGCAGCTGCATCAGCCGGTTGTGCTTGCGGACGAAATCGAACATGGGGAGACTCGCGTTCTCTCTGGACAACAAAAAAGGCGAACCGTGCGTTCGCCTTCCTCGGGGGTGGTGGGTGCTGACGGGATCGAACCGCCGACCTACGCCTTGTAAGGGCGCCGCTCTACCGGCTGAGCTAAGCACCCCACCGACAAGACCCGTTTCAGTTCAGCGCATCCTTGAGCGCCTTGCCGGGACGGAACTTGGGAACCTTGGCAGCCTTGATTTTAATCTGCGCGCCGGTGCGGGGATTGCGGCCGCTGCGCGCGGCGCGCTTGCCCACCGCGAAAGTGCCGAAACCGACCAGAGACACCGAGCCGCCTTTCTTGAGCGTGGTCTTGACGGCGCCGATCATGGATTCAAGGGCGCGTGTGGCGGCGGCCTTGGAGATGTCGGCATGCTTGGCGATGTGCTCGATCAGTTCGGTCTTGTTCACAGGGGCCCCTCGTAGAGAGAAAAGAGTTGGTCAGAGTGTCTCGCTGGCGCGCTCTGAGGCGCGGTGTCCAGGAATTCGGAAGACTTTTGTTCGCGGCCGAAACCGCTTGATGGCGATTAGAGCCAGCGCGCCCAGGCGTGTCAACAAGAGCGGCCCTGGCTGTGGCTATCCGACAGCGCGGAGGCGGATTCTAGACGCAAATCCGCAGTGTCCGCGCGGCGGGAATGCCCAAAAACCGTGCTGCAACGCGGCAAGCGCACTACAGCGCGCCGGCGATGGCGCGCCCCAGGTCCGCCGTTCCCGCGGTGCCGCCGATGTCGGCGGTGCGCGGCGCGCCGCTGCCCGGCGCGAGCACTTTCTCGATGGCGGCGAGCACCGCGTCGTGCGCGTCCTTGTGCCCCAGAAACTCCAGCATCATCGCGCCGCACCAGATCTGGCCGATCGGGTTGGCGATGCCTTTGCCCGCAATGTCGGGCGCCGAGCCGTGCACCGGTTCGAACAGCGAAGGCGTGGTGCGGTCCGGGTTCAGGTTGGCGCTGGGCGCGATTCCGATGGTGCCGGTGCACGCCGGCCCCAGGTCGCTCAGGATGTCGCCGAACAGGTTGCTGGCCACCACCACGTCGAAGAAGTCGGGCCGCTGCACGAAGTGCGCGGTGAGGATGTCGATGTGGAACTTGTCCAGCGCCACCTGCGGATAGGCCTTGGCCATCTCGGCCACGCGCTCGTCCCAGTAGGGCATGGTGATGGCGATGCCGTTGGACTTGGTCGCGCTGGTCAGGTGCTTTTTCGGGCGGCTCTGCGCTAGTGTCCTGTCCCGATAATACGTGAGCAAAGTCGATGCAGCTTTTCAAGGATCGAATCGGCGGTCGCAGTCCATTTGAACGGCTGACAGTTTTGGTTGTGAGCGTTGACGAAATGGTCGAT
>NZ_JACCWG010000066.1 GCF_013697775.1 Ramlibacter sp. | reverse complement strand
GGGCCTGCAGCGCCTGCGCGTTGCGGGTGAGCGCCGCGCGAACGTCGGCCAGCGCTTCGGCCGCATCGCGCTCCACCTGCCCCTGCGCCTGGCTGGCCTCGTAGCGGCCGGCCAGCCACACCAGCGTGGCTAGCACCGACAGCACCAGCGCGAACAGCAGGCCCCACAGCAGCCAGCGCGTGCCGCCCGAGCGCGTGGAAAACTGCGCCGTGCTCATCGCCGCGTCACAGCACCCGGTGTTCCAGCGCCGGCAGCTGCGCGCGCAACTGGGCCAGCCGTTCGCCGGCGATGTCCGCCGCCGCGATGCCGGCGCCATCTTCGGCGCGCTGCGCCAGCACTGCCCCCCACGGATCGACCACCATCGAGTGGCCCCAGGTGCGCCGGCCGCTCTCGTGCACGCCGCCCTGCGCGGGCGCGACCACGTAGGCCAGGTTCTCCACCGCGCGGGCGCGCAGCAGCAGCTCCCAGTGGGCCTGCCCGGTCACATAGGTGAAGGCGCTGGGCACCAGCAGCAGGTCGGCCTGCAGGCCGCGGTACAGCTCGGGAAAGCGCAGGTCGTAGCACACGCTCAGGCCCACGCGCCAGCGCCGTCCGTCGCGCGACGGCAGCTCGAACGCCTGCGGCGCGCTGCCGCGCTCGATCACGCGCGATTCGTCGAAGCGGTCCTGCCCGTTGTCGAACTTGAACAGGTGGATCTTGTCGTAGCGCGCCACGCACTCGCCCGCCGGCGAGAACACCAGGCTGGTGTTGCGCACGTGGTCCGTGTCGGCAGCCGCCAGCGGCAGCGTGCCGCCAACGATCCACAGGCCCAGCTCGCGCGCCGTGGCAGCCAGGAAGTCCTGGATGCGGCCGGCGCCGAAGTCCTCGCGCAACGCCAGCTTGTCGGTGTCGCGCTGGCCCATCAGGCAGAAATATTCGGGCAGCACCGCCAGCTCCGCGCCCTGCTGCGCGGCTTGCGCCAGCAGAACGCGCGCGGAATCGAGATTGGCCTGCAGCGAGAAGCCCGACACCATCTGGATGGCTGCGACTTGCATGTGTGCTCCCTATTTGTTGTCCGCCGGGACCGGCGAAGGCAAAGGCGCAGGCGAAGCCGGCGCATCGGCAGCGGCAGCGGCCGCGCCCCTGCCGACGCGCGTGACCTTCGGGTCGCTCCAGGTGCCGTCGATGTGGAACTCCCGCGTGGCCGCGCGCATCAGCGGCTGGCGCAGGAACATCTGCGCCATGAACGATCCCAGGCCGATCACCGGGTTGATCATGGTGGCCACCAGCGAGGCGGTGCCGGCGTTGATCTCGGGCACCACCACCACTTTCAGGTCCTGCGTCTCGCGCGCGATGTCGGCCTTGCCTTCCATCAGCACGGCGGCGTTGACGCCCTTCATCTGCAGGTTGTTGGTGGAGGCGATGCCCTTATCAATGACGATGTCGCCGCGCACGAAGTCGAACGGAAAGCCCTCGCTGAACACGTCCCGGAAATCCAGCGCCAGGCGGCGCGGCAGCGACTGCAGGCTCAGCACGCCCAGCAGCTTGGCCAGCCCGGGGTCGGCCTTGAGGAACTGGCCGCCTTCCACGTTGACGCGAAAGCCGCCCGCCATCGACGGATAGTCCATCGACAGCGGCGAGCCCAGCCAGGCGATCTGGCCTTCCATGCGGCCGTGGCCGCGCCGCACCACGCCCGGCATGCCGAAGCGCGCCAGCACGCCGCCGGCATCGGCGATATCGAGCTGGAAGCGCATGGCGGTGCGATGCTGCTCGGTGCGCCCGCGCGGCGTGGCGGGCGCCTGCGCGCTCACCGCCGCCCAGTTGCCCTGCGCGCTGAACAGCGCCTCCGGCGTGGTGAGCGCCAGCTTGTTGAGCCGCCACTCGCGCACGCCGCCGTCGGCCGCGCCGCGGTTGACGGCGTCGATCTCCAGCCGCCCGAGCTTCTTGCCTTTCAGCTCGAAATCGTTGACCACGATGTCCAGCGCCGGGATGTTGGCCGGCTGCTGGTCCAGCAAGGTCTCCACCTCGCGCGCCGCCTGCGCCGCGATGTTCAACCGCGCGAGCCGCGCATGCACGCGGCCCTGCTCGGCGCCTGAAGGCTGGCGGTATTCGAGGTAGCCATTCAGCTCCTGCGCGTCGACGTTGGCGCGCCAGGTCAGCCCGTCGCGCGAGCCGCCCAGCACCACGTCGTGCAGGGTGCGGCCCTCCACCACCAGTTCCTTGGCACGCGCCGCCATGCTGGTGGGCAGGTAGCCCGTGTTGGCGGCGGCCGAGGTGCCGCTGCCGCTGCGCGCGCCG
>NZ_JACCWG010000059.1 GCF_013697775.1 Ramlibacter sp. | reverse complement strand
GTGCAGGGCCGCGACGGCGTGACGCTGCGCGCGCTGACCGCCGGCGAGCGGCACCGCCCTACCGTGCTGCTGATCAACGCGCTGGGCATCAGCGGCGTGTTCCTGGCCGGGCTGGCGGCGGAGCTGGCGCCGCGCCACCACGTGGTCACCTGGGAGTCGCGCGGGCTGCCGGATTTCGCGGCCGCGCGCGACGATGCCGACTACTCGGTCGAGCGCCACGTCGGCGACGCGGCGCAGGTGCTGGCCGCGCTGGACGTGAAGCCGCAGGCCATCGTGTCGTACTGCTCCGGCAGCCCGATCGCGGCGATGGGCCTGGCCCGGGGCCAGCTCTCAGCACAGGCCTGGTGCGCTATCAGCCCGTCGATCCACGTGCCGGGCGGCGCGCAGACCGACTACCAGCGCACCATGCTGCCGATGTGGGCGCAGATGGTGAAGACCGGCCACCGCCATGCGGCGCTGGTGCGCGGCCTGATCCGCCAGCAGATGCGCGAGGACGACGGCTCGCTGGCGCACGAGCTGCACCACTACAACAACCGCCCGTTCCTCACGGTCGAATCCACCTACCGCTACGCGCAGCTGCAGTCGGCCTGCCTGCAGCCCGACTGGCCGGCGCTGCTGGCGCGCATCGACCTGCCCGCGCTGATCGTGCATGCCGGCAGCGACGACGTGATCCACCGCGAGACCTCGATGCTCGTGGCCAGGCACATCCCGCATGCCGAATTCGCCGAGGTGCCGGGCGCCGGCCACTTCGCCATCTACGACAACGACTCCGTGCTTGAACGCATCGGCGCGTTCCTGCGCCAGGCCCACCCACAACCTGCCCCGTCACATTAAGAAAGTCCCAGATGGAACTTTATCTGCCCATTCTTGAAAACACCAAGGCAACGCTGGTGGCGCGCGTGCGCGACCACGGCTTCCTGCAGCGCTGCCGCGCCGGCGAGGTCACGCTGGAGGAGCTGAAACTGTTCCTGGTGCAGCAGGGCATCTACAGCAGCTACTTCACACGCTACCTGTGCGCGCTGATGGGCAACCTGCCGAACAACGACCAGGTGCTCAAGCTGGCCGAGAACCTGTGCGAGGAGCTGGGCCTCACGCCGGACAGCGAAACGCCGCACAGCACGCTGTACCGCGACATGCTCAAGGCGTTCGACCTCACGCTCGACGGCGCGCGCCCGCTGGTGGGAACACGCCGGCTGATCGACACCATGTTCGACCATTGCCGCCACGCCAATTCCGCGCGCGGGCTGGGCGCGCTGTGCCTGGGCGCCGAGGCGCTGGTGCCGGCCGTGTATGCCGACGTGATCCTGGCCTTCGAGGCCTGCGGCGTGTCGGCGCGCACGCTGGAGTTCTTCCGCATCCACGTCGAATGCGACGACGGCCATGCGCAGACGCTGCGCGACATCATGGTGGAGCTGGCCAGCCGCGACGCGGACAACCTGCCGTTCATGCTGGGCGCGGGCAACGCGCTGGTGGACGCGCGCATGGACTTCTTCTCCTCGATCGAGGACCACGCGCGGAACCATCCGCCGGCGCGCGGGACCGAGGGCCTCATCCCCGGCGCCGCGCCGCGTCGGAGCCTGCAGGCGGCAGGCGCGTCATGAGCGAGACGCTCAGCTGGGACAAGCCAGCGCTGGTGGAGCGCGCGCAGGCGCAGATGAAGCACCACCTGGCCGCGCTGGAGGCCGGCACGCGCCAGCAGGTCGCCTGGGCCTGCCGGGTGCTGTTCGCCGAGGGGCACGCCAGCGGCCTGGCGGGCCAGGTCACGGCGCGCGCGGAGAAGCCGGGCCAGTTCTACACCCAGGCCATGGGCCTGGGCTTCGACGAGATCACCAGCGAGAACATGCTGCTGGTGGACGAGGACCTCAACGTGCTGCAGGGCACCGGCATGGCCAACCCCGCCACCCGATTCCACGTCTGGATCTACCGCGCGCGGCCGCAGGTGAACAGCATCGTGCACACGCATCCGCCGCACGCCTGCGCGCTGTCCATGACCGGGCAGCCGCTGAAGGTGGCGCAGATGGACATGTGCATGCTCTACGACGACGTCGCTTTCCTGCCGCAGTGGCCCGGGGTGCCGGTGGGCAACAGCGAGGGCGAAATCATCTCGGCGGCGCTGGGCGGCAAGCGGGCGGCGCTGCTGGCGCACCACGGGATCGTGGCCGCGTGCGCCAACGTGGAGGAAGCGTGCGTGGTGGCCGTGCAGTGCGAGCGCGCCGCGCGGCTGCACCTGCTGGCGCAGGCCGCCGGGACGATCGCCGAGCTCGACCCCGAACTGGCCCGCGAAGCGCACGACTGGACGCTGCAGCCGCACCGCACGCGGGCCAACTTCGCCTACCTGGTGCGGCACGCGCTGCGGCACCCCGATCCGCAATAGGAGCCGCCATGTACAGCACGACCCTGCACGATGCCGACCTCGAACGCAATGTGATCGAGCGCATGGGTGCCAGCTGGGACACCCGCGTGGCCGTCCGCCAGGAGCGGCTGGACCTCACGCAGTACTACGACCCGGCCATCCCCGACTTTCCCGCCACGATGGTGCCGTTCTGGGACGATCCCGAGTTCGCCGCTCTGGACCAGCCGCTCAAGCTGCGCTTCCTGGCCGCGGCCTGGGTGGCCTACAACGAGAAGGCGATCTATCTCGAAGACGAGATCGTGCAGCCGCTGTGCAGCCTGCTGCTGAAGAACCGGCTGCCGGGCGTGGCCGACCCGCGCGTCAAGCAGGTGCTGGCGCAGGTGCAGGTCGACGAGCAGTTCCACATCCTGATGTGCCTGGACGTGTGCAACAGCGCGCGCGAGCGGCACGGGCTGTTCGGCTACGAAATGCCCGAACCGCTGGTGGGCACGCAGCTCAAGCGCAAGCTGGCGGCGATCTCCGATGAACGCGAGGCCGCGATCCTGCGGCTGGCCTTCGCCTCGGTGGCGGAAATGTCGATCAATGCCTACCTCAACCTGGTGGCTTCGGACATGAGCATCCAGCCGCTCAACCGCATCAACACCGACATGCACCGGCGCGACGAGTCGGCGCACAGCATGGCGTTCCGCCAGATCGTGGCGTCCTGCTTCAAGGCGCTGGACGCGCAAGGCCAGGAGCAGTTCCGCCGCCACATCCGCGCCGCGCTGGATGACTTCACCACACCCGACCACGGCTCCTGGGCGTCGATCCTGGCGTTCCTGGACATTCCCGGGCGCGAGGCCCTGCTCGCGCGCCTGGACACCGCCACGCGCGCCAAGCGCCTGAGCCGCGACTACACCGTGCTGAGCAGCCTGTTCGCCGAAATCGGCCTGGAAGACGCATTGACATGAGCCTCTTTGACACCTCCCTGCTGGCCCTGCCGCTGTTCGAGGACCGGCATCGCCGCCTGGCCGCGCAGCTGACAGACTGGGTGGCCGCGAACCGCGAGCTGCCCGCCTCGCTGGCGCACGAAAGCGCGGCCGAGCGCGGGCGCCTGTACACCCGCGTGCTGGGCCGCGACGGCTGGCTGGCATACGCCATCGATGCCGAGCCCGGGCGCGACCGCCCGGACATGCGCGCCGTCTGCCTGATCCGCGAGGCGCTGGCGCAGCTGGACGACCTGGCCGATTTCGCGTTCTCGATCCAGGGCCTGGCGGCTTCGCCGGTCGCCTGGTTCGGCAGCGAGGAGCAGCGCGCGCGCTACCTGCCGCCGATGCGCTCAGGCGCGCTGATCGGCACGCTGGCGTTGTCCGAGCCCGCCGCCGGCTCCAACCTGGCCGCCGCCGCGCTTCGCGCGGACAAGGTGCCCGGCGGCTACGAATTGCACGGCGAGAAAACCTGGGTCTCCAACGGCGACATCGCCGACTTCCACAACGTGCTGGCGCGCACCGGCGAAGGCCCCGGCGGCCTGGGCCTGAGCTACCTCCTTACGCCGGCGAACGCCAGCGGGCTGGGCGCGGCGCAGCACATCGAGCTGCTGGCGCCGCGGGCCTTCTCCTCGCTGCGCTTCGACAATTGCAAGCTGGAGAGCGACGCGCTGGTCGGCCAGTCGGGCATGGGCTTCAAGTACGCGATGGAGATCCTGAACTTCTACCGGGTCACCGTCGGTTCGGCGTCGGTGGGCTTTTGCCGGCGCGCGCTCGAGGCCTCGGTCGACTGGGCGCGCAACCGCGACATCGCCGGCGCCAAGCTGATCCAGTCGCAGATGGCCATGGACAAGCTGGCCAACATGGCGCTGTATCTGGACGCGGCGTCGCTGCTGGTGGCGCGCAGCGCCTGGGAGTTCGACACCGGCGTGCGGGACGTGGCGGCGCATGCCAGCATGGCCAAGCTCTTTGCGACCGACGGCGCCGGCAAAGTGGTCGACGACACCGTGCAGCTGTTCGGCTCGGCGGGCCTGGTGGCCGGCTCGTTGCCCGAGCAGCTGTACCGGCAGGTACGCGCGCTGCGCATTTACGAAGGCACCTCGGAGATCCAGAAGATCATCATCGCCGGCTCGGTGTCGCGCCCGCGCCGCCCGGCCCCGCGCGCATGAGGACAGTGCTGGTCACCGGCGCCACCCGCGGCATCGGCCTGGCAGTGGCCCGCCGGCTGGCCCAGGCCGGCCACCAGCTCGCGCTGCACTACCGCGGCGACGAATCGGCGGCGCGCGACCTGGCCGCGGAGATGTCGCGCCGCGAAGTCCCGCATGCGCTGTTCCGCGCCGACATCGCCGATGCGGCCGAGGCCGCGGCCCTGCCCGGCCAGGTGGCCGCGCGCTTCGGCCGGCTGGACGCGCTGGTCAACAACGCCGGCATCACCGACGACGCCGTGTTCCTGACCATGCCGCAGGAACGCTACGCGCGCGTGCTGCGCACCAACCTGCTGGGCACCATGCGGCTCACGCACGCGGCGATGCCGCACCTGGCCAAGGCCGAGGCGCCGGCCATCGTCATCATGAGTTCGCTGGGCGGCGTGGCCGGCAAGGAAGGCCAGGTGGCCTACGCCGCCAGCAAGGGCGGCCTGATCGGCCTGACCCAGTGGCTGGCGGCGCGCTACGGCCACACCGGCCTGCGCGTCAACGCCGTCGCCCCCGGCTTCATCGAAACCGACATGACGCGCCAGCTCAAGCCCGCGATGACCCAGCACATCCTGGACGGCACCGCGCTGCGCCGCGCCGGCCGTGTTGAGGAAGTGGCCGAGACGGTGTTCCAGCTGCTGGAGCCGGGCTACGTGCAGGCGACCACGCTGCGCGTGGACGGCGGCTTCAACCGCTGATGCATCGATGAACCTTTGCGCACCATGACCACCAACCCGCCCTCCCCCATTCCCGACACCACCGTCACGCACCGGGTCTGCTATGCCGACACCGACGCAGGCGGCATCGTCTACCACGCGCGCTACATCGAACTGGTGGAGCAGGCGCGCAACCGGCTCATGTACCAGGCCGACTTCAGCTTCGCAAAGCTCGCGCGCGAGCACAACATCGCGCTGATCGTGCGCAAGCTGGGCGCCGACTACCGCGCGCCGGCCCTGCTGGAGGACGAGCTGCGCATGCGCTCGCGCATCGCGCTGTGCCAGCCCTCGCGCTCCGTGTGGATCACCGACGTGCGGCGCGGCGACACGCTGCTGGTCACCATCACCATCGAGATGGTCGCCGCCGACCTGGCCACGCGGCAGCTGGCGCGCCATCCGGATGCGCTGCTGCAGGCGCTGTCGCCTTTCCTGGACGGCGCACCCGACGCCACCGCGCCCTACTTCTCGACGAAGGCCCGCTCGATCACGTAGTCGCCCGCGTGGCCTTGCTGCGGCGACACGCGCAGGCCGTGGCCGTCGAGCATGCGGCTCAACTCCTCCAGCATCGACGGGCTGCCGCACAGCATGGCCCGGTCGTCTTGCGCATTGAACCGCGGCACGCCGAGGTCCTCGAACATCTTTCCGCTGGAGATCAGCTCGGTGATGCGCCCCCGCGTGGCAAAGGCCTCGCGCGTCACCGTCGGGTAATACACGAGCTGGCGGCGCACTTCCTCGCCGATCAGTTCGCTGGCCGGCAGTTCGTTGCGGATGAAGTCGGCATAGGCCAGCTCGTTGACGCGGCGCACGCTGTGCACCAGCACCACCTTCTCGAAGCGCTCGTAGACCGCCGGGTCCTGGATGATGCTCATGTACGGCGCCAGGCCCGTGCCGCTGCCGAACAGGTACAGGTGGCGCCCGGGCTTGAGGTCGTCGATCACCAGCGTGCCGACCGGCTTGCGCCCGACCAGCAGGGTTTCGCCCACGCGCACGTGCTGCAGCCGCGAGGTGAGCGGGCCGTCCGGCACCTTGATGCTGAGGAACTCGAGGTGGTCGTCGTACACCGCGCTGGCGATGCTGTAGGCGCGCATCAGCGGCTTGCCTTCCACCACCAGGCCGATCATGACGAAATGGCCGCTCTCGAAGCGCAGGCTGGGCGGCCGCGCGACGCGCAGGCTGAACAGGCTGTCGTTCCAGTGGTGGACGTGCAGGATCTTCTGCTCGGAATAGGCGGACATCGGCTCCTCCTTGGTCGGTTCAGACATTGCCTTCGGCCACGCCGATGCCCAGCGGCACCACCGTGCCGGCGATCGGCAGGTCGGGTTGCTGCAGGAAGTGCACCAGCGTCGCCGCCACCGCGCTGGCGGCATTGGGCTTGAACTTCATGGCATAGGCCTTCAGCCCCGCCGCGGCGGACATCCAGCGCGCGGGCTCCACCTGCTCGCGCACGCATTGCACGCTGGCGCAGTTGATGCGCACGCCAAAGCGCAGCATCTCCTTGGCGAAGCTCTTCGCCGCGGCCTGCCTGGCGCGGCTGTCGATGGCGGTGCACGGCAGGTCCAGGTAGTAGCGCATGCTGTCTTCCATCGTCAGCACCCATAGCTGCCCGCCATCGCGCCGGGCCAGCTGCCGCGCTGCCGCCTGGAGTTCCGCCAGGAACCCGGTCAGGCTTGCGTCCAGGCGGTCGGCCATGGCGTCCAGGTCTTCATCGCGCCGGTCGGCATGCAGGTCTTCGTCGCGCGGGCAGAAGACGACATGGTCGACGCCGCGCGTGCGGGGGTCCTCGGCATCGAGCACGCGCGGCAGCGCCTCGCCGCCGAGGCCGTTCGCGTCCGCGTGAGAAGCCGCCTGTGATGCGCAGCGCGCATGCGCCAGCACGGAGAAGCCGGCGGCAACCAGGCTGTCGTGCAAAGCGCGCCCCAGCACCGAATCGGCATCCACCAGCAGGACGCAGGCGCCCACGCTGTCCGTCTCAGGCGGCACGCAGTTCGCCCGAGGCGCGCATGTTGTCCACGATGAACGCGACCAGCGACTGCACGTCCTTGCAGGTCTTCTCGAGGAATTCGCGGTCGGTGTCCGGCGCCTTGATGCCGAAGGTTTTTTCCACCGAGACGAACAGGTCGAGCGCATCGACCGAGTCGAGCGCAAGGCCTTCGTCCAGCAGCTGGGTGTCGTCCTTGATGTCCTGCAGGCGCACGCCGGAGCTGCCAAGCTGCAAGCGGTCCAGCAGCAGGTCCTGCTTGACGAATTGGCTCACTTCATCGCGAGTCCAGGTCTTGGTCTTGGTCTTGGTCGTGGTCATGTCTGTCGTCCTTGCGGTTTTGGTGCTGACGGATGCGTCATCCGATGTGGTAAATGTTGACGGCGGCGCGCATGCAGCGGCGCTGGTCCACGTGGGCCACGCCGTGGAACGTGCTGAATCGTGCCGCGCCGGCGGGCACCGGCCGAGGCGGTTCGGCGAAGCGGATGTCCACGTTCACCAGCTGGCCCGGGTGCACCGTCTGATTGAACTTCGCGCCCTCCACGCCCACCAGGTAGCCGCGCACGGTGTGGCCGGCGCGCCAGCTGAGAAGCAGGTTGGCCGCCTGTGCCAGCAGCTCGATCAGGATCACGCCCGGCACCACCGGCTCGCCGGGGAAGTGGCCGCTGAAGAACGCTTCGTCGGCCGGGAAGCGCCGCTGCGCGCGCAGCGACAGGCGGTCTTCACCGGCGTCGGCTCGGTCCACGAACAGGAACGGAGGCCGGTGCGACAGCCACGCGGCGGGGTCTTCGATGGCGGTGGTGGCGGCGGTCGCGAGCATGCGTCCATTTCACCCGCAGCAGCCCAAAGAGAAAACTACCAAGATTGGTAGTCGTGACGGATGCGGGGGTGGTCGCGGCCCCGCGGTTCAGCCCGCGCCCGGCGTGAGCGCGCGCCGCAGCCAGTTGTTCAGCGCGGTCCTGGACCCCACGGCTTCGCGCTCGCCCAGGCGCAGGCGAAGCGGCGCGGGTGCCACGCCGGCGGGGCATGCCAGGTCGTCGCAGCGGAAATGCGCCAGCGCGTGGTCGTCGCGAAAGCCCAGCTCCCGCAGTAGCGCGTGCTTCGGATCGAAGGCGGGAAAGCTGCGGAAGGTGAGGTGCCCGAGCTGCCGCGACTGCGCGAAGGCGCGAACCTCCTGCAGCAGCGCGTGCAAGACCACGCGCATGTCGATGCCGCCGCGCACGTGCAGGCGCCGGATGTCGCAGCACAGCTCGCCCAGCACTTGCACCGCGGCGCAGCCCAGCGGCCGCGTGCCGTGGTAGGCCAGCAGCATGGTGCCTTCGGGGCGCGCATAGCAACCGGGCAGCGAGGTCAGCTCCTGCCCCAGGTTCATCGGCGTCACGCCGTGCCGGGACACCCAGTGGTCGTATTCCAGCAGCAGGTCCTGCACCAGTTCCTCGTCGCGCGGGAACTCGGCATGGCGCACGGTGATGGCATCGAGACGGAACACGTTGGCCATGGCATCCCCCCAGCTTGGGCTTGGCATTGCTGCCGCATCAGCGGCAGAAGTAGAGGCCCGACAACAGCGGCACCAGCACCGGCGGCTCCAGGTAGCTCTGGAAGATGAAGAGGGTCAGGGCCGCGCCCGCCAGCGCCGCGGCACAGCGTCCGGTCCAGATCCAGAGTTTGTTCATGCGGCCGTGCCGAGCGGGCCGAGCACCGGCGATGCGGGGCGTTCGACCTTGCGGTCGTTGATCGGCCAGTGCAGCGCCGCCGAGATGACGCCCAGCGCGATGGCACCGATCCACAGCAGGTCGTAGGATTTGGTGGCATCGAACACGCGGCCACCCAGCCACACGCCGAAGAAGCCGCCCAGCTGGTGGCCGAAGAAGACGAAGCCGAACAGCGTGGAGATGTACTTCACCCCGAAGATCTGCGAGACCAGGCCGCTGGTCAGCGGCACGGTGCCCAGCCAGATCAGCCCGAAGACAAAACAGAATGCATACATCGACCAAGGGCTCAGCGGCAGCACCCAGAACAGCACCATGGCCAGCGCACGGACCAGGTAGATGACGGACAGCACGTATTTGCGCCGCATGAAGCCGCCCACGTAGCCGCAGACATAAGTGCCGATCACGTTGGCCAGCGCGATGATGGCCAGCGAGGCGCCGGCCTGCTTCGCATCCATGCCCTTGTCCACCAGGTAGGCCGGCAGGTGCGCGCCGATGAAGGCCAGCTGGAACCCGCATGCGAGGAAGCCGGCGTTCAGCAGCCAAAAGCCGCGGTGCCTGAACGCTTCGCGGATGGCCGAGCCGACCGACTGGTCCTGCTGCTCGGACGCATGCGAGCTGTGCCCGTCGCGCAGGAACACGGCCAGCGGCGCCATCAGCACCATGAGCGCGGCCAGCACCAGCAGCGCGGACATCCAGCCGATGCCGTTGATCATGCCCTGCGCGAACGGCACCATGCAGAACTGGCCGAAGCCGGCGATCGCGCCCGTGACGCCGAGCGCCCAGCTGCGGTGTTCCGGCGGGAAGATGCGGCTCAGCGCGCCGTAGATCGCGCCGAACCCGGTGCCCGACAAGGCGATGCCGATGAGCACGCCGCCGCCCAGCGTGAACTGGCCCGGCGTGCCGGCGTAGGCCATGGCCAGCAGGCCGAGCGCATAGGCCACGGCGCCGAACAGGACGATCCTCGCGGAGCCGAAGCGGTCGGCGATGATGCCGGTGAAAGGCTGGGCCAGCCCCCACACCAGGTTCTGTATCGCCAGCGCGAAGCCGAACGCCTCGCGCGACCAGTCGTGGCCGATGGTGACGGGCTGCAGGAACAGGCCCTGCACGTGGCGCACACCCAGCGCCGCCCCCATCACCAGGCCGCCGGCGGTCACCAGCAGCCAGCGGTATTTCCAGGCGTTGCTTTGCAGGTCCACGTCGCGCTCCGTTCCGGTTTGCGAGCCATTAGACTCTCCGGCTGCAGCGGTCTCAAACGATTGTTTTGCGCGCATCACTTGCACTGGCGTCATGTCAAACAGCCTGCTCCGGCTTCCCCCACTGGACCTGTTCCGGGGCTTCGTCGCGGTCGGCAGGCGCATGAGCATCAAGCTCGCAGCCGATGACCTGTGCGTCACGCAGTCGGCCGTCAGCCGGCAGATCAAGGCGCTGGAAGAACACCTGGGCGTGCAGCTGTTCGTGCGCAACCACCGCGCCATCGCCTTCACCCCGCAAGGCGAGGTGGCGTTCCGCGCCTGCGAAGGCAGCCTGCAGCAGCTGTCGGACCTGGCCTCGGCACTCAGCGCGGGCCAGGTGCGCCGTCCGGTGACGGTGTCGGCCAGCATCGGCGTCGCGGCGCTGTGGCTGCTGCCGCTGCTCGGTGATTTCCAGCGCGAGCATCCGCAGGTCGACGTGCGCGTAGCGGCCAGCAACCGCATCCTCGACCTCGACCGCGAAGGCATCGACCTGGCGATCCGCTACTGCCCGCAGTCGCTCGCGCCGGCCGGCGCCACCTTGCTGTTCAACGAGACCATCGCGCCGGTGGCGCATCCGTCGGTCGCCAACGGCGGGCTGCGGACAGCGGCCCAGCTGCAGTCGCAGGTGCTGCTGGAGTACGACGACCGCCACCGGCCGTGGCTGCACTGGGCCGACTGGCTGCAGACGGCGGGCTGGCCCGGCGTGCAGCCGAGCGCGACCATCCGCTTCAACCAGTACGACCAGGTCGTCTTCGCCGCGCTGGCCGGCCATGGCGTCGCGCTCGGGCGACTCGAGCTCATCCACCCACTGGTGGACGGCAAGCGCCTCGCGCGCGTGCCGATGGACGTTTTGCCGCAAACCACCCAATACGGCTACTGGCTGGTCGCCGGCGCACAGGCCGCGCGCGACGACGTGCAGCTGCTGGCGCAATGGGTGCGGCGCCAGGCCGCGCAGACCTACTAAGTTTGGTAGTTGTGCCGGCGGGCACCCCGCCGCGACGATAGCCGTCCACCGATCCGCCCGCCCAACGCGTGGTGCGGCCTCCAGTCCCCATTAGGAAGCTCTCACATGAAAAGCACGAAACAACCGCGCGGCCTGCTTTGGGCAGCGGCCGCATTCGCCATCACCGCCGTCGCGGGAGGTGCCCACGCCGCCGAAGAACGGGTGGTCAAGATCACCGGCTACGGATCGAAGACCGGCGTGCTGCGCCAGTTCGGCATCAACAGCGAGGCCGCCATGCGCGCCTCGGCAGAACAGATCAACAAGGCCGGTGGCGTGAAGCTGGCCGACGGCACCCGCGCGCGCATCGCCGTGGACTACTACGACGACCGCTGCAACGTCGAGGAAGGCCTGGCGGTCACGCGCCGCATCGCGTCGTCCGATGCGCTGGCGGCGATCGGCACCACCTGCTCCTCGGTGCTGGAGTCGATTTTCGGCGCCCTGCAGAAGAAGGCCGGCGACCCCAACGACGCGGGGCTGCAGCTGCCGATCTTCACCGACGTGGCCATGAAGATCGGGCTGACCAAGCCCAGCGAATGGGCGTTTCGCAACATCCCGGACGAGATCGGCATGTACACCAAGCTGTTCGCCTGGGTGAGGACCAACCATCCCGCGGTGAAGACGGTCTACGGCGGCGTGGAGGAGGACTTCGTGCATTCGCGCCAGACCTGGTATTCGGTGATGAAGGAGCGCGCCGCGGCCGCCGGCTACGACATGAAGGGCGAGGCCAAGTGGCTGGTGGACGACAGCAACTTCGCCGGCCAGGTGCGGCAGATGAAGGAAGTCAACGCCGACGTGGTGGTGATCTCCGCGCATCCCTACACCGCCTGCGGCGTGCTCAAGGAGATGAGCCGCCAGGGCGTCAAGCCCAAGCTGCTGGTCGGGCTGACCAGCATCGCCACCCCCGAGACCCTGGACACCTGCGGCAAGGAAGCCGAGGGCGTGCTGATCCCCACCAGCTTCGCGCCGGTGACGCCGGCGGCGCAGGCGGCGGCGGCGGCCACCAAGGCGTACGGCGGCTACTCCGACCTGCACAGCATGGCGGCCTGGGAGAACATGCTGGCGTTGAAGAAGGTGATCGAAACCAGCGGCGTGCAGGCGCGCCCCGACACCGTCAAGGCCGACCGCATCAAGATCCGCGACGGCCTGGCCGCGATGCAGCAGACCGAAGGCCTGCTAGGCCCCCTGCAGCGCACCAAGGACCGCGAAGCCGTGAAGCCCTACGTGTTCGTGGAAGCGAACGCCGGCAACTGGCGCGTGGTGAACCGTCCGGCGGACTGAGGCGCGCGGAATCCGCGGCGTCATGGGCCCGCTGCTGGAAGTCACGCTCGACGGCGTGGCGCTCGGCGCTTCCTACGGCCTGCTGGCCGTGGGATTCACGCTGGCCTTCGGCGTGCTGCGCCGCGTCGACCTGGCCTACGGCGCTTCGGTGATGGTGGGGCTGTACCTGGCCCTGTGGCTGCACCAGCGCTTCGCGCTGGGTGGCATCGCCGTGGCGCTGGCCTGCCTGGCCGGCACGGTGTGCAGCGCTGCCTATGTCGAGCGCATGTGCTTTCGCCCGCACATGCGTAAGGCGGCGGGCGCGGCGGTGGCGGCCAGCTTCGCCATCTGGATGCAGCTGCAGGAAGGCGCCATGCTGCTGCTGCCGCTGCATTCCTATGCCTTCCCCTCGCCGCTGGACGGCTGGACCAGTTCGGCCGCCGCGCTGCGCCCGCCGCAGCTGGTGGCACTGGCCGGCGCGGCGGGCCTGGCCGGCGGCCTCTGGCTGCTGATCCACCGCGCGCGCTTCGGCCTGGCCGTGCGCGCCATCGTGCACGACCCCGAGACGGCGGCCTGCATGGGCGTCAACGTCCCGCGCGTGTCGACGCAGGTGTTCCTGCTGGTCGCGGCCACCGGCTCCGCCGCCGGCTACCTGATCGTCCTCATCCACGGCCAGATCACGCCGATGTTCGCCATGTGGGCCACGCTCAAGGGCCTGGCGGCCGCGATGCTGGGCGGCCTGGGCTCGCTGGCCGGCGCGGTGGTGGGC
>NZ_JACCWG010000040.1 GCF_013697775.1 Ramlibacter sp. | reverse complement strand
CGTCACCGAAGCCGCTGCAACGGCGTCGCCGGCCACCAGCCCCACCCGGTTGAAGAGGCCGCGGCGCAACGGCTGGCGCATGGCCGCGCCCCCGGCCCGCGAGAAGAACGAGCCCCACAGGTTCTGCAGCGCGAGCGGCACGACGGGCACCGGGTTCGATGCCAGCAGCCGCATCACGCCGGGCCGGAACTCGGCCAGCTCGCCGTCGCGCGAGACCGCGCCTTCGGGGAAGATGCAGAGCAGCTCTCCGTTGTCGAGCACCTTTCGCGCCTGCGCGAACGCCTGGTCGTAGATCGGCGCATCGACCTTTTGCGGCGCGATCGGGATCGCCTTGGCGAGACGGAAGAAGGCGCCGAGCACCGGCAGCTTGAAGATCTCGTGATCCATGATGAAGTGGATCGGACGCGGGCTCGCCGCCATCAGCAGCACCGGATCGATGAAGCTCACATGGTTGCAGACCAGGATCGCCGCGCCCTCGGTGGGGATGTGCTCGTCGCCGCGCACCTTGAAGCGATAGATCAGCCGCGCCGTGACGAAGGCGACGAAGCGCAGCAGGTACTCCGGCACCAGCATGAAGATGTAGAAGGCCACGACCGCGTTGAGCAGGCCGATGACGAGGAACACCTGCGGAATCGTCAGCCCGGCGCTCAGCAGGCCGCCGACGATCAGCGAGCTGGCGATCATGAAGAGCGCATTGAGGATGTTGTTGGCGGCGATGATGCGCGCCCGGTGGCTCGGCGCCGAGCGCATCTGGATGAGCGCATACATCGGCACGCTGTAGAGGCCGGCAAAGAGCGAGAGAAGGAACAGGTCGGCCATCACCCGCCAGTGCCGGTGCTCGGCGAGGAAGGCGCCGAGGCCGTAGCCCGCCGACGGCGGCAGGCCGCGCGCGGCGAAGTGGAGGTCGACCGAGAACACGCTCATGCCGATCGCGCCGAGCGGCACCAGGCCGATCTCGACGTGCCGGCGCGAAAGCACCTCGCACAACAGCGAGCCGATGCCGATGCCGACCGAGAACACGACCAGCAGCAGCGAGGCGACCTGCTCGTCGCCGTGCAGCACCGACTTGGCGAACGCCGGAAACTGGGCCAGGAAGGCGGCACCGAAGAACCACATCCAGGAAATGCCGAGCAGCGAGCGGAAGACGACCCGGTTGTCGTGGGCGAGCTGGAGGTTGCGCCAGGTCTCGCTCACCGGGTTCCAGTTGATGACGAGGCCCGGGTCGGTCGAGGGCGATGCGGGCACCGCCTGCGCGGTCAGGCGGCCGAGAACCGCGAGCCCGACGCACGCGGCCGCGACGTAGTGCGCGCCAACCCCGGGCAACGCCACGAGAAGGCCGCCGGCCAGGCTGCCGAGGAGGATGGCGACGAAGGTGCCCATCTCCACCATGCCGTTGCCGCCGGTGAGTTCGCGCTCGCCCAGGTGGTGCGGCAGGTAGGCGAACTTCACCGGGCCGAACAGCGTGGAATGCAGTCCCATGAGGAAGGTGCAGGCCAGCAGCACCGCCACGTCGGCGCGAAAGAAGCCCCAGGCGGCCAGCACCATGATCCCGACCTCCAGCCACTTCACCAGCCGGATCAGGGTGCGCTTGTCGTACTTGTCGGCCAGCTGCCCGCTGGTGGCCGAGAACAGCAGGAACGGCAGGATGAACAGCGCGCCGATGACCAGTCCCGCCATGGAAGGCGCCAGCCAGGCCACCTGCAGCTGGTAGGTCACCATGACCGTGAAGGCGAACTTGAACAGGTTGTCGTTGGCCGCGCCTGTGAATTGCGTCCAGAAAAAGGGCGCGAAGCGGCGCTGGCGCAGCAACGCGAACTGATTGGGGTGGTCCTGGTCCATGCTCATGCGGGGAGGAGTCTAGCGCGGCGCCCGATCTTGCTCATTTAAATTTCGCACAATTCAATTGCACGCTATGATTCAACCCATGCCGACGACACCTTCTCCCGATGCCGCCCTGCAGCTGGACAACCAGCTGTGCTTCGCGCTGTATTCGGCGTCGCTGGCCATGACCAAGCTGTACAAGCCGCTGCTGGCCGAACTGGGCCTCACCTATCCGCAGTACCTGGCCATGCTGGTGCTGTGGGAGGGCGACGGCCTCGCCGTGTCCGAACTCGGGCAGCGCCTCTCGCTGGACTCGGGCACCCTCACGCCGCTGCTCAAGCGCCTGGAAGCCCTCGGCCTGATCGGCCGCCTGCGCGCCGTGGACGACGAGCGCCGCGTGCACATCCACCTCACCGCCGCCGGCCGGCGCCTGAAGACCCGGGCCGCAAAGGTCCCCGGCTGCGTGCTGGCCGCCACTGGCCTGCCGCTGGCCGAAGTGGTGCAACTGCGCGGCCGCATCCAGGAGCTGCGCGCGCGGCTCGCCGGCTGACCGCCCTCTTCTTTTCTTCTCCAACCACGCTCTCCAACAAAGGAAACTTCCATGACCACCACCCTCGACAAAGTCCTCTACACCGCCAAGGTGCACACCACCGGCGGCCGCGACGGCAACGCCCGCAGCGACGACGGACGGCTGGAAGTGCAGCTGTCCTCGCCCGGCACCGCCGGCACGGGCACCAATCCCGAGCAGCTGTTCGCCGCCGGCTATTCGGCCTGCTTCATCGGCGCCATGAAGGCCGTGGCGGCCCGCACCAAGGCGGCCCTGCCGGCCGACCTGGCTGTGGATGCCGAAGTGGACCTGGGCCCGACCGGCAGCGCCTACGGCATCGCCGCGCGCCTGAACGTCAGCCTGCCCGGCATGGACCGCGCCGCGGCGCAGCAGCTGCTGGACGCGGCGCACCAGGTGTGCCCGTATTCCAACGCCACGCGCGGCAACATCGACGTGACCATCACGTTGGTCTGAGCGCCTTTCGGCGTTCATTGTTGAAGGGCGCCGCTTCAAACCTAACGGTGCTTGTTTATTCCGACATTTTAAATCAATTAACTAAGTTTTATTTAAATGAATTGATTAGGGTGATATCAAGTAATTCATTGTTTTTTTAACTGTGCTGTGCGCGATAGAAAACAGAATAAATTCGTGAAGATATAGCAACCCACTCATGCCTCGCCTTTTTTACAAGCGTACAAAGGCGGTATTGAGAGCTTGTAGATTGCTAAATTCTCTTACTCTGTTTGCTTATTGAATGCGACAATCAATTCCACAAATCCATCATTGCCTTCTGCTCTGAATTGGAATTTAGTGCGCTATCTTTTGCCTGTCGCCGCTGTTGGTGACGCAATGACAAGGAGCAAATCATGCGAGAAATCGACACGTATATCGAACTGGCCGATGAGTCCGAAAACATCGTTGACCTGGGGGAAGCGACCGAGCTGACCGAAGGCTACGAGTTCACCAGCGTCTACGAGATCGCCACGCACGACAAGCGCTACTAACGCCTGTTCGGTTGCAACCGGGGAAGGGCTTCGGCCCTTCCCGTGTTCGATGGCGTTCGGAGTGTTAGATGAAAAGTGATGATCCCTTGATGCTTGGCGCTTGGTCGAATGGCAGGTGGCTCTACCTTGACTTGGCGCGCAACCGATATCTCGCGGGAAGATGCGCGCCTGACAGCGAGAGGCGCCTGAAACAAGCAAAAGCAGCGGCGCAGCTGCAGGATAGCTCTCTTATCCTGGACACGCTCATCCCCAAAAATGGCATGCTGCTCCACTTCATGCGTTCTGCTTGGCGAGCATGGCGCATCCGCAACGCCCCGATCCAGCAGCAGCTCGCGTTGCTGCGCATGACACCGGAAGGCAGGCACCGCTCCGCCCAGCCCCGGGATGTGGAGCACTGCGCGGCCATGTTTCAGCATCTGCGCAATCTTCGGCCACGCCGCCCGCTATGTCTGCAAGACTCCGTTGGCTGCGCTCTGTTTCTGCGTCAATATGTGACGCCACTGTCCTTTCACCTCGGCGTCGTCCAACCGCCATTTAAAGCCCATGCGTGGGTGCAGTCGGGACAGCTTGTTCTCAACGATCGCAAGCAGGCAGTGGAGGAATACACGGAAATCGCGAGGTTGGACCTGTGAAGTTCCACATCGAATCGCTGCTGCAGCAAGCGGGTCCCCTGTCGCTTGCCGTCGCCCCGGACGGTATGGAGGTTGTCGCCGCAGGCGAACTCGTATCGGTCAACACCGGCGAGGCTGTGGAGCTTTCCGCAAGCGATCTGGGAGGCATGACGATCATGAACGCAGCTGCGCACTTGCACTCCCGCTATGCAGGTGACGCCGTGCTGGCTATCCGCAAAAAAGCAGATTTCGCCTTGCTTCGCCCGGCATTTTCCGAATTGCCCGTGTATTACCAGTTGCACCACGATGCGGTAGACGCATGGGCCGGATTGGAATTACCTCGCCGACTGGTGGAAGCACCACCGCTATTCGATCTGGACTACTTGGCGACGACAGTGCTCGCGGGCGCATTCGTGTCACCGCGGACCGGTTTCCAGGGAATATGCGAACTTCTCAGTGGCTCGGTCCTGCTCTGCCTGGATGGGGGGACACCGCAGCAAATCGATCTCCTGGCAGGTGAAGTGCTGAAACTGTCATGCAGCACCGAAACGGACTACGAACGGGAGTTGGAGCAGTTCAGGTCGCTCATTGTCCGCAGCGTCGCGCACAAAACCCGGCCGTGTTCGCACCGTTTTAGCATTGAAGCGTCTGGAGGGCTGGACTCGTCGGTATTGACGGTGGCGGCCGCCGCTCTTCATCCAGGGGCGCCGCTCTCGCTGATCAACAGCTATTCCGAAGAGGATCCACACGGCGACGAGCGCATCTTCTTCGAGGCACTCGCCAGCCACGTGGGTGCGAGCGGAACCTTGGTCGATACCCATGCATGGGCAAGGATGGAGAGCCTTTCCCCGGAACTGATGGCGCCCATGGCTCGTCCGTGCAAGATGGCATCCGCGGCTGCAACGGTCGGCCAGATGTTCGAGCATGCGCGCGCAAGCGGTTCGGTCACGGTCATGACCGGGGACGGCGGCGACCAGCTGTTCCTGCGAACGCGCCGCACATACATTGCCCGCGAGATGATGCGCGAGGCGCCGACGGCGCGCGAGGCGTTGTTGACGTCCATGGTCCTGGCCATGCAGGAACGTTGTTCAGTGTGGAGCATCGCGCGTGAAGTGGTGACGAGGCGTATCGAACAGCAGTACCGCGATCGCTTCTTTGGCTCGACGGCGATCCAAGCCAATCCACTGTCGGACTTGCAACCATCCGCCAACATGGAACTCATTCCCCATATGTCGCGGCTACGCAAGCTGCGGATCAGTAGACTGTTCCAATTCGTCGGCATGCGCATGGCCGAACTCAACCGCATTCAATTTCGAGAATGTCCGGTCACGGAACGCAAGCCTTTCGTGTTTTGGCCGCTGATCCGCGCCGCTCTGCGCGCGAAACGTGCGCACCATTTCGCGGGTGGCCGCGACCGGGCGCTCCAGCGCGAGGCGTTCAAGGACGACTTGCCAGCAATCATTTACCACCGCACGAGCAAAGGCGCGGCGCGAGATCCGCGTGAGCGTTTTGATCACGAGGCGCTGGCTTCACGGCTGTTGCACAGCGCCGCATGCAGGTACCATCTGATCTCGAAAAACCGGCTCATCGCCGCCATGAAGCAGCCCGTTGATGAGAAAACGGCTGGTGCACTGCTCAGCGCAACGACAGTGGCCGATTGGATGAGGATGTATGAGGCTGATTGAAACGTTCCTGCCGCCGATGCAAAAGGACATCCTTGGTGCGTGCCTGCGGAATGCGAAGCTGACGCTGGCGCTGTTCACCGCCGCGGCTGTCGCGGCATCAGCCACTACCGTCGGCGGGCCGCTGGTGTTTGCGCATGCCCTGCAGCGCATTGGCGAAGTGTCACGCACCGAGCTGGTTGTCTATTTCCTCGCCTTTGCCGTGACCGTCGCCGCGTCGCGGCTGTTGCAGGACGTCAAGCTGGTTCTGATGAATCGCCTGGACCAGGCCGTGCGCCACCAAGCGAACAAGGACGTCCTGGCGCGCCTGCTGCAAGCTCGAAGTTCCATCTTCGTGGAAAACAGCGGCGCAAAGATCTCCGCGATGGTGCAGAACCTGCACACGTCCAACAAGATCTACGTGCAGATGTTCATGATGGTTCTTCTGTCCGGCGCCGCTGACATCATATTGTCGTTTGGCGCCATCGCAGGCTACGTCAGCTGGTCGGTGGCTGTGTTCGTCATCGTGTATGGAGTTGCGTCCATCTGGCTGACCTTGGTTAGCAACAAAGTGACCACGGCTTATCAGGAACGCGCAAATGAGCGCACCTTGAGCGGTGCGAATCTACTTGGAAACGTGGTATCGAACGTTGTCACGGTGAAGATCTTCCGCGCCGGGGACTGGGTATCCGCGCTGTATGACCGCTATTCGGAAGACACCAGCCGGTACTGGAATAAATTCTTTGGCATGCGGCTTCGGTACGCTGGTGTTCAGTCGATCTTGATGTTTGTGCAGTATGCGAGCATCTTCGCAATGCTGGTCTGGACGATCCAAGGCTCCGATCTACTCAATCAGGTGGTGCTGGTCAGCATGATCCTCATGCAGTTGAATCGGCCTTTCGAGATGATCGGCACCTCGCTGCGCGACTTCATCGTGGCGCATGGCCTGGCACAGCCGCTCCAGCAAGAGCTTCACCGACATGCTGCAAATGTCACGCGCGGCAGCATTGTCTTTCCTTGCGCAGCGTGTCCTCAAGTGGACATGGCGCGGCTTGGCTTCTCCTATGCGCCTGGCGACCCCGTCCTGCTCGACGTGACGGCGAGGTTCGGGCCCGGCGCGCTGAACTTCATCGTTGGGCCGTCGGGTGCAGGCAAGTCCAGCCTGTTGCAGATTCTGCTGAGGCTCAACGATCGCTATGAGGGCTCCGTCACGGTTGCGGGAGTGGAACTGGCCCACATCGAAGGTGATTCGTATCTGTCAGCCCTGGGGTATGTTCCCCAGGAGGCGATGCTGATGAATCTGAGCATTCGCGAGAACATCCTGTTCGGCCGCAGTTTCGCCGACGAGGAAGTGATGGAAGTCCTGCGCGCAGTGCAGCTTACTGCCAAGGTCGGCAGCTTGGCGGACGGCCTGGATCACGTGATTGGTGAGCGCGGGCAGCTTCTCAGTGGCGGGGAACGGCAGCGCCTGTCGATTGCCCGCGCGCTGATCGGGCATCCCAGGCTCCTGTTGCTGGACGAGGCGAGTTCCGCACTGGATGAGGACACCGAACGAAGCATCTTCACCGCGCTGCGGGATATCGCACGCACCACAACCGTCATTGCCGTGACGCACCGGCTGGCGGTTATCGGCGCGGATGACCGTGTGCTGGAGTTGGCGGGGGCTGGAACGTCGCCTCCGGCGACGCTGCTGCGTGCCTGATGGCGTGCCACGACGCGCCCGTTTTCGGCTACTGCGTGCGCGTCACCTTGTTCAGGTAGGGCGGGCGGTCCGGATCGAAGCCGCGCGCGCGTGCCAGAGCTTCCACCATCGGGTAGAAGCTCTGAATCGCCGAGATCACGTCCAGGTCCTCGGACCCGGTCTCCACGATGGGCAGCTGCGCGCCGGGCGTTCCGTGGGGCGCAGCCAGCAGCACGGCGGCACCGCGTTCGCGCAGGGTGTCCGCCAGCGCCAGCAGCCCGGCCTGCGCCGGCCCGCGCGGCGCCAGCACCAGCAGCGGAAAGCCTTCGCCGATCAGCGCCATCGGCCCGTGCTGCACCTCCGCACCCGAGAACGCCTCGGCCTGCAGGCCGCAGGTCTCCTTGAATTTCAGCGCCGCCTCCTGCGCGATCGGCAGGCCCAGGCCGCGGCCGATGACGAACAAGCCGTCCGCATCCACCAGCGGCTCCACCGCGGCCGACCAGTCGGCCTGCGCGGCCTGCTGCAGCACCTCCGGCAGGCCATGCAGCGCCGCGCGCAGCGCGCCGTCGTCCTGCCACACCGCCGCCAGCCGCGCGCCGGCCGCCAGCTGCGCGATGAAGCTCTTGGTGGCGGCCACGCTCTGTTCGGGGCCGGCATGCAGCGGCAGCAGCCATTGGGCCGACTCGGCCAGCGGCGAATGCGCCTCGTTCACCAGCGCCACCGTGGCCGCGCCGCCTTCGCGGAAATAGCGCGTCGGCTCCACCAGGTCCGGGCTTTGGCCCGACTGCGAGAACGCGAACGCCGCCAGGCCGCGGCATTCGATGCGCGACTGGTACAGCGTCACCAGCGACATCGGCAGCGAGGTCACCAGCCGGCCCAGCCGCGCCATCACCAGGTAGGCCATGTAATGCGCCGCGTGGTCCGAGCTGCCGCGCGCCACCGTCAGCAGCGAGGTCGGCGCATGCTCGCGCAGCCAGGCGCCCAGTTCCGCATAGGTCTGCACGTCGTGCGCGAGCTGCCGCGCCACGGCCTCGGGTGCCGCGCGCGCCTCAGTCAGCATGTTGGATGTCAACCGTTCTCCCTTCGATGACGACGCCGCGAAGCGCCAGTTCATGGTCCAGCACCACCACGTCGGCCCAGGCTCCCGTTTGCAGCCGGCCGCGGTCGGCCAGGCCCAGGTAGTCCGCCGCATGCGTGGACACGCGCCGCGAGGCGTCGGCCAGCCCGAGGCCGAGCCGCTCGACCAGGTTGCGCAGCGCTTGGTCCATGGTCAGCGCCGAGCCAGCCAGCGTGCCGTCGGCCAGGCGCACGCCCCCCAGGCATTTGGTGACGGTGTGCGAGCCCAGGCGGTAGTCGCCGTCGGGCATGGCCGCGGCGGCCGTGGAATCGGTGACGCAGTAGGCGCAGGGAATGGCGCGCAACGCAGCCAGGATGGCGCCCGGGTGCACATGCAGCAGATCCGGGATGAATTCGGCGTAGTGCGCATGCGCCAGCGCCGCGCCCACCATGCCGGGTTCGCGGTGGTGCAGCCCGGTCATGGCGTTGAACAGGTGCGTGAAGCCGCGCGCGCCGCGCGCCAGGGCATCGCGGCCCTGCTCGTAGCTGCCCAGCGTGTGGCCCAGCTGCACGCAGTAGCCCGCTGCGGTCAGCGGCGCCACCGCCTCCATGTGGCCGGGCATCTCGGGGGCCAGCGTCACGAGGCGGATCGGCGCGATGGCGTTCAGCCGATTCAATTCGGCGATGGACAACGGCCGTGCGTGGTCCGGCTGCGCGCCGAGCTTGCCGGGGTTGATGTAGGGCCCTTCCAGGTGCACGCCAAGCACGCGGGCGGCGCCGGGCACGCGTTCGTCGCACAGCGGCCGCACCGCCCGCAACGCCTGTTCGATGTCGGCGGTGGGCGCCGTCATGGTGGTCGCCAGCAAGGCCGTGGTGCCGTGCCGCGCGTGGCAGCGCGCCACGGCAAGCGCGGCGTCGCCGCCTTCCATGATGTCGCGCCCGGCGCCGCCGTGCACGTGCAGGTCGATGAAGCCGGGCAGCAGGATGTCGCCCGCTCCCTGCCGCACCGACTCTTCCGCGATCGGGTTGCCGGTGATGTCCGTGATGCGGCCGGCCGCGTCCCAGGCGATCCCGCCCTGCAGGAAGCCCTGCGGCGTGAGGATGCAGCCTTCCAGTTCGCGCGGCCGCGTCACAGCGCCTCCTCCGGCAACGATTGCGAGGTACGGGGCGCCAATGCGCGCTGCAGCAGCATCAGCGCGCCGGCATCGGCCGCCTGCAGCGGCGGCGTGACCCGGCGCCGAAGCGCGGCAGGC
>NZ_JACCWG010000033.1 GCF_013697775.1 Ramlibacter sp. | reverse complement strand
GCGCACCAGTTCCGCGGCCACCACCGCCGCGTTGCCGGTGCCGCCCAGCGCCGCGTGCCCGCCGGCCGCCACCACTTGCGCCGTGATGCCGACGAAGCGGCGCTCGTCCACCTGGATCGGCATGAAGCGCTTGCCGAACAGGTCGAAGCTGAAGCCGCCGAATTCCCCCAGCGCGTGGCGCACGCCGTGGAACAGTTCGGGATGCGCATCGACCAGGAACTGCGCGCCGTCCTGGCCGCCGCTCTCCTCGTCGGAGACGATGCACAGGATCACGTCGCCCGGCGGCGGCGTGCGGTGCATTGCGACGAAGGCCGTCACCAGCATGGCGATGCCGCCCTTCATGTCCAGCGCGCCGCGGCCCCAGACAAAGCCGTCGCGCACCAGCCCGGCGAAGGGGTCGACCGACCAGTCCTGCCCGGCCACCGGCACCACGTCCACGTGGCCGTACAGCAGCAGCGGCGGCGCGCTGCCGCGCCCGGCAATGCGCGCCACCAGGCAGGGCCGCTCTTCCTGCTGCACATGGCGCGTGCTGGAGATGCCGAAATGCGCCAGCAGGTCGGCGATGTAGGCGACGCAGCCGCGGCAGTCGTGTTCGGTCGGAAAGCGGATCAGGTCCTGCAGCAGGCGCACCGGATCGATGGCGCCGTCGCGTACGCACGAGGGCACCGCGGCCGTGGCGGCAGTGGTGTCGCCGGGAAAGGTGAGCGTGGCGGTGTCCATCGTCGTCAAACCTCCGCGTACGACAGCGCCATGTCGCTCAGCGGCTTGGTGCAGCAGGGATACACCACGTCGGGCGCGGGCGCGCGCTTGTTCACCAGTGTGTCCAGCCGCTTGAAGCTGCCCTCGACCGCGCGCGCACGACAGGCCGTGCAGCGGCCGACGCCGCAGCCGTAGGGCACGGCGACGCGGCTTTGCAGCGCCGCGTCCAGCAGCGTCTGGTTGGCCGCGCACAGGAAGGAGGCGCCGTCCGGGCGCAGCAGCCGGATGCGGAAGGCGGCCGAAGCGGGGGCCTCATTCATGCGACCTCTTCCACCTGGGCCAGCAGGCTGCCCACCGCGCGTTCGAAGCCACCGTCGATGCCAGCGTGGTCCAGCGGCGCGATCGCGGCTTCGGCCACCGGCTCCAGGCCGGCCACCACCTGCGCCGCGCGCACCAGCGAGAAGTTGCGCCAGACCGCGCTTTCGCGCGGTTCGTGGTCGCGTGCCCAGTTCGAGTCCACCGCCACTTCGTGCTGCGCGGAAAAGCTGCGGCGGTAGGCGTCGCCGTCGTACAGCTGCACGTAGCCGTGGTTGATGGCGATCACGTGGTCGAAGTCCTTCAATCCGGCCCAGGGCAGCGCGGAGAAGCCGGCGCTTTCGCAGACCACGGTGTCGAAGCGCGCGGCGATGTGCCGGTGGCAGGCCGCGATGCCCTGGGGCATGTACTCGCCGACCAGGCGGCTCAATTCCTCCAGCGTGGAGAACTCGCGCACCGTGACGCCGGGCGCCGTGAGCAGCTTGTCGAAGTGCTGTCGCAGGCCGAGCGCGGCAAGGCGCTGCGGATCGATGGCGACCACATGCCGGCCGTTCTCCGGGTCCAGCGTGCAGCGCGCGGCGATGGTGGGGCAGTACTGCCCGCTGTGATCGTGCCGGGCCGGCACGACGACGCGCGCAGACGGCGACATCACCTCCTCACTGAAGGGTGCGCCGGCGTCGCGGTTCAGCAGGTAGGCGTCGTTGCCGTAGAAGCGCCCCTGGTCCAGCGCGCGCGAGACGGCGGTCCAGTCCTTGTAGAGCCACATCTCGCCGGCCGGCTTGAACGCGGCGACGCGCAGCCCGCGGGACCGCAGGAAGCGGATGGCCGCGCGCGCCGCCGTCGTTTTTCCGGCGTCGGACATGGCGAGCGAGACGACGAGAACCTTGGGCATGGAAGTCTCCTGGAATGCGGTTGTGTTGTCTTGGAGGCGGTGGACGGCGCCCTCAGGCGCGCTTGGTGTCCCGCGGCAGCGGCGCGGAGCCGCTGGACTTGGTGCTGCGCCACAGGCGCGGACCGATGCGCGCCGCGTGCCTGGCGATGCTGCCGCTCATGATCACGTAGTCGCCGCTGCGGCGGTGCGGAATGCGGAAGGTGTCGGCCGGCGGATGCGGGCTGCCGTGCTCCGGCACCGCGACATAGGCGAAGTAGCGGGTCACGCCGTGCAGCGCGAGGTAGACGCCGCCGAACAGCACGAGGCTGTTGGTGACCTTGCGGCTGGGCCGCGAGCTCACCAGGCGGCTCACCTCGATCACCCGCGCGTTGTCCCGCGTGCCCAGCTTGTCGGCCAGGAACTCGGGGCTGACGAAGCGCAGCACCTCGAACGGATGGCGCAGCGTCCGGATCGCCGCGAAGGTCTCGCCGGCAGCGCCACGGTCCTCGGCGATGAAGGCGGTGGCGCGCCGGTCGAACTCGTCGAGGCCGTTCGCGTCGAGCTCGGCCAGCAGGTAGGCCGAATGCGCGGTGCTGTAGACGCTCTTGCGCAGGGCGCCCACGCGTTCGAGCGTGCCCTCGTCGCGCAGCACGCGAAAGCGCACGTCCGCGCGGCGCGCCGCGAGGAGCAGGTAGGTCCGCGCGCAGGCCGAGGCAACGGACTCGGCGGCGCGCGACAGGAAGGCAGCGGTGCTGGCCATGGCAATGCGGCTTGTTGGGCGTGCGCACGCCGGCGGCCACCCGCCCGGCACGCGCTGCGAGACAAGGGGCTCAGGCCGCGGCCTGGAGCTCGGCGGGTTGCCTGGCCTCGGCCGGCGTGTGGACTGTTGCCGGGTCCGCTGCCTGGTCGCCCGCCTTGGGCGCCGTGATGGTGCCCAGGTCCAGCTGGCCGTCGCTGGAGGCCAGCTCCTGCAGGTAGGCCGTGAACAGCTGGTAGTAGGTGTCGATGTAGCGTTGCAGCCGCTGCGCGTCGGCCTCGTCGTGGACTTCCATCGCCACCACGTTCCACACGTCGCCGATGTGGTCCTCGCCCTCGTCCACGGCGATGTGCGCCTTGGCGCCTTCGATGGCGCCGCTGCCCAGCGCCCGCTCGAGGTTGACGTTCCACTCGCGCTGCGTGTGGTACGAGACGAACTCGAGGAAGTAGGCCTTGGCCAGCAGGCCCAGCGGGCCCTCGTGCTCCAGCGTGTAGTAGATGTAGCCCTGCAGCAGCTGGGTGGCCAGGAAGGGCCGCGTCGCGTACACCGCCTCTTCGGTCATGCCCATGCGCTGGATGTCCTGCAGGAACAGGCGGTCGTGCAGCATCTCCTCGTCCGCGTAGCGGGCCCACAGCTGCGCGGCGCGCGGGTTTGTCTTGGTCAGCAGCACCAGCGTCTTGGCATCGGCCACGCGGGCCAGGCGGATGCGCAGGATGGTCTGGATGGTGTGGCGGATGAACAGCTGCCGTGAAATGTCCGAGGAGTCGCGAAAGTAGCGCCCGATGGGCAGCTTCTCGTACATGGTGCGAAGCATGCCGCCCATCTTGGTTTCGACGGCGGTGCGCAGCGATGCATAATCGATCGACATATCTATCTACCTTCCCTGGTATGAATGGCACGCCCGGTGCTGTACGCCCCTTTAGACGAGCCATCTTGTATAAAAAACGGAGCCAGGTGTTGGTTGTAGCCACTGCGGATTGCATCCGCCAGCTACCAGTCTTCGCGGTATTTGTACCCTCGTGTGACGCGATACTTCAAGGTCGAGCTGAGCGCGCGGATCAGGCGGGCGCGTCGTAGCTCGCGATTTCGAGCAGGTTGCCGTCCGGGTCGCGGATGTAGACCGACTGCATCGCGCCGCGCGCGCCGGTCTGCGGCACCGGGCCGAGTTCGATCGGGTGGCCGATGCGATGCAGTTCGGCAACGACGTCGCCGATCGGCCCTTCGCAGACGAAGCAGAAGTCGCCGCTGCCCGGCACCGTGATGTCGGCATGCGGCAGGTACTCGCCGCGGTACGGATGCAGGTTGATCTTCTGGCTGCCAAAGTGCAGCGAGTCGTAGTGCCCTTCGAACACTTCGTGCCGCATGCCGAGCACGCCGCAGTAGAAGTCGATGGTGCGCCGCATGTCGCGCACCGTCAGCACCACGTGGTCCAGGCCGGCCAGCTTCATGGCGCGTCCTTTCGGGCTGGCATCTGCGCCAATGCGAAATTCACCGCGGCGTGCGCGTGCAGCGCCGTGGTGTCCAGCAGCGGCAGCTGCGTGTGTTCGGGTTTCACCAGCAGCGCGATTTCCGTGCAACCGAGCAGGATGGCCTGCGCGCCCGCGCCGGTGAGCTGGTCGATCACCTGCAGGTAGCGCGCGCGCGACGCGTCGGTGACCACGTCCTTGCACAGCTCCTCGTAGATGATGCGGTGCACGTCGGCGCGCGCGGGCGCATCGGGCACCAGCACGCGCAGGCCGTGCTCGCGTTCCAGCCGTTCGCGCAGGAACGGCTGCTCCATGGTGAAGCCGGTGGCCAGCAGGCCCACGGTGGTGAGGCCGCTCGCGCGCGCGGCGGCGCCGGTGGCGTCGGCGATGTGCAGGAAGGGCAGCGGCACGGCCGCCGCGATGCGGTCGGCCAGCTTGTGCATGGTGTTCGTGCACAGCACGATGCAGTCGGCGCCCGCCGCCTGCAGCCGCTGCGCCGCATCCACCAGCACCGCGGCGGCGGCGTCCCAGCGGCCGTCGTGCTGCGCTTGGGCCACCGGGGCGAAGTCCACGCTGACCAGCACGATGCGCGCGGAGTGCAGCGCGCCCAGCTGTTGGGCCACCGCCTGGTTGATGAGCCGGTAATATTCGGCGGTCGACACCCAGCTCATGCCGCCGATCAGTCCAATGGTTCGCATCGCAACATCCTTCTTCACGCAAGACAGGGCCGCATCATGGCCGGCGGCGGGGTGCGGGTCTATCACGGAATTTCAGCGGTGAAGCGCACGCTCGGCGCCTTCACGATGGAACTGCTTCCCGGCGCGGCCTATGCCGCGCGCGACGCGAGCCACCTGGCCGCCCTGGGCGTCGCGCTGGAGCGCCAGCGCGGCGTGCACGCGGTCGGCTCAGACCGGCGCACCGACTTCGACACCTGGGCCGGCACCGCCTCCCTCACGCCGCCCGGGGTGGACGTGTATTCGGCGTCGGACGCGGGCGGCGAATACCTGGTGGTGCGCTGGGCCGCCGGCGCCGACGATGCGCAGTTGCCCCCGCAGCGCGTGCAGCGCGCCGCGCAGGCCGCGTTGCTCAAGCAGGCGTTCCGCGTGCGCGCCGCCATGCTCTGCACGGATGCGCAAGACGATGCACCGCTGGACGCCGCCGTGCAGGCGCTGCTGTCGCTTGGCGCCGATCTGCTGCCGACGGAGCGCGCGCTGCACGACGCGTGGCACCTGCAGGCGCGCTACGCGCCGGTGCTGCAGTGCATCGAGGACGGCCTGGCCGACGGCGTCGAAACCTTGTCGCTCGCCTGCCTGGCCGCGCACGTGAATGAATCGCCGCTGCGTTTCCTGCGCGGCTTTCGCCAGGCCACCGGCATGACGCCGCACGCATACATCGCCGAGCGGCGGCTGCAGCGCGCACGCCAGCTGGTGCGTGACTGGCATCTCCCGCTGGCCGACGTTGCCATCGATTGCGGCTACGCCAGCCAGTCCCACATGGGCCACGCCTTCGCCAAACACCTGGGCATCTCGCCGGCGCGCTACCGCGCGCGCCTCCATCCTTCCTGAAAGCCCGCCCATGCCGTTGCTCGATCGCCGTTCCTTCCTCGCCGCCGCGGCCGGTGCCGCTGGCGTGGCGCAGCCGTTTGCATCGCGCGCGCAGGGCGCGTGGCCGACCAAGCCGCTGCGCCTGATCGTGCCGTTCGCGCCGGGCGGCAGCTCCGAAATCGTGGCGCGCGCGCTGGCCGGCGAGCTGGGCAAGACCATCGGCCAGAGCGTGTTCGTCGAGAACAAGCCGGGCGCAGCGGGCAACATCGCCATGCAGGAGGTGGCGGCGGCCACCGACGAGCACACGCTGATCCTGGGCCACATCGGCACGCTGGCGGTCAACCCGTACATCTTCGCCAGGCTGCCCTACGACCCCAACCGGGACTTCGTGCCGATCACGCTGATCTCCAAGGTGCCCAGCCTGTACGTGGTGCACCCGGACCTGCCGGTGAAGAACCTGAAGGACTTCGTCGCCTACGCCAAGAGCCAGCCGGGCCGGCTGAACTACGGCTCGGCCGGCAACGGCAGCGCCGGCCACCTGGCGTTCGAGTACCTGAAGATGGCGACGCAGACCTTCGTGGTGCACGTGCCGTACCGCGGCACCGGCCCCATGCTCACCGACCTGATGGCCGGCCGGCTGCAATGCGCGGCGGTCGGCGCGCCGGCGCTGCTGCAGTTCATCAAGGCGGGGCGGCTGAACTGCATCGCCACCGGCACCACGGCGCGGCTGCCGCAGCTGCCCGACGTGCCCACCGTGGCGGAGCAGGGCTACAAGGGCTTCGAGATGACGCAGTGGTACGGCCTGCTGGCGCCCGCGCGCATGGCCCGGGCCAACATCGACAAGCTGGAAGCCGAAGCCGTGAAGGCGGTGCGCAGCCGGCTGGTGGGCGAGAAGCTGGGCCAGGACACGGCGCTGGCGGTGGGCAACACGCGCGCCGAGTTCGAGGCTTTCATCCGCCAGGAGCAAGCGCGCTGGAAGCCGGTGATCGCGCGCGCCCAGATCAAGCCCGAGGGCATCTGAGCGGGGTGCGCGGCAGGCTTATTCCACGGTGATGCCGCGGTCCTTGATCAGCTTGTGCCACTTGCGGGTTTCGGCCATCGTGTAGACGGACATCAGCTGCCCGTCGCTCTGGATCGGGTCCCAGCCGGCGTCGGCCAGCTTCTTGCGCACGGCGGGGTTGGCCACCGCCGCCTGCATCTCGCGCGACAGGCGCTCGCGCACCGGCTGCGGCGTGGCGGCCGGCACCACCAGGCCCTGCCAGGCATAGGCTTCCACGCCCTTGTAGCCCAGCTCCATGGCGGTCGGCACGTCGGGCAGCTGCGCCATGCGCTTGGCCGAGAAGTGCAGCAGCGGCACCAGCTTGCCGCTCTTGATGTGGGTCATGGCGCTGGAGGCGTCAACCACCATCAGCGGCACCTGGCCGCCCATCACGTCCTGCATGGCGGGCGCGGCGCCGCGGTACGGCACGTGCACCACGAACAGGCCGGCCTGGTTCTTCAGCAGCTCCATGGCCAGGTGGTGCGGGCTGCCGTTGCCGGGCGACGCATAGGACAGCCGGCCGGGGTTGCGCTTGAGGTTGTCCGCGAAGTCGGCCGCGGTCTTGATGTTGGCGCTGGGCGCGGCCACCACGATCAGCGGCACCCGCGCGATCAGCCCGAGCGGCGCGAAATCGCGCTCGGGGTTGTAGCTGATCTTCTTGTACAGCGCGGGGTTGTAGACCAGGATGCCGTTGTCGGCGGTGAACACGGTGTAGCCGTCGGGTTCCGCCTTGGCCGCGGCGTCGGCGCCGATCATGCCGGCGGCGCCGGGCTTGTTGTCGATCACGATGGGTTGCTTCAGCTGCTCGGCCATCTGGGTGGCGACGGTGCGCGCCAGGTAGTCGGTGCCGCCGCCGGGCGGGTAGCCGACGATCCACTTGATCGGCTTGCTGGGGTAGGCCGCCTGGGCAAAGGCGGTGCCGCCCGCCGCGCTGGCGGCAATGACGGCGGCATGGGTGAGGCAGCGCAGGACTGCGCGCATCGAACGGTGCATGGGGCTTGTCTCCTTCAACGTGTGCGCCGCCATCTGCGTGGCGGCGCCGGTACTCCGAGCCTGCATTGGAGAAGCTGACCACCCCAGTGGGCAAGCTTATTTTTTGGATATATTGATCGGAAATGGCGATTAATCTCACACTCAAGCAGGTGCGCGCCTTCGTGGCCATCGCCAACTTCGGTGGCTTCACTGAGGCGTCGACGCGCCTGCACGTGAGCCAGGCGGCGCTGAGCGGCGCGCTCAAGGACCTGGAGGAGGCGCTGGGCGCCTCGCTGCTGCGCCGCACCACGCGCAGGGTCCGGCTGTCGGACGCGGGCGCGGCCTTCCTGCCGCTGGCCGAGCGGCTGCTGCAGGACCTGGACGCCGCGGTGGACGCGGTGTCCGAATGGAAGCAGCAGGCCGGCAGCGTGGTGCGCGTGGCAGTGCCGCAGCTGATGGCCTGCACGCTGATGCCCGAAGCCATCGCGGCCTTTCGCGACGAGCAGCCGGCCACCCAGGTGCGCGTGGTGGACAGCGCGCCCGAAGCGGTGGTGACGCGGGTGCTGGCCGGCGAGGTGGACTTCGGCATCGGCCCGCAGCGCGCGGTGTCGCCCGAGGTGGCGGCCAGCACGCTGTTCGAGATGCCGTTCCTTGCCGTGTTTCCGCAAGGCCATGCACTGGGCGCGCTGCGCGAGGTGAGCTGGGCCGCGCTGAGCGGCTACGACCTGATCTCACTGCAAGGCGAGTACACGCCGCTGCT
The DNA here is from genome assembly GCF_013697775.1 of Ramlibacter sp. Classification (GTDB taxonomy): domain Bacteria; phylum Pseudomonadota; class Gammaproteobacteria; order Burkholderiales; family Burkholderiaceae_C; genus Ramlibacter. The sequence goes on along the minus strand of NZ_JACCWG010000033.1, from coordinate 5,790 downwards.
GAACACCGAACTGGCGGCCGCGCGCCAGAAGGTGGCGCTCAGCCCCGCGCACGAGGTGGCGTTCGTCACCACCGCGCTCAGCATGGTGCGCGCCGGCCTGGGCGTGACCACCTGCATGCCGTATGCGCAGTCGCTGATCGGCATGCAGCAGCTGCAGGCGCGCGTGCTGGTCAAGCCCACCATCACCCGCAGGTTCCTGGTGTGGACACGGCGCGACCGGCAGCTGTCGCCAGCGGCCGCCGGCTTCAGGCAATTCCTGCAGCGGTTTCTGGGTGCGGATGCGCGCTATATGGCGACGCCGAAGCCGGCGCGGCGTGCCTCCACGAAGTAGTTTGGAGCAGGCGCGGCTCCTGCAGTCCCTGTCTTCCGCCCCGAAACCTGTCACCTGAATCAGACAGATTCTTTCACTGCGCTGGGTCTCTGGCCAAATTCCTCATAAAGTGCCGCCGCACAGCAATAAGCGAAGAGGGAACCATGGGTCTGCATTCGGGTTTGGGCAGGGCAATCCTGCTGGGGGGACGGCGCGTCATCGCTGTCCTGTTGGGGGCATGCCTGCTCTGGGGTCAGGCCAGTGCTGCGACCTGGGTTTCGTGGAATCATGCGTACGGGTGCGGATGCGGCGGTCAGGTGTTCAACATCACGGGTTCGTCCAAGGAAAACGTGTGTCAGCAGGCCGCCGCGCACGCGAGCAGCTGCGGTTGCCTTCCCCCGCAACACCCGACCACGGCTTCGGTTTTCACGGTGCAGTCATACAGGTATGTGGAGGGCGAAGCCGCCGGGTCCTGCTGGATTGAAGACATGGCATCTGCCGGAAGTACCTGGGACTTGGTTCCCTTTTCCAACGCGCTGGTGGAGACGGACCAGACGCAGTCCGACAGGACCCGCTGCCCGCGCTTCGGCAACCCGATCCTGCCGTTGACGGGCGCCAAAGTCGATGTCGTCCAGAGTGGCCTTTCCCTGGGCGGCCTGGACTTGGTGCTCACGTACCAGACAACGAACAAGCTGCCAGCCAGCCAGACGGATGCCGATACGGCGCTTGCCGAACAAAGGTCGTTCGGAGCCTTGTGGCGCTCCACCTTCCACCGCAGGTTGGCCGTTTCAATTGGGCAGAAAGCGGCCCTGGTCTCTCGCGGGGATGGGACCGTCGCGAGCTTCAGCGGCAATGGCTCGGGTGGCTTCACCGCCGCGGGCGGCCATGTGCACAAGCTGGTCAGCCTCACGGGGGGATACCGGTTCACCGACAGCGCGACGGGTGAGATCGACACGTTCGACGCCGGCGGCAAGCTGCTGGCGGTGGAAGCGGCGTCGGGCGCGGTCCTGTCGTTCTCGTATGCAGGTGACAACCTGATCAGGGTTCGCTCCAGCGAGGGGCGTACGATCAGGTTCGCCTACGGCAGCAACGGGCTGGTGTCGCAGATCACCGGGCCCGATGCGGGAGTCATCGCTGCCGCATATGACGCATCGCAGAACCTGACTTCGCTGACCTGGAGCGACGGCAAGGTGCTTGGGTTCCTGTATGAGAATACCAACGTGCCGTGGGCAATGACCGGCAAGGTCGACGAGAAAAACACCCGGTTCGCCACGTTTGCCTACGACGTGCAGGGCCGGGCGATCAGCACCGAGTACGCGGGCGGCGTGAACAGGTTCGCAGTGACGTACGGCACCGCGCCCGTGCGGACGGTGACGGACAACTTCGACGCAACCAACGGAATCCTGTACCGCACGCGAGCCTGGAATGCCCCGACCGGCACGACGGTGACACAGCCCAATGGCCAGACGACGGCATTGGATGCGCAACTGGTGGCGGGCGCGCCGTTGATGACCTCGCAGAGCCAGTCTGCGGGTTCGGGTTGCGCGGCGGCGATCAGTTCTCAAACCTACGACAGCAGCGGCAACGTTCTTTCGCGCGATGATTTCCAGGGCGTGAGAACCTGCTATGCCTATGACACGAGCAACCGGGAAACGGTGCGTGTCGAAGGCCTGCCGAACACGACCACGTGTTCGAGCGTGATGGGATCGACCGTCACGCTTCCCACCGGGGCGCGGAAGATCACGACTGACTGGCATCCGGATTGGGAGATGGCGACGCAGGTGGTGCAGCCGCTGCGCAAAAGCAGCACGGTCTACCATGGCCAGCCTGACCCTTTCAACAGCAACGCAACCGCAAGTTGCAGTTCTGCGCAGCTGCGCTCGGACGGCAAGCCGCTGGCGCTGGCCTGCAAGCAAGTGGAGCAGGCGCTGCTGGGCAGCGGTGCCGTGGATACATCGGTCCCGGGCCGGACCTCCACCTACACCTACGACGGCACGGGCCGCGTGCTGAGCAGCGTCAACCCCAGGGGGCAGACCACCACCTACGCCTATTACACGGACACGGCGTTCGCGGGCGGCGGTGATCCTTCGTACGGCAGCCTGACGCTGCTGCTCCACGGAAACGGTACGAACGGCAGCACCGCGATCACCGACAGCGGCCCTCTACAGCTGGGCCTGACTGCGGTGGGGGACGTGAACATCAGCACAGGCCAGAGCAAATTCGGCGGCACTGCGATCGCCTTCGACGGTTCCGGCGACTACCTGCGGATTCCATACAGCCCCGATTTGGCGTTCGGCGCAGGCGATTTCACGATTGAAACCTTCATCTACAAGAACGCCAACAACGGGAACTACAGCCGCATCTGGAATGCCGACGGCGACTATTACGACGGGGTGACGATCAGCATCGATCCCAGCGGCAACTTCGCCGTGTACGTGACGACGACCGGAACTGGATGGTCGTACTCGCTGCCGGCCGTGGCGAATCTCGCCAACGGGCAGTGGTACCACCTGGCGGTGGTGCGCAGCGGCGGCTCCATGTACGCGTTCGTCAACGGCGTGCGCTCCATCATCACCACGGCGCTCGGCACGGCGGCGCTGTACAGCAATACAGGCACAGGACGCGTGATCGGCGGCCAGTCCGGCGTGGACCGCGCGCTGAACGGGTATGTGGACGAGTTCCGGATCACCAAAGGCGTGGCGCGCTACACCGCGAACTTCACACCGCCGGCACAGGCATTCGCAGATGGCGGCGCGACAGCCTCCGATGACGGCCACACCGCCGGCGATCTCCAGTCTGTGACGAATGCCCAAGGACACGTCACGACCGTGAATGCCTACAGCCCGGCCGGTCGCGCGCGGCAGATGACCGATGCGAAGGGCATTGTGACGGACATCACCTACGCGCCGCGTGGCTGGGTCAGCACCATGACCACCACGGCGCCCGGCGGTACCGGCTACACCACCACCTACACCTACGATGATGTGGGTCAGGTCACGCAGGTGACGCAGCCCGACGGAACGACGCTGAGTTTCAGCTACGACGCTGCACACCGCCTGGTTGGGGTGACGGACACGCGCGGCAACGCCGCAACCTATACGCTGGACAACATGGGCAATCGCGTCGCCGAGGAGTTGCGCGACCCAACAGGCGCTCTGCACCGCGCGGTCAACCGATCGTTCGACGCGCTGAGCCGGCTGCAGCAGTCGGTGGGAGCCTCGCAATGAGAACGACTTCAGGAAGGGACTGGTTTCATGCCGCGATCCTGATGCTTGCCCTCGCGCTGTGGAGCGTCGGCGCACGTGCGGAGATCTGGAATTCGACGGGGCATGCCTACGGGTGCGGCTGCAACGGTGCCGTCTACAACATCACCGGTACCTCCAAGGAAGATGTGTGCCAGCAGGCCGCCATGCATGCGACCAGCTGCCAGTGCTACCCGCCGCAGCACCCGAGTACACCGTCGGTTTTTTCAGTGGCTTCGTACAGCTACACCTCTGGCACTAGCGGAACCTGTCGCGTCGAGGACACAGCTTCCCAGGGCAGTACCTACGACATCGTGCCATTCGCGCAGAGCGCCGACCCGCCAGGTGTTTATCTCTCCTCCAGCCAGAACCCGGCGCCGATCGGGCGCATGGTCACCTACACGGCAACCGTCGTTGGAACCAGCCCGACGGGGTCCATCACGTTCAAGGACGGCACCGCCACGCTGGCGGTGCGCGCGCTGGCGAGCGGGATTGCCAGCCTGACCACCTCCACGCTTGCCTTGGCAACGCATCCTCTGACGGCTGTCTACGCCGGGGACGCCAACAATTCGGCGGGGACGTCCAGCACCGTGACCCAGAGCATCACCCAGGCCACGACCAGCTTGGCGTTGAACGTGTGGCCCCTGCAGGCCGCCCAGGGCGAGAACGTGACGCTGATGGCGCGTGTGGACAACGGCTACCTGCCAACCGGCACGATGACCTTCAGCGAAGGCACCACGGTATTGGGCACCGCGTCCGTGACGGCCAGCGCCGCAACGCTGGCCTTGAACAACCTGGCCCTGGGCAGCCACACCATCTTGGCCGCGTATGCGGGCGACGTGAACAACACCTCCAGCGCGTCGGGCGCCGTGGCCACGACAATCGGCACGCGCGCGGGAATGGCCTGGCAGTACGGCTATGACGCGATGGGCAGGGTGAACACGCTGGTGGACCCGAACGGGCACGTCACTTATGTCTACTACGACAGCCTGGGCCGCCCGATCCAGACGCAGGAGCCGCCCAACACCGGATCCAGTTCGCCGACCGTGACGCAATTCGGCTGGAACCTGGCGGACGGACTCAAGAGCGTGGCCGATCCGCGCAGCCTGCTCACCAGCTACACCCGCAACGGCCTGGGCGACACGCCCGTGCGGAGCAGCCCGGACACCAACACCAGCACCTTCACCTATGACGCCAACGGGAACGTGCTGACCAGCACCGACGCGCGCGGCAAGACCACCACCTTCAGCTACGACGGCCTGGACCGCCTGACCGGCATTTCCTATTCCACAGGCACGGCCACGGCCTTCGAATACGACGGCGGCGTGGGCGGAGCGGCCAACCAGAAGGGCGAACTCACCAAGATCACGGACGAGTCCGGCCAGACGGTCTACACCCATGATGCACGCGGGCGGCTGACCGGCAAGACAGTCACCATCGGCACGAAGACCTTTACGGTGGGCTACAGCTGGGGCAACAGTGGCACGGCGTTCGACAAGCTGACCGCCATCACCTACCCGAGCGGCAGCCGGGTGAACTACAGCTACGACGCCAAGGGCTACGTCACGGCGATCACGGTCAACCCGGTGAACCCGAACGGTTCGGGGCAGAGCGGCACGGCGCAGACGTTGCTGAACACGGTCACCTACAACGCGGACAACAACGTGACCGGCTGGCAGTGGAGCGACGGCAAGGCGCGCACGATCGGCTACGACGCCAACGGGCTGGTGTCCAGCTACACCCTGGGCGACCCGAACGGCACGGGCAACGCGGCGGGCTTGCTGCGCACGCTGACCCGGGACACGGCGGGGCGGATCACGGGTTATACGCACACGAACAACGGCACAGCCCAGTCGGGCCTGAACCAGACCTTCGGTTACGACAATCTGAACCGGCTGCTGACGGCCACAGTTGCCGGCACGAGCATGGCGTACAGCTATGACGAGAACGGGAACCGGACAAGCAAGACGGTTGGAGGAACGACGTACACCAACACCATTGCCACGACCAGCAATCGGTTGACGCAGACACAGGACGTGGGCGGTACGGCCACGGTGACGCATGATGCGGCCGGTCACGTCACCAATGACGGTACCAATGCGTATACGTATTCCGATCGGGGGCGTATGGGCAATGCCACGACGTCCGGCGGAACGGCGGTCTATCTTTACAACGGGTTGAATCAGCGGGCCTCCAAGAGCGGGCCGACAAGCCTGGTGCCAAGCGGCGCGAGCTACT
>NZ_JACCWG010000001.1 GCF_013697775.1 Ramlibacter sp. | reverse complement strand
GTTCATAGCCGGAATGCGGCTCATGGGCGGCTGGTGGTTCAGAGCGGAGTGTGGCCGAAGCCAGTTGTAGTGGTCAACGAAGGGCTGCAGAGCGGCTCGGCGCTGCTCTGAGCTTTCATAGGGCCTGGCATAGGCCCACTCCCTGAGGCTGGTCTGCACGAAACGCTCGACCTTGCCGTTGGTCTTGGGCGTGTAGGGCCTGGTGCGGATGTGACGGATGCCCAACTGCTCGCAGGCGGCCTGGAAGCTCTTCTTGTAGCCCGCGCCGTTGTCGGTCATCACGCGGTCGATGCGCACGCCCAGGCTGGCGTAGTAGGCCACGTCCTGGCGCAGGAAGTCTGTGCAGCTGAGGGCGCCCTCGTCGGGCAGGATCAGCGCGAAGGACACGCGCGAGTGGTCGTCGATGGCCAAGTGCACCGCGTCCCAGCCGATGCCGCGGTTGCGGTTCTTGGTGCGGTCGCCGGTGATGCGGTGGCCCACGCCCTGGATGCGCCCCAGGCGCTTGGTGTCGATGTGCAGCAGCTCGCCCGGCGAGGCGCGCTCGTAGCGGCGCACCGGCTCGGGCGGCTGCAAGGCGGCCAGGCGCGACAGCCCCAGGCGCTTGACGTGCCGGCTGACGGTGGCCAGGCTACGACCGCACTCGCGGGCGATGCGCCACAGCGGCACGCGCTCGCGGCGGCGCTGCTCGAACAGGCGCACCTCCTGAGCAGCGCAGCCCGTGGGGCTGACGTGAGGCCGGGAGCTGCGATCTCGCAGCCCCGCAGGCCCTTCGGCACGAAAGCGCGCCAGCCACTTGAAGCCGCTGCGGCAGCTGATGCCTACGGCCTCAGCTGCCGCAGCCATGGTCCAGCCTTGCTGGAGCACCCTGTCGACCAACAGGGCTCGACCTGCGGGCGTCAATCGCGCATGCTTATGGCTGTTCATCCGTTCTCCTGAGATGGGTTCCTGGGGCCTGGTAACCACAGCTTCCCAAATCCGGGACGGATGAACAACCTATTGAGACATCACATCTAGCGCTCTAGCGCTCGAGCGGCATCACGGACACCTGCACCGGCACGCTCTGGCCCGGCTCGCTGCGCATGAAGGCGGTGGACACGTGGCCGCGGTACTCGTAGGTCACGCGGTAGCCGGTTAAGCGGTTCTGCACTTCATTGACGGTGCGGCAGGTGCTGACTTCGCGCGGCTGCTGCTGGTAGCCGACCACCGCGCCATTGTTGTAGTTGTCGTTGCCGATACGGTCGCCGGCGACGGCGCCGACAATCGCGCCCGCGGCGGTCGCCGCCTCACGGCCGTGGCCCCTGCCGACCTGGTTGCCGAGCACGGCGCCGGCCACGCCGCCGATGATGGCGCCGCCGTAGCTGCGCGGCGCGGTGACCACCGGCTGCGGGTCGTTGACCCACTGGCTGGTGCATTCGTTGCGCGGGATCTGCACGCTCTCGTATTGCGGCTCGACGCTGCGCACGCGCGCGTTGTCGGTGAAGGTCTCGGCCCGCGCGCCCACGGCGGCGGTGGCGGCGAGCAGGCACAAGGCGGTGGCGGTGGCGGTGCGGTTCATGGTGAGTTCCTGTGTCGTGGTGTGGTTGCAGCTTAGGCCGGTGCGGCTGAACGCTGCATGAACGGCGGGGCCGCTGTTGCCGCCCCGCCTGCATTGCGCCTGCTTAGCCGCGGCGGCCCCAGCCGTCGCCCTCGCGGCGGTCGCCATCGCGGCCGTCGCGGTGGTCGCGTTCGCGGATGTCGAAGGTCCAGCTGCGGCGCGCCACGTTGCCGGCGCGGTCGCGCACCGTGATCTCCGCCGTGTGGCGGCCGTCGCCCAGCGCTTCGCGGTACTGCACTTCCTCGGCGCTGACGCGGGCGAACTCCGTCACGTCGCGGCCGTCCACCCGCAGGCGCACGGTTGCGGCATCGACGCCGCTCATGTCGTCGCTCAGGCGGGCGAAGATCTGCGTGCGGCGCCATTCACCCACGCGCTCGCCCTGCGCCGGCGTCATGTCGCTGATCAGCGGCGCGCGCTCGTCATGCGGGCCGCCATGGCCGCCGCCGTGCATGTCCACCTGCGCGGTCACGCGCTGCGGGCCGCGCTGCAGGGTCGCCACGGTGCGGGCGAATGCCGCCGGGTCGTCGCGCCGGCGCACCGTGTATTCGGCTTCGTAGAAGCCGGGGCGCGCTTCGCGCATCTGCACGTCGCTGGTCACGCCGGGAATGTCGAGCGTGACGCGGGCACCGGGCGCGCCGATGAGCGAGAAGCGCAGCTCACGGCCGGGCTCGATGCGGCCGGCACGCACCACGAAGCGCTCGATCATCGACAAGGGGGCGATGGCGACGGCGGTGGTCGGGGTGGAAAAGCCGATGCGCCCGGGAATGGCGTTGGCTTCGGCATGGGCCGGCTGCACCATCAGCGCGGCGATAGGAGACAGCAGGAGCGTCGCTGCCAGACGGGTACGAAGGGTCGATTGCATGCTGATACCTCCTGGAAGTTGCATGGAGCCGGTTTTCATTCCCGGCTTGAAAGACAGCTTAGGGCGGGGTCCATGAACCCCCGCTGAACCGATTGCAGTTTTCCAGCACGGCGCTGAAACCGCCGGCGCGCCTGCCGCGTATCCAGTGCGGGTGCCTTTCCGCCCTTCCATTTCAAATCGATTTCTAGGAGTGATCCAAATGCGCAAATTCGTCCTGTTGTCCACCGTGTGCGCCTGTTCCGTGCTGGCCGCCTGCGGTTCCATGAACCAGTCGTCTTCCTCGGCCATGGCCACCCCCATGTCCGCGCCGATGTCCAACACCAAGATGGTCGGCGGCGCGCCGATGTATCCGGCCAAGGACATCATCGACAACGCCGTCAATTCGAAGGACCACACCACGCTGGTGGCGGCGGTCAAGGCGGCCGGCCTGGTCGACACGCTCAAGGGCCCGGGGCCGTTCACCGTGTTCGCGCCGACCAACGCCGCGTTCGCCGCGCTGCCCAGCGGCACCGTGGACACGTTGCTCAAGCCCGAAAACAAGGGCACGCTGACCCAGGTGCTGACCTACCACGTGGTGCCCGGCCGCCTCGACGCGGCCATGCTGGCGCAGGAGATCCGCGCGCAAGGCGGCCGTGCGATGCTCAAGACCGCCAGCGGCGGCACGCTCACGGCCAGCATGAGCGGCAGCAACATCGTGATCACCGACGGCAAGGGCGGCATGTCGACGGTGAGCATCGCCGACGTTTACCAATCCAACGGCGTGATCCACGTCGTGAACAAGGTCCTGCTGCCGGGTTGATTCCCTGAAGAAAGTCGCTGCGCGACTTTCTTCAGGGGTTTGATGGTGTGGAAAGGCCCGGCAAAGCCGGCTCCTTCCCACAGGATGGACCGCACTGCACGCTGTTGCGTGCGGTCCGTTGAACGTTCAAGACGCGTCGAAGGCCAGCGTGACGAAGCGGCTTTGCCAGCCGGCCGGTCCATCCGGTTCGAGCAAAGTCGCGTGCAGCAGCCAGGCGACGCCGAAGGGCGGCATGAAGCGCAGGCGCCCTTCGGCGTCGCTCTGGCTCCAAATGCCTAGCGGGCTGCGCTCGCTGTGCAATTCCACCGCCAGCATCGGCACCGGCACGCCGTTCGCCAGCACCTGGAACTCCGTCGCGTTGCCAGCCAGCAGCGGCGCGTCGCCCGACACCACGATCTCCAGCGGCTGTCCCGCCGGCTTGCGGATGGCGCGCAGCGCTGGCGCCAGCGTGAAGCGGTCCGAGGTTTCGATGCGTGCGAATTTGCGGTAGCGCTCCTGCCATGGCAGGCCCTGTTCGCGCAGCGCCGCCCAGCGCGCCAGCAGCCGCGTCGTGCGGCCGGCGCCGTCCAGGCAGCCCGAAGAGGACACGCTGGACGGCGGGGAAAAGGAATCTGCGATCGGGTACTGCGTGCCGGTGCCCAGCACGAAATGCGCCGCGCCTTTCGACGGCGGCGCATTCGGGCGGAACAGCCAGCTGTCATGCGCGCCGGCGGCCGAAGCCGCCAGCGCGCGCGCTCGTCAGAGCGGCTGCGGATCGTCGCTGTCGCTGGTCGCCAGGTTGGCGTCGCCCACGCGCAGCGGCTCGTCGGTCTCGCTCTTCGTGGCCGCGGTGGCGGCAACGAAGTTGAAGGCGCCGACGGCGCTTTGTTGCGCCGAGACCGGCACATCGCTGCCGCCGGTCACCGGCGGGCCGCCGGGCGGGGTGCCGCCGTTGTTGTCGTTGCCACCCGCGTTGCCCCCGCCACTGCCGCCGCCGCAGGCGGTCAGCACCAGGGCGGTGGCGACGGCGGCCAGCGCGGCCGCCACGGGGATTTTGCGCAGCATCGTGTTGCGTCGTGTCATCGCGTGCTCCTTACTGCGAGCCGGCATTCGGCGTGTTGAGGTACGGGAAGGCGCCCAGGAACGGCACCGCCGCCTGGTCGACCGCGTCGTGCACGTCCAGCGACGCGGCACCGGCCGGCACGCTCGACGGCTTGCAGGCCGAGGTGACGCCGGGCACGCCGGGAATGGAGTTCAGCTTGAGCGTGTCGCCGTCGCCGTTGGCCATGCACAGTCCGCCCAGCATCGCCACCAGCGCGATGTCGACCACGTCGTCCTTCGGGCGGCGGCCGTTCGGGAAACCGGCGAAGTCGGTGCCGGCCGGCGAGGTCTTCAGGCTGCCGACGATGGCCAGCCGGTTCTGCGCGGCGTAGGGCAGCGGCGCGATGGCCGTGTTCAGGCGCAGCATTTCGGAGGCCTTCACCGTGGTGGGCTTGTTGACGCCGGTGATGCCGGTCAGGAACACGGTGGCCAGGTCGGTGCGCGGCACGTTGGTCGGCGCCAGGCCGGCGGGGCTGCCGGTCAGCACCAGGCCGAGCAGCGCCGGCAGGGTCGGGTTGGTGACGTAGTCGAGGAACTGGCCGTCGTCCTTGGGCTTGGAGGCGTTGAACTTGTCCTTGTCCTTCAGGCCGATCACCACCTCGTTGACCAGCGGCTGGCCCAGGCGCGAGACCTGCACCCAGGCGCCTCCGGGCTTCTCGCTCGTCTGGTGGCCGCTGGCCGGGTTGGGCGACAGCAGGCGCGCCTGGCGCAGGCTGGCCGTGGTCCAGCCGCCGATCACCGACTCGCCGCCGGCGACCAGGCAATCCTTGTGCACTTCCAGCGCGATCGAGGTGACGTTGGTGTTCTGGATCGAGTTGGCCGCCGCGGCGTTGATGTTGGCCGGGTTGGTGATCACCGACAGCGGCGCGTTCACCAGGTCGAAGATCGGGCCCAGGTTGACGGCGAAGCCTTCCTGGCGCTGGCCGACGAACACGCGGCCGCCGTCCTTGCCGGCCGGGCAGCCGGGGACGCGGATCTCGTGCACGTGCTTGGCCGCATAGGCGGCGTAGGCGCCCGCGTTGCCCAGCGTCTTCACGCCGATGTAGTCCACCGGCTTTTCGAAGCTGATGCCGCCGCCAGCCTTGGTCACCGCCGCGCCCGTGCCCTTGCGGCGGTCGCCGCGCACCACGTTGACGCTGTAGGTTTCATTCAGGTTGAGGTTGGCGTCGTTGAGGTTGGCCACCGCGCCGGCCTGGATCAGCGGGATGGCCACGCTCTTTTGCGCGGCGCCGGCGCCGATCGGCAGCGCGATGTTGTTGAGCTTGTTCTGGAAGCGGAACTGAAAGGTGATGTCTTCCGCGGCGTCGCCGTTGTTGTCGATGTGGATCTCGTACAGCGCGTTGGGGTCCAGCGAGAAGTAGTTGGGGCCGCCGTAGGGCGCCTGCAGCGGCTGGTAGTTGGCGATCAGCGTCACGTAGTCCGCGCGGCCGCCGGTGCCGCCGGTGGACACCCCCTCGTAGCTGCGGAACATGTAGAAGTCGGTGGCATCCACCTTGGGGCTGGTGGTGATGAACGGGGCTTCGCGGTGGCTCGACGCCAGGGCGGTACCGGCGGCACACAGGGCGGCGGCGACTGCCACCGACCCTGCGAGTTTCTTGTTGCGCATTGCGGATCTCCAATCAGAGGATGTTGGGTTGCTGGAAGACAGCAATGCGGATACGCGGCGCAATGCACTCTGGATGTGGCCGGACGCTTGCCTGAGCGGCATACTGGGGCTTTGCTGAATCCACTGCCGCGCTGGACGCGTAACCATTCCATGCCCCATGACGACTCCCTGGTCGAGCTGATCGAGCGCATCGCGGTGCTCTCGCGCGAACAGTCCTCGCGCCGCGCCGCAGAAGATGCGCTGCGCGCGCTCTACGACATCACCTCCGGGCGGCTGTTCGGCCTGGCGCTGCGCGTGGTCGGCCGGCGCGAAGCCGCGGAAGACGTTCTGCAGGAAGCCTTCCTGCAGATGTGGCGCAGCGCGGGCGACTACCGCGCCTCGCTCAGCCCGCCGTTCGCCTGGATGGGCCTGATCGTGCGCAGCCGCGCGCTGGACTACCTGCGCCGCCGCGCCAGCGAGCGCGCCGACGTCGCCGTCGAGCTGGACGATGCGCTGGCCGAGACGCTGCCCGGCAGCGGCGCCGACCCGATGCAGCAAAGCGAAACCGGCGAACTCGCCTCCGCCATGCACGGCTGCCTGCGCCTGCTGGATGCACGCCAGCGCGAAGTGGTGAGCCTGGCCTATCTGCGCGACCTGAGCCACCAGGAACTCGCCCAGCAGCTGAAGCTGCCGCTGGGCACCGTGAAAACCTGGATCCGGCGCGGCCTGGAACAACTGCGCGCCTGCATGGCGCGCTTTGCGTAAGGAGCCCGCGCATGAACCTCGAACGCAATCCCTCCCTGCTGGAACACCTGGCATCCGCGTACGCGCTGGGCACGCTGCGCGGCGGCGCGCGGCGGCGCTTCCAGGCAATGGCGCGGCGCAATCCGCGCGTGCGCGCCGCCGCCCTGCTGTGGCAGGAGCGCCTGCAGGCACTGACCGAAGTGGAATCCGTGCAGCCCAGCCCGGAAGTCTGGAAGCGCATCAGCAACATACTGCCGCCCACCGCCGCGGCGCCGGTGCAGGAGCCGATGGTGTCGCGCGCCGCGCAGGCGGGGCTGCGCCTGTGGCGCTCGCTGGCGCTGGGTGCGGCCACGGCCGCCGTGGTGATCGCCAGCGTCGGCTGGAACGTGTGGACCGAATCGAACCAGCGCACCGAGACATTGGCGCAGGCGCGCCGGCAGGCCGAGCAGCAGGCCACGCAGCTGGCGGCGCGCAACCAGCAGCTGCTGGTGCAGGCGCAGGCGCAGCCGGAGATCCGCTACGTGTCGGTTCTGTCGGACGAGCGCTCGGCGGCCTTCCTGCTGGCGCTGTACGACCCCAAGCACAGCACGCTGACCCTGCAGCGCGTGGGCAACTACGCCGAGGGGCCGGAACGTTCGCTGGAGCTGTGGGCGCTGCCGCAGGGCGCGGCGCCGCGCTCGCTGGGCGTGCTGGATGCGGGCGGCCTGGTGCGCCTGGCCGCCGCCGAACAGCAGCTGGGCGTGCCGGCGCTGGCGATCACGCTGGAGCCCC
>NZ_JACCWG010000480.1 GCF_013697775.1 Ramlibacter sp. | reverse complement strand
ACCATGGCCGGCGCCGTGCTGCAGGCGGCGGCCGAACGGCGCGTTATCGTGGTGGACGGCTTCATCGCCGGCGCGGCGGTGCTGGTGGCGGCGCGGCTCGCATCGCACGTGCTGCAGCGCTGCGTGTTCTCGCACCGCTCCGGCGAAAGCGGCCATGCGCTGATGCTGCGGCACCTGGGCGCGCACGCGGGCGAGCCGGCGCGCCCGCTGCTGGAACTGGGCCTGCGCCTGGGCGAGGGCTCGGGCGCGGCGCTGGCCTGGCCGCTGCTGGTGTCGGCCTGCGCCATCCTGCGCGAGATGGCCACCTTCGATTCGGCCCAGGTGTCAGGGAAAACGCCGTAGCGCCCGCGTTGCCGCGCCATCCGGCTGCGTCTATCCTACGGTCAGCCGCCGCCGGCGGCGTTGGGGAGAGAACGCATGTACAAGCGGATTCTGTTGGCCTATGACGGCTCCGATGCGGGCCAGAAGGCGCTGCTCGATTGCCAGGAACTCGCGCAATGGAGCCGCTCTGAGCTGCACCTGATCGCGGTCATGCCGTCGGCCATGAGCTTCGTCGGGCTCGAAGGCGGCGTCTACGACGTCGAACTCGAAGAGCGCGAAAAGACCAAGTACGACGGCGTGCTGCGCGACGGCCTGCGGCGCCTCTCGGAAGCCGGATGGACCGCGCGCGGCGAGGTGCTCACCGGCGAGGCGGTCGACGAGATCACGCGCCACGCGCGCAGGATCGAAGCCGACCTGGTGGTGGTGGGCCACAAGCACCTGGACAGCTGGGCCGCGCGCTGGTGGCGCGGCTCGATCTCCGGCGCGCTGATCGAGCAGGCGCCTTGCAGCGTGCTGGTCGTCATCCATTGAACGAACACAATCCACGGATGAGACTCCAACACGGTTCGTTCCTTCGCTCGCTGCGTCGCCCGGTCTTGCTCTGGCTGCTCGCCGCCCCGCTTGCGGGTGTTCTCGCCGGCTGCGCGGGCATCGGTGGTTCCGGCTTGTTCAGCGCGCCGGCGCCGCGGCTGGCGGTGTTCCTGGTGGTGGACGGCCTGCCGCAGCGGCAGGTGCTGGCTTACCGCGACCAGCTCGCGCCCGACGGCTTCGCCCGCTTCCTGGACAGGGGCACCTGGTTTTCCGAGGCCCATTACCGCCACGCCTTCACCGTCACGGCGGCCGGGCATGCGGCCATGCTCACCGGGGCCTATCCGCACCGCACCGGCATCATCGGCAACGACTGGCGCGCCATCGCCACCGGCGCGCAGGTCTACAACACCGGCGACACGAACTACACCTACATCGGCGCCGCCACCAAGCCGCTGGACGGCACCAGCCCCAACCACCTGAAGGTGGAGACGGTGGGCGACGTGCTGCGCCGCACGGTGCCGGGTTCCAAGGTGATCGGCATCTCGGGCAAGGACCGTGGCGCCATCCTGCCCGCCGGGCATGCCGGCACCGCCTACATGTACATGGGCGAGAGCGGCACCTTCGCCACCAGCACCTACTACATGAAGCAGCACCCGGCCTGGGTGGACGCGTTCAACGCGGCCAGGCCGGCCGACCGCTTCTTCAAGGCCGAATGGAAGCCGCTGCTGCCCGAAGCCGCCTATGCGCGCTCGCTGCCCGACAGCCAGCCGTGGTTCGGCCCGGCCGGCGGCAAGCTGCCGATGATGATGGGCACGCCCGCCGACGACACACCGGGCCCGCGCTTCTACGGCGCGCTGCTGGCGTCGCCGTTCGCCGACGCGCTGTCGCTGCAGTTCGCGCGCGCCGCTATCGCTGGCGAGCGGCTGGGCCTGGACGCGGACACGCCGGACATCCTGATCGTCAGCCTGTCCGGGCACGACTACGTCAACCACCGCTGGAGCGCCGAGTCGCGCCTGTCGCACGACCATTTCCTGCAGCTTGACCGCATGCTGCAGGCCCTGTTCAAGGACCTGGACGAAACCATCGGCGCCGACAACTACGTGGTGGCGCTCACCGCCGATCACGGCTTCATGCAGGCGCCCGAAGTCAGCCAGGCGCAGGGCCTGGGCGGCGGCCGCGTGGCGGGCAACGCGCTGCTGGTGGCCGTCAATGCCGAGCTGGAGAAGCGCTTCGGCGCACCGAAGCTGGCGGCCTTCCTGTCGGCGCAGGCGGTGGTGCTGGACCGCAAGCTGCTGGCCGAGCGCAAGCTGGATTTCGACACCGTGGCCGACGCCGCGCGCGCCGCGCTGCTGGCGCAGCCGGCGATCGGCGCCGCGTACACGCGCAAGGAACTGCGGAATGGCGGGAGCACCAGTCAGGCCGGCGCACCGTTCTTCGACGCCATGCGCAAGGCCTGGCATCCCGACGTGTCGGGCGACGTGCAGTACGTGTTGAAGCCCTACTGGATGATGGGTGCGTCCGTCACCACGCACGGCTCGCCGCATCCGTACGACACCCAGGTGCCGCTGCTGCTGTGGGGCCCGCGCTGGGTGGGCCGCGGCCGGGTGGACACGCCGGTGGAGCCGATCGACCTCGCACCCACGCTGGCCGCGCTGCTGAAAGTGGAGACGCCCTCGGGCAGCGAGGGAAAGCCGCTGCCCTTGCCGCTGTCCTTTGGGGTCGGCCGCTAACGGCCGACGGCGCGCCGCTTCACGCAAGCGACACACAACGCTTACCCGGGCGACATCCACGCCGGGCATGCTTGCGGCTCGTCCCGCCTGGTGCGCAGCCAGCACGACAGAAAAACGCTGACGGCGCGGTGCGCACGCCGCCGTCGGACAGGCCGGCCCAGCCGTGGCACGCTCGCTGGGCCGACCTGCTGCCTCAGCCGGATGACGACCAGAAGAACGACGAAAAAGGAATGCGATGCCCGACCAACGCCCTCCGGTTCCCCCGGCGGATCCTCCCGAGTACTTTGAACAGCCCGCCGGCGCCGCAGGCCCGGCAGTGCCTCGCCGCGTCAGCCGCCGCAGCGCCTGGATCGGCAGCATCGTGGCGCTGCTGGTGCTGGCCGGGCTGGGCTGGCTGGCCTGGGACTTGACCCACCCGGACACCACCGCATCGGCCGCGGCC
>NZ_JACCWG010000453.1 GCF_013697775.1 Ramlibacter sp. | reverse complement strand
GCGGCGAAGCGGTCGCGCAGCTGCTGCGCCCAGTCGCCCGCGCGCTTGTCGTTGGCCGCCTTGCCGGCCAGCGCCAGGCGCAGCAGCAGCACGTCGGAGCGCTCCCAGCCGGCCAGCAGCTGCAGCGCCTCGGCCGGGCGCTTGCGCTCCAGCAGGAAGTCGGCATAGGCGCCCAGCAGGAACTGGTCGGTCAGGGCCTGGCGCAGCGCCAGCTTGAAGTGCTGTTCGGCCGCATCCCAGCGCTGCAGGCGCATCGCCATTTCGGCCAGGCGCGTCTGCACCCACAGCATCAGGCCGGGGTCGGCGCGCGGCGCGGCGGTGGCAGCCGATTGCAGCGTGTCGTAGGCGGCGGGCAGGCCCCCGGTGGCGGCCTGAACGTAAGCGGCGCAGCCCTGGGCGAACAGCGGCTGGGTGAGCGCGGCCAGGCGTTCGCATTCGCGGGCGGCATCCGGGTAGCGCGCCTGCACCATTGCGATGGCGGCGCGCCAGGACACCGGCTCGGCATTGGCCGCATCGAGCTGGCTGGCCTTGTTCAGGCTGGCCACCGCGCCGGCGAAGTCGTGGCTGTACTGCTCGAGCTGGCCGCGCACCAGCCAGTAGCGCGCGTCGTTGGGTGTGGACTGCGCCAGCGGCGCGATGGCGGCCTGGGCATAGCCCACGTAGCGCGGGTCGCCCTGCGCCATCGCCAGGTCGAAGTAGCGGCGGGCGATCTCCAGGCGCAGCGTGTTGTCGTTCGGCCGGGCGGCCAGCTGCTTGCGCAGCGACGCCACGCCGCGCGTGGCCGGGTCGGTGGCGCCGGGCAGGCGCTCGACCACGTCGGCGTCTGCGGCGGGGGTGAAGGGCGCGGCCTGCGCTGCCGCAGCCAAGCCCAGCAGCAAGCCGGCAAGGCACGGCCGCACGAAGCCGCCGCGCGGGCGGGACAGGTTCACGGGTGCTCTCTACTTGGTGCCGAAGATGCGGTCGCCGGCGTCGCCCAGCCCCGGCAGGATGTAGCCGTGGTCGTTCAGCTGCCGGTCGATGGCGGCGGTGTAGACCGGCACGTCGGGGTGCGAGCCGTGGAACGCGCGCAGGCCTTCGGGGCAGGTGAGCAGGCAGACGAACTTGATGGATTTGGGGCCGAGCTCCTTCAGGCGCTCCACCGCAGCGATGGCGGAGTTGCCGGTGGCAAGCATGGGGTCGACCACCACCGCGTCGCGGTTCTGCATGTCCTGCGGCATCTTGAAGTAGTACTCCACGGCCGTCAGCGTCTTGGGGTCGCGGTACAGGCCGATGTGGCCCACGCGCGCGCCGGGCACCACGCTGAGCATGCCGTCCAGGATGCCGGTGCCGGCGCGCAGGATGGACACGAACACCAGCTTCTTGCCGTCGATGACCCTGGCCATCGTCTTTTCCATCGGCGTCTCGATCTCGACTTCCTGCATCGGCATGTCGCGCGTGACCTCGTAGGCCATCAGCATGCTCACTTCGTTGAGCAGGCGGCGAAAGCTGTTGGTGCTGACCTCCTTGTTGCGCATCAGGCTCAGCTTGTGCTGCACGAGCGGGTGGTCGATCAGGTGCACGTCGTTGTTATTGTCCATCCGTTGTTCCGTCTTGTTCTCGGTGTCGTCAAAAAACCGTGCCGTCGCTGGCCACCTGCAGCGGCGGCATGCCGCCGCGCCGGCGCTGCGCCAGCTCGCGGCCGGCGGCCCAGCTGCCGCCTTCCAGCACGCGCGCGAGCGGCATGCGCTCGGCGTCCAGGTGCAGGTGCTTGCGCACCGCGCCGGCCACTTCGTCCATCAGCGACAGGGTCAGCGCGCGCCACTCGACGATGATCTCGTCGCCCGGCTGCCAGACCTGCGAGGCCACCGCCTCGTCGCGCGGCACCAGCACGCCGCTGTCGATCATCAGCCCGCCGTTGCGGTATTCGGGCAGCGCGGTCAGCGCGTTCAGGCCGTGGAC
Organism: Ramlibacter sp.; assembly: GCF_013697775.1. Classification (GTDB taxonomy): domain Bacteria; phylum Pseudomonadota; class Gammaproteobacteria; order Burkholderiales; family Burkholderiaceae_C; genus Ramlibacter. The sequence goes on along the minus strand of NZ_JACCWG010000453.1, from coordinate 3,359 downwards.
GCTGACGCCCGACCACTCGAAGGGCTCCAGCAGCGAGTAGGTGAGCCACTGCGAGAGCTTGTGGAACGGCACCCAGCCGTCGGTGAGGCCTTCGCCGCGCACCGCCTCGTGGCGCCAGCAGTCGCCCAGGGGAATGGTGCCGATGGTGTTGGCCGCCGGCCAGATGCCCGACAGGCTCATCAGCAGGTGCGACAGGATGCCGTGCGCCGACACGCTGGCCGTGCGCGAAACGTCCGGGCCGGCCGTGCCCAGGATCAGGTCGAACAGGTGGCCGGGGCGCTGCAGCTCGGGGCCGAACACCTCGGGCTGTTCGGAAATGATTTCACCCAGCCGGCGCATCAGCACGGCACGCCCCTCCAGGCCGACCATCGGGTTGGCTTCGCTGACCTGGAAGGCCTGCGCCAGCCGGTCGGTCACCAGGCCGCGCAGCCCCATGGCGTCGACCTGCAGCGGCCGGTCCTTGTCGCTGGAGAACATGCCGGCCACGAAGGCGTGGTAGCTGGCCACCGCCAGCCCTTCCGAGCGGGTGAAGGTCTTGCCGCTGGCCGGTTCGGTGTATTTCCAGTCGTGGCCGGCGCCGGCGTCCAGCAGCACGCTGACCACGGTGAGGTCGATCAGCGCGCGGGCGCGCTCGGGGCGCGACTGGCCGGCCAGCAGGCGGTCGAGTTCGCCTTTGCGGTCCACGCCGCCGGCCTCGAAGTGCCGCCAGCGGCTGTGCACCGGGATGTGGCCGCGCGGAAAGCGCCGCCGCGTCACTTCGGCGATGGTGCCGGCGGCGCCTTCGATGGCGTTGTCGTCCACGGTGAACCAGCGCGATTCGCCGCGCCGCGCGCGGTCCAGCAGCTGGCCGCAGCGTTCGCGCACGGCGGTGGTGGTGCGCAGGACGTCGGCGGCCTGCTCGGCGGCGCCCCCGTGGATGGCGTGGTCGGATGCGCTCGTCACTTGTCCAGCTCCCGGCCCTTGGTCTGCTTGAGTTCGGCGGCGTCCGGCACATGGCCGGAGGTGAAGTAGCCGGCGGCCACCTTGGCCTCCATCTCGACCTTGGCATCGGCGGGAATCAGCGAGTCGGGAATGTTCACGCGCTCGCCGACCTCGATGCCGGCGCCGGTGATGGCGTCGTATTTCATGTTGCTCATGGACACCAGGCGGTGGATCTTCTTCACGCCCAGCCAGTGCAGCACGTCGGGCATGAGCTCCTGGAAGCGCATGTCCTGCACGCCGGCCACGCATTCGGTGCGGGCGAAATACTGATCGGCGGTGTCGCCGCCGACCTGGCGCTTGCGGGCGTTGTAGACCAGGAACTTGGTCACCTCGCCCAGCGCCCGGCCTTCCTTGCGCGAGTACGACACCAGGCCCACGCCGCCGCGCTGCGCGCCGGCGATGCATTCTTCGATCGCGTGCGTCAGGTAGGGCCGGCAGGTGCAGATGTCGGAGCCGAACACGTCCGAGCCATTGCACTCGTCGTGCACCCGCGCGGTGAGTTCCACTTCCGGGTTGGCCAGGTCCTGCGGGTCGCCGAAGATGTAGACGGTCTGCCCGCCGATGGGCGGCAGAAACACCTCCAGGTCGCTGCGCGTCACGAGTTCCGGGTACATGCCGCCGGTTTCCTCGAACAGCACGCGGCGCAGGTCGGCCTCGGTGCAGCCGAAGCGCCTGGCCACGCCGGGCAGCCACCACACGGGCTCGATCGCCGCCTTGGTCACCATGGCGGCGCCGCCGGCGGTGAGGATGTGGCCGTCGGCCTTGAGCCGGCCGGCCAGCAGGCCTTCGATGACTTCGGGCAGGATCACGTGCGCCTTGGTCACGGCGATGGTGGGCCGCACGTCGTAGCCGGCCACCAGCTCGTTGTTGAACACGTCGGCCACCATGGCGCCCCAGGGGTCCAGGCTGACGATCTTGCCGGGGTCGCTCCACTGCGGGTAGGGGCCGATCATGTCGGTCGGCGAGGTGTTGGTCAGGTCGGCCTTGTGGCCGCGCGCCAGCGCGCCGGAGGCGACGGCCAGGGCCCGGTACACGCTGTACGAGCCGCTGTGCGTGCCGATGACGTTGCGGTGGCTGCGCACGGCGGTGGTGCCGACCACCGGCCCCCGCTCGGACGGCATGGCCGCGCCCCAATGGATGGGCAAGGCGCCGAAGCCCTTGGCGTGCGAGGTCAGGCGGATGTGGCGGGGGGCTGCGGGAGCGCCCGCGTCAAGGGTGGTGGCCATGGTGTGGAGCTTCCAAAACCGCAATGTAGCGTGCCCGCACGGCCCAGGTGCGCCTCATTGCAAGGATGTCATGACAAGCGGGCGGAACTGCCCGCAACAAGCTCTGCAAAACGTGTCAGGTCGACGTTTCCGCCGCTGATGAGGATACCGACCCGCGCCCCGCGGACGTCGATGCCGCCGTGGCGGGCTCCGGCGAACGACAGGCAGCCGGTCGGCTCCACCACCATCTTCATGCGCTCGGCGTAGAAGCGCATGGCCTCGACCAGCTGCGCGTCGGTGGCAGTCACGACGGCCGTTACGTCGCGCTGAAGGATGGCGAAGGTGAGTTCGCCCAGCTCCTGCGTCTGCGCGCCGTCGGCGATGGTGCGCGGCACCTCGATCTTCACGCGCTCGCCCTTCAGCAACGATTGCCGGCCGTCGTCGCCAGCCTCGGGTTCCACGCCATAGATCTTGCAGTTCGGTGCGAGCGCCCGCGCCGCCAGCGCGCAGCCGCTGAGCAGCCCGCCGCCGCCCAGGCAGACGAAGAAATAGTCGAGCTCGCCCGCTTCCTCGAACAGTTCCTTGGCGGCCGTGCCCTGGCCGGCAATGATGTCGGCGTGGTCGTAGGGCGGAATCAGCGTCATGCCGCGCTCGGCCGCCAGCCGGGACGTCAATTCTTCGCGGTTGGCCTCGTAGCGGTTGTAGGTGACCACCTCGGCGCCGTAGCCGCGCGTGGCGGCGGCCTTGGCCGCGGGCGCGTCCTCGGGCATGACGATCAGCGCGGGGATCTCCAGGATGCGGGCCGCCAGCGCGGTGGCCTGGGCGTGGTTGCCGGACGAAAAAGTGATCACGCCGCGTTTGCGCTGCTCGGGCGTGAAGCGCGAGAGGGCGTTGAACGCACCGCGGAACTTGAAGGCGCCCATGCGCTGGAAGTTCTCGGCCTTGAAGAAGAGTTGCGCGCCGAGCAGGGCGTCGGCGGTGCGCGAGCGCATGACCGGCGTGCGGTGGGCGTGGCCCTGCAGGCGCTCGGCTGCTGCTTCTACGTCGGCGTAGGTGGGGATGTCTTGCATTGCGTATCGTCCTTGCGCCTGACTGTACCTTGCGCGTTGCGTCAGGCGTTGCGTCGCGCGTCGCGGCAGGCGGTGCCCGGCATGGGCTCATACTGCGGTGGTC
>NZ_JACCWG010000451.1 GCF_013697775.1 Ramlibacter sp. | reverse complement strand
GCGCACGGCCGCCCGGTGGTGATGTTCGCCAGCTCGCGCGAGGGCGAGGAGGCGGACTTCCTGCGCGCCTTGCCGCGCGATGCCGCCGTGCAGTGGCTGCTGGTGCCGCGCCATCCGCAGCGCTTCGAGGAGGTGGCGGGCATGGCCATGCAGGCCGGCTTCAGCGTCTCACGCCGCAGCGCCTGGGGCAGCGACGGCCCGCAGTCGGCGCAGGTGTGGATCGGTGATTCGCTGGGCGAGATGGCGCTCTATTACGGCCTCGCCGACGCGGCCCTGCTGGGCGGCAGCTTCGCGCCGCTGGGCGGCCAGAACCTGATCGAGGCCGCCGCCTGCGGCTGCCCGGTGGTGATGGGCCCGCACACCTTCAACTTCGCCGAAGCCGCGGTGCTGGCGCAGGAAGCCGACGCGGCGCTGGAGGTGAAGGACCTGCGTACCGGCATCGACGCGGCGCTGGCGCTGGTTACCGACACGCCGCGCCAGCGGGCGATGGCAACGGCGGGCGAGCAGTTCGCGGCGGCGCACCGCGGCGCTGCAAGGAAGACCGCGGGTGCGATCCTGGAATTGGTGAAAGCGGCCTAGAACCGCGGCAGGTCGTTCAGCCTGCGTCCCGGCGCTTCTTCCGCCAGCACCAGTGCCTCGGTGCCTTCGGCCAGCACGTCGACCTTCACCTGCGGGCCCGGATGAAGCTCCCCGTGTTCGTCGGGGAACAGCGTGATCACGGTGTCGCCTTCCACCAGCCGGTCCACCACTTCCACCACGCGCGTGGGCGTGGGGTTGAAGTCCCAGCGGACCATGGTCTGGTCGACCAGGCCCATCATGGCTTCGACGATGTTGCTCCCTGCGTAGCGCAGGGCGGTGATCCCGTAGACGGCTCTATCAAGCATGGGCGTATTGTGGAAGCACGCTCATCCACCGCAGCCAGCATCCCCCGCGATGAGCCGTCGGAGCCTGCCTACGGCGCTAAACTGGAGAGCTTCCGCCGTATGACGTCCCTTGCCGTTTCCACGCCCGCGCCGGCGCCCATTGCATCCCTCGGCCGCGCCCACGCGCGGCGGTTGCGCGAGATCTACCGCTCCGCCGGCTGGCCCTGCCAGGACCCGATGGAGATCGATCTGCTGGCCGCCGGCATGCTGGAGCGGTTGCGCACCGGCACCGGCCACGAAACCCTGCGCGTTACCGACGCCGGCGTGCAGTGGATCGCGCAGGCGCTGGCGCGCAACCGCGCCGCCATGTCGGCGCACGAGGCGCTGGTGGAGCAGGTGGCGCTGGAAATGTGCCGCACCGGGCGGCTGGCCTGGCGCAACCTGAGCCTGCGCGCGCAGGTGCCGACCGGCGACGCCGCCAAGCCGCTGCGCTGGTGCATCGCCCGGCCCGACGTGTTCTCCATCCGCCACACCTCGGTGGAGGCGTACGTGGAGCCGATCGTGCACGAGGTGAAGGTGCGCCGCGCCGACCTGCTGGCCGACCTCAAGCAGGGCGGCAAGCGCGCCGCCTACCAGGACCTGGGCGAATGCTGGTACGTGCTGGGCTGCGACGCGCGCGGCCGCCCGGTCGGTGCGCCCGACGAAATTCCGCCCGAATGCGGCGTGATGCTGCTGGAGCAGTCAAGGCTGAAGGTGGCGCGCCCGGCGCGCCGCCGCAGCCGCGCCGGCCTGCCCTTCGGCGTGTGGATGGCGCTGGCCAAGTGCACGCCGGTGGCGGGCCTGGATGAAGGTGCGCAAGGGCTGCTGGGGGACGACGACGCGCAAGTAGGCACCGCGTAGGCACCGGGCCAGAGCGGTTGCCTACTGGCGCGGGTGCTCGGACTTGCCCTGCTCGGGGTCCTGCACACGGCCCTTTTCCGGATCGGTGGGTGGCGACATCGGTTCGGGATTGGCCGGCTTGGGCGGCTCATTCGGAGCCGGCGCCGGGGCGGCCGGCGCCGGCGCGGCGCCCGGCGATGCGCTCCAGCCGCTCATTCGCGCTCGGCGGGGCTGACCGGCCGCGGATCGGCGACGCCGCGGCCGTTGCCGCGCGTCTCGCCGCTCACCGGAATGTCCGACTCGACCATGAACTCGGGCTCTTCCTTGTCGAGCCCGGGCGTGGGCGGGGTCTGCCCTGAAGGCGGGGAAGCATGCATGAGGACTCCTGTGTTTTCAGATCGGGGGCGGCTTGCCGTGCGGGTCTTCCGGCTCGCCAGGCGGCATGGCCTGGCCGAACTCGGGCTCCACCGGCAGGTGCGTCGGATTCGGGGCTTGCTGCTCGGCGCCGGGTGCGCTCGGCTCGGGCTCGACGGGATGGGTCGACATCGTGGCTTTCGTTGTGTTCGGAAGGCGCGTCAGAACGCGCTCTGGCTGCCCAGGGTGGGACCGCACTGGTCGGCTTGCGCGATCGCCAGCACGTCGGTTTCGCCCAGCGACCGCAGTTGCTCCAGTGCGGGCGGTGAAAAGCCGTCGCCGAGCTGCTCGGCGGCGGGGGCATCGGGTGCGTGGAAATCGGTGTCGTCGAAGGCCATGAAGGATCTCCTTTGCACCGATGGTGGGGCGTCGCGCGCCCCCTGCGCTAAGGCGGCGGCGCCCTTGCGCTGTCAGCCCAAGCCGAAGCGCGGGTCAGTGCTTTCCCTCGACCTCGCCATGGCGCTGCGCTTCGCGCCGCACGACCATGCTGGATTCGTGCGTGAAGGGCAGGCGCGGCAGGCCGATGAGGGCTTGCAGCCGTGCATGCGCGCGGTCCATGTCGGCGCCGATCATGGCCAGCGCCACTTCGTGGCCGGGTTCGTTCTTGGCAATGTCGAGGTAGGCGGAGCGCAGGCGCTGGTAATCGGCCTCGGCGCGCGAGACCTCCTGCTGCAAAGCGAGGATCTTGGCGTATTCGGCACGGCTATAGCGCATCACGGGACTCCACGCATTTCATATTCCTCATCCTAGGCAGCTGGAGTGGCAGGCGATGTAGGACATGGCAGACGGAAACCGCGCATGCGGCCGAGCTCCAGTTGAAAGTCAATCAGCCGCGCAGGAACGTTCAAGACCGGCGGCGCACGGCCCAGCACAGTGCAGCTTTTTGCATCCGAGGAGTTCGTGTGTCCGAGTCCCTGAAAGGCCAGTTGCTGTGCAGCCTGGCCATGGTGCTGGTCGGCAGCACCGTGGTCGCCAGCCGTGTCATCGGCGAGCAGATCGAACCCTTCCTTGCCACCGCGCTGCGCTATGCCGCGGCGCTGCCGCTACTGCTGCTCGTCATGCGCTGGCGCGGCGAGCGCCTGCATCGGCCGAGCTGGCGCGACGCGTTCCTGCTCGTGCTGCAAGCTGCTGCCGGCAGCGTGGGCTACACCGTGCTGCTGATCGAGGGCGTGGCGAGTGCCGGCGCGGCCCAGGCAGCCGTTCTCACGGGCACGCTGCCCGCCGTCTGCGCCGTGTTCGCCGTCCTGTTTCTGCGCGAGCGCCTGGACCTGCGCCTGCTGGCGGCCATCGGGCTGGCCACCGCCGGGGCCTTACGCGGCCGGTGCCGGCTGTGGCGCTGCCCACACTGATGTGCGCGGGCGGCTTGCTGCTTTCTATGATCCCGGCGCTCGCGGTGCGCAGCAGCCATCCATCGTCGCTTGCCGGGGCGCCGCTGGCGGCGCTCGCCTACTACGCCTGGGTACCCACGGTGGGCGGCTTCCTGCTGTGGTACGCGGGCAGCGCCCGCACCAGCGCCGCGCGCGCGGCGCTCGCCACCGCCTGCATGCCGGTGTCGGCACTGCTGCTGGCCGCCTTGCTGCTCGACGAACCCGTACGGCTGTGGCAATGGCTGGGGCTCGCGTGCGTGCTCGGCGCCATGCTGCTCTCGCTGCCGCGCGCATCCACCCGATCCACCACGACATCCCCCTCCTGACCATGCGCTTGCAACACGCCCCTGCCCTCTGGGCTGCCCATCCCGAACTTTCCGCCGGCGTGCTGCGCGCCGATGGCCTGCACGACCAGGCAAACGTCGATGCGGCGGTCGCCCACTACACGCAGCAGGCGCTGGCGCGCCTGGCCGTGCCCGAGAGCGAACTGCCCGAAGTGCAGGCCTGGCGGCGCGCCTTCGGGCGCATGGGATTCAAGCCGACGCAGTACCGCTGTGCTTCCGAATCGCTGCTGCGGCGGCTGCGCAAGGAAGGCGCGCTGCCGCGCATCCATCCGCTGATCGACCTGTGCAACGCGGTCTCCACCGCCTTCGCGATTCCCATCGCGGTGTTCGACCTGGACCACGTGCAAGGCAACCTGGAGGTGCGGTCCGCCACCGGCACCGAACGCCATGTTGCGTTCAGCGGCGACGTGGAGCAGCCCGAACCGGGCGAAGTGGTGTTTGCCGACGATGCCGGCCAGGCGCACGCGCGCCGCTGGACGCACCGGCAAAGCGCCGCCTCGGCCATCCGGCCCGGCACGCGGCGCGTGCTGGTGGTCGCCGAAGCCATGCACGCGACGGCGCGCGACGACGTGCAGCGGCTGCTGGACGCATTGGCGCGGGAACTGCGCACGGGCTGGGGGGTGGCCAGCGCCACGCGCATGCTCAGCGCCGCGGCGCCGGTGTTCCAGGACTGAGCCCGCCCGCGCGGTACTGGCCGGGCGTGAAGCCCAGCATGCGCTTGAAGTGGCGGTTCAGGTGGCTCTGGTCGGCAAAGCCCGCCGCCAGTGCCGCTTCGGCGATCGGCAGGCCGGCATCCAGCAGCAGCCGCGCCTCGCGCACCTGGCGCTGCACCAGCCAGGCATGCGGCGGCACGCCGTGCTGGCGCGCGAAGGCGCGCAGCAGCTGCCAGGCGCTCAGGCCCTCCAGCCGCGCGAGTTGCTCCAGCGTGGGCTTGTCGCGCCAGTGCGCTTCCAGGTAGTCGCGCGCGCGGCGCACCTCGGGCGTGCACCCCGGCGTGCGC
>NZ_JACCWG010000425.1 GCF_013697775.1 Ramlibacter sp. | reverse complement strand
CACCACCGCCGCCCCCGCCGCTGCCGCCACCACCGTAGCCGCCACCGCCACCACCGAAGCCGCCGCCGCCACCACCGCCGGTGCGCGGACGCTGCTCCATCGGGCGCGCCTCGTTCACCACGATGCTGCGGCCGCCCAGGGGCTGGCCGTTCATACCGCTGACCGCCGCTTGCGCTTCTGCGTCACTGGCCATTTCCACGAAGCCGAAGCCCTTGGAGCGGCCGGTTTCGCGTTCCATCATGACCTTGGCACTGGTCACTTGGCCGAACTGGCCGAATGCCTGTTCGAGATCGCTGTCGCGCATCTGGTAGGGCAGATTGCCGACGTAAAGTTTGTTGCCCATGAAATGGGACTCCTCAAGATAACAATGGACTTTGCGCGATGGAGTCCGAAAACGCATTCAACCAAATCAGCGACGCGAAAATTGACCTGTTCACCGCAACCTGCGTGAAATCAAAAAACAGCTTTGGAACCACGCTTTTCTATTATGAAGCAGATGCAGGGCACCCTGGCAAGTGCCAGCAGCTGTCTTTGTCGCTCCGAGCCGAATAAATCGGACTTGTTGTAACTCTTTTTGGCTCATTGAAGAAGGCCATGCTCTGCCGTAGCGCCCTGCACTGCGGCCATGGACTGCAATCAGGCCTGGTCGTCGTCCCGGTAATTGCGCCATTGGCGCAGCGCGCTGCGCATGGTGAGAAGCTGGCGCTCGAACGCCGGGCAGGCGCGGCATGCGGCCACGTGCATGCGCAGCGCGACCCGGTCGGCCCACGGCAGCGCACGGTCCTCGCGGGCGATCAGCAGCGCGGCGACCTGCTTGCAGGTGCGACGCAATGGCATCATGCGACTCGGCCTCCGAACCAGTTGAGTTCCAGGCACTCGCGCAGGCGAAGGCGTGCGCGATGCAGCAGGACGTACAGGTTGGTCGGCGTCACCTGCAGTTCCTTGCAGATTTCGTCGCTGGAGAGCTCCAGCCACTCGCGCATCAGGAACACGCGGCCCATGGCGGCGGGCAGCTTGTCGGTGCAGGCTTCCAGCACGGCGAAGAACTGGCGCGAACTCAGCTCCTGCTCGGGGTTGCCCCAGTCGGACGGCTGCGCCGCGTAATGGCCGTCGGCCTTGAAGGCCAGCGCGTCGAGCTCCTCGCTGGCGTCGCCGTCCTGCGGGTCCAGCGCCACCTCGCGCTTGCGCTGGCGCAGGATATCGATCACCTTGTGCTTCAGGATGCCGACCAGCCAGGTTTTGAGCTGGCTGCGGTTGCCGAAGGATTGCGGTTTGACCAGCGCGGCCAGCAGCGTTTCCGACACCGCGTCCTCGGCCCAGGCGTCGTTGCGCAGTTGCAGCCGGGCAAAACGTAGGAGATAGTCGCGGTGCTGGGCGAGCTGGCGGTCCAGTGACATGGGGTCGATCTGTAAGTCAGGCATCTTCGCACACGACACATTCGCATGAAATCCGTACTGACCGCATTCGCGCTGCTGGCCGCACTGGCCGCCGGCCCCCTCCACGCGCAGCCGGCCGCGCCGGCGCTGGAGGGTCGTACTGTGGACGGCAAACCGTTCCAGCTGGCCGCGCTCAAGGGCAAAGTGGTGCTGCTGATGTTCTGGTCCACCGAATGCGCGGTCTGCCGCGACAAGATGCCCGAGCTACGCCAGAACTACGAGGGCTGGCGCGGCAAGCCGTTCGAGATGGTGCTGGTGAGCACCGACCGCCGCATGGAAGACCTGCAGTCGTACGAGCAGATCATCTCGCGCACGGTGCCGCTCAAGCAGCGCTTCGTGCAGCTGTGGGTCGGCGATGCCGGTTACCGGGACGGCTTCGGCAAGCCCGCGCAGCTGCCCGCGAGCTTCCTGATCGACAAGTCCGGCCGGGTGGTCGAGCGCTACCAGGGCCGCATTCCGGCCGAAGCCTGGGACCGCATCGCGGAGCTGCTGTAAGAACCTTCGCGGCAGGCCGACCAAGCCGCAACCAGGACGGATTGCGGCCTGGTGAACAACCGATCTTCGTCAACTTTCTTGCAAGGGAAATCGCCATGCACCAACGTGTCCTGATCGCCGCCGCCGCGGCCTCGCTGCTGTCCACCATGCTCGTGGCCGCCCCGGCCGCCGCGCAGGGAAGCGACAAGGAGAAGTGCTACGGCATCGCCAAGGCCGGCCAGAACGACTGCGCCAACCTCACCGGCAGCCACTCGTGCGCCGGCCAGTCCAAGGTGAGCGACAACGCCGCCGAGTGGAAGTACGTCGCCAAGGGCACCTGCAAGGGCATGAAGGGCATGACGGCCAAAGAGGCCAAAATGAAGGCCACCAAGTCCTGATCGCCATGGACGGCGCGACGCCCGGCGCCGCGCCGCGTCCCGTGGGCATCGGCTGGCGCCATCCGCACTATGCCGAACTGCTCGCGGCGCGGCCCGCCCTGGATTTCCTGGAGGTCCATTCCGAAAACTTTTTCGGCGCGGGCGGCGCCGCGCTCGCGGTGCTGGAGCAGGCGCGCCGGGCCTACCCGGTCAGCCTGCACGGCGTCGGGCTGGCGCTCGGGTCAGCCGCGGGCATCGATGCCTGGCATCTGGAGCAGCTCGCGCGGCTGGTGCAGCGCATCGATCCTCTGCTGGTCAGCGACCATGCCTGCTTCGCACGGGCGCCGTGGAACGGCGGCATCGTGCACGCGGCCGACCTGCTGCCCATCCCGTTCAACACCGAAGCGCTGGACGTGCTCGCGGCCAACGTGCAGCGCGTGCAAGACCGGCTGCGGCGCCCGCTCCTGCTGGAAAACCTCTCGGCCTACGTCACGCTCGCGGGCAGCGATCGCGGCGAGCCCGAGTTTCTTGCCGCGCTCGCGCGGCGCACCGGCTGCAAGCTGCTGGTGGACGTGAACAACATCTACGTGAACGCGCTCAACGCGCGGCGCGCGGGCGATGCGGCCGAGCCCCTCGACGCCTGCCGGCGCTGGCTCGATGCGCTCCCGCCCCCTGCCGTGGGCGAGCTGCACGTCGCCGGCCACTGCGTGCTGCCCGACATCGTGATCGACGACCACGGCAGCGGCGTGTGCGATGCCGTCTGGTCGCTGCATGCCCATGCGATCGGCCGCTTCGGCGCCGTGCCCACGCTGGTGGAGTGGGACACGGGCATTCCGGCGCTCGGCGTGCTGCTGGCTGAAGCCGAGCACGCGCGTTCCGCTGCGCAGCACACCGGGGCCCCAGCATGAGCGCACTCGCCAGGCAGCAGCAGGCCTTGCTGCGCGCGCTGTGGCAGCCGCGGCCCGAGCACGCGCTGGAGGCGGTCGCTGCGCACGTGCCCGACGCCGC
>NZ_JACCWG010000419.1 GCF_013697775.1 Ramlibacter sp. | reverse complement strand
CCCACGCCGCCTGCACCTGCGCCCACGCCGCCGCTGCCGGAGCCGCTGCCCGATCCGCCACCGCCCACGCCGGCACCGCCGCCGTGTCCACCGCCGCCGCCGCCCACGCCGGCACCACCGCCAGCGCCGCTGCCGCCGCCCACGCCACCGGCGCTGGCGCCAGCGCCACCACCATTACCGCCGCCGACTCCACCGCCGTTACCGGTGGCGTTGGCCATCGACAGACCCAGCGCGCTGACAAGGGCCGCAGCCACCAGCGTCAACTGGAACTTTCCGCTTTTCGTCGCCTTCATGAAATTGCTCCCGGTATATTTAAAAAGGTTGTTTCGTGCAGCCGCACAAGGCAGCCACGTGTCGGGTCGCTTTTCACCGGAAGGCTTTTGGCCGGATGGTGTCTAGCGATAGAGCCATGTTGCAAAACGAAAGACATGCGCCTCGTCGGTACCATGCGTGGGATGTTGTGCGTGCGCACTGACGCGTGTCCGCCGAGCCACCCAATCAGCTTTTTTGTGTCTCGGATGTGTGACAACGCGGCCGTAATGGCTCAGCAGTTGACGATCGGCCCCGTGTGCGGCGCGCGGGGTTTAGCATTCGCCGAGCGCAACCACCCGACAGCACACGATGTTTAGATCCTTCTTTCTCTCGCGCCGCTGGTTCGCCTGGTCCCTCCTCGGTTCGGCCCTGATCCTGTGGGCCACCTGGTACCGGGTGAATCTCGACGTGCAGATCAACGAGTGGTTCGGCACTTTCTACGACCTGGTGCAGCGCGCGCTCGGCAAGCCCGGCAGCATCACGCTGGCCGAGTTCTGGGCGCAACTGATGACCTTCGGGCGCATCGCCATGATTTACGTCACGGTGGCGGTGGTGCTTGACTTCTTCATCAAGCACTACATCTTTCGCTGGCGCCAGGCCATGAACGACTGGTACATGGCGCATTGGGACCAGCTGCGCACCATCGAGGGCGCGGCCCAGCGCGTGCAGGAGGACACCATGCGCTTCGCCAGCATCATGGAAGGGCTGGGCGCGGAGTTCATGCGCAGCCTGATGACGCTGGCCGCGTTCGTGCCGATCCTGTGGGCCTTGTCGGCAAAGGTGACCGAGCTGCCGGTGCTGGGCGCGGTGCCGCATTCGCTGGTGTGGGTGGCGCTGGCCTTCGCCATGGCCGGCACGGTGCTGCTGGCCATCGTCGGCGTCAAGCTGCCGGGCCTGCAGTTCCAGAACCAGCGGGTGGAAGCGGCCTACCGCAAGGAACTGGTCTATGGCGAGGACCATGCCGAGCGCGCCGCGCCCGAGGACGTGAAGCGGCTGTTCGGTGCCGTGCGCACCAATTACTTCCGCCTGTTCTTCCACTACCTGTATTTCGACGTGGCGAAGTACTGCTACCTTCAGTTCGGCGTGCTGGTGCCCTACATCGCGCTCGGCCCCACGCTGGTGGCAGGCGCCATCACGCTGGGCGTGATGCAGCAGATCGTGCGCGCCTTCGGCCGGGTGGAAGGCGCGTTCCAGTACCTGGTGCTGAGCTGGACCACGGTGGTGGAGCTGATCTCCGTCTACAAGCGCCTGCGCGCCTTCGAGCTGCAGATCAGGCAGCCGCCGCCAGCCGCCGCAGTGCGTCCCGCGTGAAGGTGTCGGCCGGAAAGAAGGTCTCCAGCGCCAGTTCCTGCAGCGTCACGTCGACCGGCGTGCCGAACACGGTGGTGGTGCTGATGAAGCTCAGCACGCCGTCGGGCGTGCGGAACTGCAGCGGCATGGCCACGCCGAGCAGCTCGCCTTCCAGCTGCGCGTGGCTCGCGTCGTCGGGCACCGGATAGCCGCGCAGCTCCTCGGCCAGCGCGGCCAGCTGCGCGTCGCCGGTGGCCTGCACCTGCTGGTGCAGGCGCTCGAGCAGGTGCTCGCGCCACTGCCGCAGGTTGACGATGCGCGGCGCCAGGCCCAGCGGATGCAGGCTGAGGCGCAGCACGTTGATCTGTCCCTGCAGCAGCGACGGGTCGGCGCCGGCCATCAGGTGCGGCACCATGGCGTTGGCGGCCACCAGGTTCCAGTGCCGGTCCACCGCCAGCGCCGGGTAGGGCTCGTGGCTCTTGAGGATCAGCTCCACGGCCTCGCGCGCCGCCGCCAGCGCGGGGTCGCTCAAGGGACGCTCGCGGTACATGGGCGCATAGCCCGCGGCCACCAGCATGCCGTTGCGCTCGCGCAGCGGCACGTTCAGCCGTTCGGCCAGGCGCAGCACCATCTCGCGGCTGGGTGCCGAGCGGCCGGTTTCCACGAAGCTCAGGTGGCGGGTGGAGATCTCGGCTTCGTGCGCCAGGTCGAGCTGGCTCAGCCGCCGGCGCTGGCGCCAGTTGCGCAGCTGTTCGCCGAAGGCCGGAGGCATGCCACGGTGCTGCGCGAGGGTCTGGGTGTCCATCATGGACCGCATGGTAGGGCCAGCGCCGCCGCAGGCGCATTACCTGCGAGGTCATCGACCTTGAGCACTGGGCGGCGAATCATCGGCGCACCGTCAACCCAAGGAGCCCCGCCATGTCGATCTTCGCCTCGCCCCGATTCCTGCGCAACGTGATGCTGGCCGATGCCGCGTCCTGCCTCGCCACCGGCGCGCTGCAGTTGGCCTTCACCGGCACGCTGGCCGAACTGCTGCACCTGCCCGCGCCGCTGCTCATGGAGTCGGGCATCTTCCTGGTGGCCTACGCCGCCGTCGCCGCCTTCGTCGGCCTGCGCGAGCCGGTGCCGCGCGGCCTGGTGCGGCTGTTCGCCATCGGCAACTTCGGCTGGGCGATCGGCTGCGTGCTGCTGCTGGCCATGGGCGGCTTCGCGCCGACCGCGCTGGGCACGGCCTGGGTGCTGGCGCAGCTGGCCTGCGTCGCGGTGCTGGGCGAGCTGCAGTGGATGGGCCTGCGCCGGGCGCCGGTGGTCGGCTGGGCCTGAACGGAGGCCCTGCGCGGGCCCTGCACAGTGCCGTTATGGAGGGCTTTTCAGTTCTTGTATGCTGCATCGGATCGGCCTTTGGCCCCCTTGCCACAGATCAGGAGTAGAGCCCCCATGACCCGCGTTTTCAACTTCAGCCCCGGTCCCGCCAACCTGCCCGAGCCCGTGCTGCGGCAGGCCGCCGAGGAAATGCTCGACTGGCACGGCACGGGCATGTCGGTGATGGAAATGAGCCACCGGGGCAAGGAGTTCATCGCCATCCACGCCGAGGCCGAGGCCGACCTGCGCGAGCTGCTGGCGATTCCGCCGAACTACAAGGTCCTGTTCATGCAGGGCGGCGCCATCGGCGAGAACGCCATCGTGCCGATGAACCTGATCGGCCGCACCGGCCGCGCCGATTACGTGGTCACCGGCGACTGGTCGAAGAAGTCGGCCAAGGAAGCCAAGACCTACGGCCAGGTGAACGTGGTCGCCTCGGGCGAGGAAGGCAAGTTCACCGCCATTCCGGCATTCAATGAATGGAAGCTGGACCCCGGCGCGGCCTACGTGCACATCTGCTCCAACGAAACCATCGGCGGCGTGCAGTACCACTGGACGCCCGCCACCGGCGATGTGCCGCTGGTGGCCGACATGTCCTCGGACATCCTGTCGCGCGCGATCGACGTGAGCAAGTACGGGCTGATCTACGGCGGCGCGCAGAAGAACATGGGCCCGTCGGGCGTGACCGTGGTGATCGTGCGCGAGGACCTGCTCGGCCACGCGCTGCCGATCACGCCCACGGCCTTCAACTACAAGACGCAGGCCGAAGCCGACTCCATGTACAACACGCCGCCGACCTATGCGATCTACATCGCGGGCCTGGTCTACAAGCACGTGAAGGCGCTCGGGGGCATGAAGGCCATGGAGGCGCACAACAAGGCCAAGGCCGCGCTGCTGTACGACTACCTGGCCGCGAGCAGCTTCTACACCAACCCGGTGGCGCTGCCCGACCGCTCGCTGATGAACGTGCCGTTCACGCTGAAGGACGCGGCGCTGGACGAGCCTTTCCTGAAGGGCGCGCAGGCGCGCGGCATGATCCAGCTGAAGGGCCACCGCTCGGTGGGCGGCATGCGCGCTTCCATCTACAACGCCATGTCGATGGAAGGCGTGCAGGCGCTGGTGGCGTACATGAAGGAATTCGAGGCGCAGCATGGCTGAGGCCGCCGTCGCGCGCGGTCCCTTCCAGGTGCTGGTGCTCAACCAGATTTCGCAAGGCGGACTGGACCGGTTGCCCGCCGGGGCCTACCTGGCCGGCAAGGATTTTGCCGCGCCCGACGCCGTGCTGGTGCGCTCGGCCGACATGCACAAGATGGACATCCCGGCCTCGGTGCGGGCCATCGCGCGGGCCGGCGCCGGCACCAACAACATCCCCGTGAAGGCGATGAGCGCGCGCGGCGTGCCGGTGTTCAACGCGCCCGGCGCCAACGCCAACGCGGTCAAGGAACTGGTGCTGGCCGGCATGCTGATGGCGGCGCGCAACATCTCGCCGGCCCAGGTCTTCGTGCGCGGCCTGGACACCGGCGCGGCCGACCTCGACAAGACGGTGGAAGAGGGCAAGAAGTCGTTCGCCGGCTTCGAACTCGCGGGCCAGACGCTGGGCGTCATCGGCCTGGGCAAGATCGGCTGCCTGGTGGCGGACGCCGCCATTAAGCTGGGCATGAACGTGCTGGGCTACGACCCCGACATCACGGTGGACGCGGCCTGGAGCCTGCCCGCGCAGGTGAAGCGTGCGGCCAGCGTGAACGACGTGCTGAAGAACGCGCAGTTCGTCACGCTGCACGTGCCGCTGCTGGACGCAACCCGCCACATGGTGAACGCCGACAACGTGCGGCTGATGCGGCCCGAGGCGGTGCTGCTCAATTTCTCGCGCGAAGGCATCGTCGACGACGCGGCCGTCATTCCCGCGCTGGACGGCCGCCAGCTGGGCTGGTACGTGTGCGACTTCCCGGCGCCGGCAACGCTCGGGCATGCACGCGTGATCGCGCTGCCGCACCTGGGCGCCTCCACCCGCGAGGCCGAGGAGAACTGCGCCGTGATGGTGGCCGACCAGCTGCGCGACTACCTGGAGCAGGGCAACGTCGCCAACGCGGTGAACTTTCCCAGCGTGAGCATGCCGCGCGAATCGGCCTGGCGCGTCGCCATCGCCAATGCGAACGTGCCCAACATGGTGGGACAGATATCCACCGCCATGGCGCAGGCGGGCCTGAACATCCACACCATGGTCAACAAGTCGCGCGGCGACATGGCCTACACGCTGCTGGACGTGGACAGCGCGGTGCCCGACAGTGCGCTGGAGGCGATCCGCTCCATCGAAGGCGTGCTCGCGGTGCGGTACCTGCCCCAATAGCGCGGCTGTTCGGACAAACCCGACACGGCGCCAGCGTGTGGGGGCAAAATCGATGCAAACCAACAACATGTTTGCATCACAAAAAAATGTCCCACGCCTTCGCTGAGCTCATCAAGACCTTCAAGACCCGCTCCGGTGCGAGCGGACGTTATTTCTCCCTGCCGCTGCTGGCGCGGCAGTTCCCCAAGATCAACCGGCTGCCGATGTCCATGCGCATCGTGCTGGAGTCGGTGCTGCGCAATTGCGACGGCAAGAAGATCACGGCCGAGCACGTGCGCCAGATCGCCAACTGGTTTCCCAACGCCGACCGCAGCACCGAGATCCCGTTCGTGGTGGCGCGCGTGATCCTGCAGGACTTCACCGGCGTGCCGCTGCTGGCCGACCTGGCCGCCATGCGCAGCGCCGCCGCCAAGCTCGGCCGCGACCCGGGTACGGTCGAGCCGCTGGTGCCGGTGGACCTGGTGGTGGACCACTCGGTGATGGTCGACCACTACGGGTCCAAGGACGCACTGGACCTGAACATGAAGCTCGAATTCCAGCGCAACCGGGAGCGCTACGAATTCATGAAGTGGGGCATGCAGGCCTTCAAGACCTTCGGCGTGGTGCCGCCCGGCTTCGGCATCGTGCACCAGGTGAACCTGGAGTACCTGGCGCGCGGCGTGCACAAAACGGCCGACGGCATGCACTACTTCGACTCGCTGGTCGGCACCGACAGCCACACCACCATGATCAACGGCATCGGCGTGGTCGGCTGGGGCGTGGGCGGCATCGAGGGCGAGGCCGCCATGCTGGGCCAGCCGGTGTATTTCCTCACGCCCGACGTGGTTGGCTTCGAGCTCACCGGCAAGCTGCGCGAAGGCGTGACCGCCACCGACCTGGTGCTGACGGTGACCGAGATCCTGCGCAAGCACAAGGTGGTGGGCAAGTTCGTCGAGTTCTTCGGCGAAGGCACGCGCAGCCTGGCCGTGCCCGACCGCGCCACCATCGGCAACATGGCGCCCGAGTACGGCGCCACCATGGGTTTCTTCCCGGTGGACGAGAACACCATCGAATACTTCGAGGGCACCGGCCGCACGCGCGAGCAGATCGAGGCGTTCGAAACGTATTTCCGCGCGCAGGGCATGTTCGGCGTGCCGATGCCGGGCGACATCGACTACTCGCAGGTGGTGCGGCTCGACCTGGGCAGCGTGACGCCCAGCCTGGCCGGCCCCAAGCGGCCGCAGGATCGCATCGAGATCGGCAAGGTGGCGGAGAACTTCCGCGAGCTGTTCTCGCGCCCCGCCGCCGAAAACGGCTTCAACCAGCACGCCGAGACGCTGATGTCGCGCCACCTGGTCAAGCGCGACGACAACGAGATGAGCCGCAAGGTGCCGGACAACCCGCCCACGCCGCTGGCGGCGCCGCGCTTCGAGATGGAGATGGAGGCCAACAAGCCCACGCTGCCGGCCGCGCACGCACGCGCGGAGCCCGTGCGGCCGCAACGGGCGGAGGCGTCCGACGACATCACCATCGGCAACGGCGACGTGCTGATCGCCGCCATCACCAGCTGCACCAACACCTCCAACCCCGGCGTGCTGCTGGCCGCCGGCCTGCTGGCCAAGAAGGCGGTGGAGAAGGGCCTGCGCGTGCAGCCGCACATCAAGACCTCCCTGGCGCCGGGCTCGCGCATCGTCACCGAGTACTTCGAGAAGACCGGCCTGCTGCCCTACCTGGAGCAGCTGGGCTTCAACCTGGTGGGCTACGGCTGCACCACCTGCATCGGCAACTCGGGCGACCTCACGCCGGAGATCAACGAGGCCATCACGCAGAGCGACCTGGTGTGCGCGGCCGTGCTCTCGGGCAACCGCAACTTCGAGGCGCGCATCCACCCGAACATCAAGGCCAACTTCCTGGCCAGCCCGCCGCTGGTGGTGGCCTATGCGCTGGCCGGCACGGTGCTCAAGGACCTGATGACCGAGCCGGTAGGCGTAGGCGCCGACGGCAAGGACGTGTGGCTGGGCGACATCTGGCCGACCAGCAAGGAGATCTACAAGCTGATGAAGTACGCGATGAACGGCAAGGCGTTCCGCGCGAACTACGGCAAGGTCAAGAGCGATCCGGGCGCGCTGTGGGAAGAGATCCACGGCGTCGCCGGCCAGACCTACAACTGGCCCACCAGCACCTACATCGCCGAGCCGCCGTTCTTCGACGACTTCAGCCTGCAGCCGCCGGTGGAAGGCGCAGACGGCGTCACCGTGCGCAACGCGCGCATCATGGCGATGTTCGCCGACTCGATCACCACCGACCACATCTCGCCGGCGGGCTCCATCAAGGAGAACTCGCCGGCCGGCAAGTACCTGCTTTCGCACAAGGTGCTGAAGCCGGACTTCAACAGCTATGGCTCGCGCCGCGGCAACCACGACGTGATGATGCGCGGTACCTTCGCCAATGTGCGCATCAAGAACCTGATGATCCCGGCGCGCGACGACGGCTCGCGCGAGGAGGGCGGCCTGACGATGTACCGCGACGCGCAGGGCAACGCCGAGAAGATGTTCATCTACGACGCGGCCATGAAGTACATCGCCGAAAATCGCGCCACGGTGATCTTCGCCGGCGAGGAATACGGCACCGGCTCGTCGCGCGACTGGGCCGCCAAGGGCACGCAGCTGCTGGGCATCAAGGCCGTGGTGGCGCGCAGCTTCGAGCGCATCCACCGCAGCAACCTGGTGGGCATGGGCGTGCTGCCGCTGCAGTTTCAGGGCAGCGACACCTGGCAGTCGCTGCGGCTGGACGGGCAGGAGCTGATCGACATCATTCCCGACCCCGAGCTGCGCCCGCAGAGCGACGCGCTGCTGGTGGTGACGCGCCCCGACGGCACGAAGCTGGAGGTCACCGTCACCCTGCGCATCGACACGCCGATCGAGGTCGACTACTACCAGCACGGCGGCATCCTGCCTTACGTGCTGCGCCAGCTGCTGGCGGCGTGACGGCGTGAGCCGGGAACTGCTGATCGCCGGCGGCGGCATCGGCGGCCTGGCCGCGGCGTTGGCCGCGCGGCGCGCCGGCTGGGAGGCGCGCCTGTTCGAGCAGGCCGAGGCGTTCTCCGAAGCCGGTGCCGGCATTCAACTGGGGCCGAACGCCACGCGCATCCTGCGCGAATGGGACCTTCTGGAAGGCGGGTTGGACGCATGCGTGGCACGGCCGGAGTGCTTGAGCGTGCGCGAAGCAGCCGATGGCCGCGAGCTGGGGCGGCTGCGTTTCGCCGACTTTGCGCGGCGGTACGGCGCGCCGTACCTCACGGCGCACCGCGCCGATCTCCAGCAGGTCTTGCGCGGCGCGGCGGAGGATGCCGGTGCATTGCTCGTGACGGGCAGGCGCATCGAGAACGTGCAGGCGGGCGACGACCGCGTGTGCGTCAATGGCGGCGTGGAGGGCGATGCGCTGGTGGGCGCCGACGGCGTGTTCGGCCGCGTGCGGCTGCAGGTGATCGGCGGCGAGCTGCCGTACTTCACCGGCCACGTGGCATACCGGGCGCTGGTGCGCCAGGATGCGCTGCCGCAGGCGCTGCGCAGCAGCGACGTGACGGTGTGGCTCGGGCCCCGGCTGCACCTGGTGCGCTATCCGGTGCGCGCCGGCGAACTCCTCAACGTGGTCTGCCTGGTGGAGGGGCGGCTGCAAGGCGATCCGCGCAACTGGGACCAGGCCGCGGCGCTGGCCGACCTGCAGGCTGCGATGGGCCCGGCCTGCGCCGACGTGCGCGACCTGGTCGCCGCCATCCCGCAATGGCGCCTCTGGGC
>NZ_JACCWG010000394.1 GCF_013697775.1 Ramlibacter sp. | reverse complement strand
CCGGCCGAGCGCGCGCGCTGCCTGCGCGCCATCCAGGCGGGCCTGCGCGAGCGGGCGGCCGCGCTCACCGACACCATTGCCACCGAGGTCGGCATGCCCGCGCGCATGGCGGCCAAGGTGCAGGTGGACGGGCCGCTGTGGCACTGGGGCCATTTCGCGGAACTGGCCGAGCGCTATGCGTTCAGCGAACGCATCGGCCACTCGGTGGTGTACCGCGAACCCGTCGGCGTAGTGGCTGCCATCACGCCGTGGAATTTTCCGCTCAACCAGATCACCTTGAAAGTGGCGCCGGCGCTGGCCGCGGGCTGCACCGTGGTGCTCAAGCCCTCGGAGATCGCGCCGCTCAACGCCTACCTGCTGGCCGAGGCCATCCACGGCGCCGGCCTGCCACCCGGTGTGTTCAACCTGGTGCCGGGCACCGGGTCCGAAGTCGGCGAGGCGCTGGCCACGCACCCCGAGGTGGACATGGTGTCGTTCACCGGTTCCACCCGCGCCGGGCGCCGCGTGATGCAACTGGCGGCCGCCGGCATCAAGCGCGTGGCGCTGGAGCTGGGCGGCAAGTCGGCATCCGTCGTGCTTCCCGATGCCGACTTCGCGGCTGCCGTCAAGGGAACGCTCTCGAGTTGTCTTCTCAACAGCGGCCAGGCTTGCTCCGCGACCACGCGCATGCTGGTGCCGCGCGAGCGTGTCGAAGAGATCGGCGCGCTCGCGCAGGCCGTGCTGGACCGGCTGCGCGTCGGTTCGGCGCACGACGCGGATTCTGCGCTCGGCCCGCTGGTGTCGCATGCGCAGCTGCAGCGGGTCGAAGCCATGGTCGCGCGGGCTCTGGCGGAAGGCGCGCGCGTGCTGGCGCGCACCGAACGCATGCCGGACGGGCCGGGTTTCTTCGCGCGGCCCATCGTGCTGCTGGTGCAGCCGACATCCGAGATCGCGCGCGAAGAAGTTTTCGGTCCGGTGCTGTGCGTCATCGCCTATGACGACGAGGACGACGCGGTGCGCATCGCCAACGATTCCATCTATGGGCTGGGCGGCACCGTGTGGTCGGCCGACACGGCGCGCGCTCTCGCCGTCGCGCGCCGGCTGCGCACCGGGCAGGTGGACATCAACGGCGCGCGCTGGAACCCGAAGGCGCCGTTCGGCGGCTGGCGCCAATCGGGCATCGGCCGCGAGAATGACGTGCACGGGCTGCAGGAGTACCTGCAGACCCGGTCGGTGCAACTGCCCGCCACCCCAGCGGCGCCTTGAGGAAGAATGAAACGCCGATGGAACCCATGCCGCTTGCGCCGAACGCCTGCTACGCGTTCGAGTACCGCGTCGGCGCTGCCGACAGCGCGGCGCGGCTGCCGTTGCAGCCGGGCGACGCCTTTCCCGACGTGCTGGCCACCAGCCGCATGCTGGCGCTGATGGAGATCGCCGCCGCGCGCCTGATGCGGCCCGCGCTGTCTGCGCACGCGCTGTCGGTCGGTGTCGGGGTGGAACTGCGGCACGCCGCACCCACGCTGGCCGGCGAGGTGGTGCGCGTGACGGCGCGTTTCGTGGGCATGCGCGGCGCGCTGTACGAATTCGAAGTCGAGGTGAGCGACCGCGCCGGCGTCGCCGGATCGGGGCGGCACATGCGCGCCGCAGTGGCCGCGGACCGCTTCCACCAGCACGCCATGGAGCGCTTCGGCGCCGCTTTGCAATGACATCCACGCCACCACCTGCACCGTCGCCGCCCGACCATTTCTCGCGCGTTGCCGCGAACTACGCGAGCGGCCGCCCCGGCTATCCCGAGGCGTTGTTCGACTGGCTGGCCGCGCGCTGCGAACAGCACGCACTCGCGGTCGACGTCGGCGCCGGAACCGGCCAGGCCGCGCTGCCGCTGGCGAAGCGTTTCCGCCGCGTGGTCGCCACGGATCTCAGCGCGGACCAGCTCGCGAATGCCACAACGACCGCCGCGTCCAACATCGACTGGCGCGTCGCGGTGGCCGAGGACACCGGCGTGGCTGCGCAGTCGGCGGACCTGGTGACGGTGGCGCAGGCGCTGCACTGGTTCGACCTCGGCAGGTTCTGGCCCGAGGTGCGGCGCATTCTGAAGCCGGGCGGCGTGGTCGCGGTGTGGACCTACGGCGTTCTGGAACTGGACGAACCCGGCATCAACGACTGCGTGCAAAGCTTCTACTGGAATCTGGTGCACCCGTACTGGCCGGCCGGCCGCGAGCATGTGGAGAACGGCTACGCCGACCTCTCGTTCCCGTTCGCGCGCGAAGAGGTGCCGCCGTTCGCGATGGAATGCCGCTGGACGCTGGGCGAGTTCCTGGCCTACGTGCGCACCTGGTCGGCCGTGGCGCGCATGGCGGAAGCGACCGGCCACGACCCCGTGGCCGGCTTGGGCCGGGAATTGGACGCGCTCTGGGGCGGCGCCGCTGCGCGGCACGTCGTGCGCTGGCCGCTCGGCATGCGTGTCGGGCGCGTGGCGGTCGCCCGCCAAGCGGATTCAGGGAGTCATTGACCGCCAGGCTCCGCGCGTCCCACCCAATGGACCACCGCATGCCACAGCGCGGCGGGGTCGAACGGCTTGGCCAGGTAGCCATCCATCCCCGCGGCCAGGCAGCTGGCGCGGTCCGCGGCCGTCGCGTTGGCCGTCAGGGCAATGATCGGCAGCGCGCGCCCGAGCGCCACGCGGATGGCGGCGGTGGCGGCAACGCCGTCCATCACCGGCATCTGCATGTCCATCAGCACCACGTCGTAGCCGCCGGCGAGCGCCATCCGCACGCCTTCCCGGCCGTCGGAGGCCACGTCGACGGCGGCGCCCGTTTCCGCCAGGATTTCGCAGGCGATGATCTGGTTCACGTCGTTGTCCTCCACCAGCAGGACCCGCACGCCCCGCAGGTCGGGGGCGGCCACTTGCGCGCCGGCGCCATCCACCGCGGCCTCCTGCGCCTCGCCCTTGCCGAGGCGGGCGGTGAACCAGAAGGTGCTGCCGGCGCCGGGCCGGCTGGCGACACCGACCTCACCGCCCATGAGTTCGGCCAGCTTCTTCGCGATGGCCAGGCCCAGGCCGGTGCCGCCAAAGCGCCGCGCGGTCGACGCGTCCGCTTGCTGGAAGTTCTGGAACAGGCGCGCGCACTGCTCCTCGCTCAGGCCGATGCCGGTGTCCAACACCTCGAAGCGCACGGTGCACACCGCGCCGTCCTGCGCTGCGAGCACGGCGTGCAGGCGGACGTGCCCGGCGTCGGTGAACTTGACGGCGTTGCCCAGGTAGTTGATCAGGACCTGGCTCAGGCGCAGCGGGTCGCCGATCAGGTTGTCTGGAATGCCGGTGTCGATCTCCATCTCCAGCCGCAGGCCCTTTTCCGCGGCCTTGAGCGCCACCACGTCCCGCGCGCTCTCCAGCACCGCCCGCAGCCGCACGGGAACGTGCTCCAGCGTGGCTTCGCCGGCTTCGATCTTGGACAGGTCCAGGATCTGGTTCAGCACGCCCAGCAGGTGCGCGCTGCACGCCTGGATCTTGCCCATGTAGGCCTTTTGGGTTTCGTTGAGCGGAGTCTTCAGCACGAGGTGCGTCAAGCCGACGATGCCGTTCATCGGCGTGCGGATCTCGTGGCTCATGTTGGCCAGGAATTCGGTCTTCAGCGCCGCCGCCCGCTCGGCGAATTCCCGGGCCTTGCGCGCGGCTTCGGCGGCGGCGTGCTGGCCGCTCACGTCGCGGTAGGTGATCACCAGTCCCACGTTCGTGCCGTGCACGTACTGCGGCATGCACTGCCGCTCGAAGAACCGCCCGTCTTTGAGCAACATGACGTCGGTGGCCGCGTAATCTCGGCTCTGCATCATCTGCTGCACGGTGCGCCGGTAGTAGTCGGGATCGGCCACCCGGCTGAGGATCCACTCGAACAGCTCCACGCGCGTGCGTGCTTCGTGCAGCGCGGGCGGCACCTCCCACAGTTCCAGGAAGCGGCGGTTGCGGTAGAGCGTTCCGGCGCGCCGGTTGATGATCGCCACCGCATCGGACAGCGAATCGAGGGCGCCGATCAGGAACCCGAACTGCTCGTCCAGTGCTTGTGTCCCCGGCACACTGCTTGTCTCCATGGGCAGCAGGTGAGCCGTCTCCAGCAAAAGGGCCTTGGCCATCGCGAACTCCTCTGCCCAGGATGAAACCATTGGTTCGCCCCTGGGCCTTAGGCAACTTGCTTAAGGTGCCTGAGGATTTCTCCTAGCTGCATCCCTCATTCGAGGAACGCAGGCAGCTTCGGCAGCAGGTTGAAGTCTTCCGGTGCGTGCTGCACCACGACGCGCGCTCCTGTGCGCCGCGCGATGGTTTCGATGCGCTCCATGGAGGCCAGCGTCGCGGCGCGGTCGGCGTTGACGGCCGGCACGTGTCCGTGCGCCCTGCCCTCGAGCGTGAGGTAGAGATCGCCGCTCAGGAGAACGGAGCCGCCGCCCGCCAGGCGCAGCAGCAGCACGCTGCTGCCGGGGGTGTGGCCCGGCGCGCGCAGGATGCGCACGCTGCCGTCACCGAACACGTCCGCGTCGCCGTCGATCATGCGCTTGTCGGCGCTGCGCCATCCGCTGAACAGCTCGGGCACCATGCTCACGGGCGGCGGCTCGGCCAAGGCCCAGGCCAGCTCGGCGCGCTGCAGGATCCAGGTGGCACCGGGAAACAGGTTCGCATTGCCCGTATGGTCGAAATGCAGGTGCGAGAACGCGATGTAGCGGATGTCGTTCGGCTTGAGGCTGAGCGCGCGCAGCTGGTCGGCCAGCGGCGGACCGGCCCAGGCGCGAAATCCAAGTTCGCGCAGCATGTCCGCGGGCGGCACGCCGCGCGTCACGGCGGCGGGTAGTTGCGGCGGCAGCCCCGCGTCCCACAGCAGCCACCCCGCCGGATGCCGCACCAGGAAGCAGGGGTTGGCCAGGCGGGCCGGCCGGCCGTCCTGCGCGCCGGTGTCGGACGCCAGGCCGAAATCGGCGAACTCGGCGCCGCCGCAGTCCAGCGTGTACAGGCGCACGCCGGGCGCGGCGGCGCACGCGCCGCATGCCAGCCAGAGGCCGGCCGCGGCAACGAACGCGCGTGCCGCGGTGGTCCATCGTCCTTGCATCGAAAATTCTCCTTGGGAAGAGCCGCCACTGTGCCGATGGGCGGCGTGGAGAAAAAGCCTTCACTGGTGCGATGATTCGCAACCAGGAGTGTGCAATCGTGGACCGTTTGAGCAGCATGCAAGTTTTCGTGCGCGTCGCCGAACTGGGCGGGTTCGCACCCGCGGCGCGCGAACTCGATCTCTCGCCGGCCATGGTCGCCAAGCACGTGCTGGCGATCGAGGCGCGGCTGGGCGCGCGGCTGCTGCACCGCACGACGCGGCGCCAGAGCCTCACCGACGTCGGGCGCCTGTACCTCGAGCGCTCACGCGCCGCGCTGGCCGAGTTCCAGGCGGCCGAAGCGTCGGCCGCCGAGCTGCAGGCGCAGCCGCGCGGGCTGCTGCGCGTCACGGCGCCGGTGATCCTCGGCTCGCGTGGCCTGGCGCCTTTGCTGCCGGCGTTCACGGCGAAGCACCCGCAGGTGCAGGTGGAGCTCGTGCTGCACGACCGCGTGGTCGACCTGATGGACGAAGGCTTCGACGCCGCGCTGCGCTCGGGCCCGCTGCCCGACCTGCCGCTGTCCATGCTGCTGTGCGCGACGCCGGCCTATCTGCGCCGCCACGGCAGGCCGCGCGTGCCCGCGGACCTCTCGAACCATGCCTGCCTGGGGTTCAGCCACTGGGTGCACCAGGACCGCTGGCGGCTCTTCGCTGCGGACGGCCGCGAGCACACCGTGCCGATCCGTTCGCGGCTGACCAGCAACAACGGCGAGGCGCTACGCCAGGCCGCGCTGGCCGGCGGCGGCATCCTCATGCAATGGGAGCCGCTGCTGCGCGAGGACCTGGCCGCCGGCAGGCTGGTGCGCGTGCTGTCCCGCTATGCGCCGCCGCAGCGGCCGGCGCACCTGCTGTACTTGCGGGAGCAGCGGCCGACGGCCAAGTTAAGGCACTTTGTGGACCACGTTCTGAAGCACCTGGGCGCTTGAAGCGAACGCATCTTCAAGAAGCCGCGCGCCCCGCGGCCGGCTGCGCCCGGTCGGCATGGCGGCTGGTCAGCGGTCGTGTTCCGGCGCGAGGTCATCGCGATCGACGACCTCATCGCGCACCTGGACGAGTGGGAGCGGCAGTAGAAAGCCTAGCCGCCCATGTAGGCGGCATGCACCCGCGGCTCTTTCAGGAGCGCGGCGCCGCTGCCGTCCAGCACGATGCGGCCGCTCTCCAGCACGTAGCCGTGGTTGGCGATCTTCAGCGCCTGGCGCACGTTCTGCTCCACCAGGAAAATGGTCAGGCCATCGGTGTTGATCGCGCGCAGCGTGCGGAAGATCTCCTGCACCACGATCGGCGCCAGACCCATCGAGGGCTCGTCCAGCAGCAGCAGCCGCGGCTTGGCCAGCAGCGCGCGGCCGATGGCCAGCATCTGCTGCTCGCCGCCCGACAGGTTGCCCGCCAGCCCGTCCAGCCGCTCCTTCAGGCGCGGGAACAGCCCCAGCACCCGCTCCATGTCGCTGGCGATCGCCGCGCGGTCCTTGCGGCGGTAGGCGCCCAGCTCCAGGTTCTCGCGCACGGTCAAGGTGGTGAGGATCGCGCGGCCCTCGGCCACCTGCACCAGCCCGCGCTCGACGATCTGGTGCGTGGGCAGCTTGGTCAGCTCCTCGCCGTCGAAGCGGATCGAGCCGGCCTTGGGCCGCACCAGCCCCGACAGGGCCAGCAGCGTGGTCGACTTGCCGGCGCCGTTGGCGCCGACCAGCGTGCGGATCTCGCCGGCGTGGACGTCGAAACTGATGCCCTGCACCGCCTCGACGTGGCCATACGCCACCGCGAGGTCGCGCACCTCGAGCAGCGCGCTCATGGGGCAACCTCCTCGTCGTCTTCGCGCCCGAGGTAGGCCTCGATCACCGCGGGATTGTTCTTGATCTCGTCGGGCGCGCCCTCGGCGATGATCTTGCCGAAGTTCAGCACCGCGATCCGTTCGCACAGTCCCATGACGAAGCGCATGTCGTGTTCGATCATGAAGATGGTGAAGCCGCGCCTGGCGACATCGGACACCACCTTCATCAGCTGCACCTTCTCGCCGCTGTTCATGCCGGCCACGGGCTCGTCCAGCAGCAGCAGCTTCGGCTCGGTGGCCAGCGCGCGCGCCAGTTCGAGCTTGCGCTGGTCGCCGTAGGACAGGTTGTCGGCGATGTCATGGGCCTTGGCGTCGAGGCCGACCCAGGTCAGCAGCTCGTGCGCCCGGTCGCGCGCGCGCTGCTCGCGCGCGCGAAAGTCCGGCAGCGAAAACAGCCAGGACGCCACCCCGTAGTTCAGGTGGGAATGCATGCCCACCACCACGTTCTCCACCAGCGTCATCTCCTTGAAGATGCGGATGTTCTGGAAGGTGCGGCCCAGGCCGCGGCGCGTGATGCGGTGCGGGGGCACGCCCAGCAGGCTGGCGCCGTCGAACTCGATGCTGCCGGCGGTGGGCTTGAGCAGGCCCGTGATCAGGTTGAACACCGTGGTCTTGCCGGCGCCGTTGGGGCCGATGAGGCCGAACACCTTGCCTTCGGGCACGGTGAAGCTCACGTCCTGCAGCACCGCCAGGCCGCCGAAGCGCTTGGACACGTTGGCGAGCTTGAGCATCAGTGCGCCCCCACCTTGAACAGCTGGCGCACGCGCTGCGGGTCCCACAAGCCCTTGGGCAGGAACAGCACGATGACGACCAGGATGGCGCCGTTGATCATGGTGCGGAAGTCCTTGAAGCCGCGCAGCAGCTCGGGCAGCACGACGACAATCAGCGCGCCCAGCACCGGGCCGGTGAGGCCGCCGGTGCCGCCGAGGATGGCCATCGTCAGGATCTCCACCGCGCGGTCGAAGCCGAACTCGCTCGGGCCGATGAAGAAGGTCAGGTGCGCGTTGAGTGCGCCGGCCAGGCCGGCGATGCCGGCGCCCAGCGCGAAGGCCAGCATCTTGTGCGCGTTGACGCCGATCCCCATCAGGGAGGCTGCCACTTCGTCTTCCTTGATCGCCTCGAAGGCGCGGCCGACGCGCGAGCGGCGCAGGCGCCACAGCACCAGCAGCACGAGCACCAGCGCCGCGACCACGTGCCACCACTGGGTGGACTGCGGGATGCCGTTGAGGCCCAGCGCGCCGCCGGTGAGCGACTCCGCGTTCAGCAAGGTCACGCGCACGACCTCGCCGAAACCGAGCGTGGCCATCGCGAGATAGACCCCCGACAGGCGCAGCGTCGGCCCGCCGATTGCCAGCGCCAGCAGCGTCGGCGCGACGATGCCGCCAGCCAGCGCCAGCGGGAACGGCGCGCCGTAGGTCATGGTGAGGATGGCCGCCGTGTAGGCGCCGACGCCCATGAACGCCGCGTTGGCCATCGTCAGCAGGCCGCAGGACAGCGTGAGCCAGATCGACAGCGCCAGCAGCGCGTTGATGCCGATCGTCAGCACCAGGTTGCTGTAGATCGACCAGAAACCGTCAAACCACTCCGTCATGCCTCAGGCCTTCCGTTCCAGCACGCGGCCGAACATGCCCTGCGGCCGCAGCAGCAGCACCAGGAACAGCAGGCCGAAGGCCACGGCGTCGCGCATGGTGGAGCCGATGTAGGCCACCGACATGACTTCCGCGAAGCCCAGGAACAGGCCGCCGATCAGCGCGCCGCGGATGTCGCCCATGCCGCCCAGGATGATCACGGCGATGCCCTTGTGCAGCATGGGCTGCCCCATGAGCGGGAACACCGCGTTCGAATACAGCGCCACCAGCACGCCGCTGATGCCGCCCAGCGCCGCCGCGGTGAAGGAGGTCAGGTAGAACAGGCCTTCGACGTTGATGCCAAGCAGCGCCGCCGCCTTGGGCGACTCGGCGATCGCGCGCAGCGCGCGGCCCAGCTGGGTCTTGCGCATCACCACCAGCAGCGCCGCCATGAGGGCGACCGACAGCACGATGATGGCGACCTCCAGCACGCTGACCTGCACGCCCAGGAACTCCAGTTGCGCGTCGGGCAGCAGGTTGGTGGGAAAGCGCAGGTTCTCGGCGCCGAACAGGCCTTGCGCGGCGCTGTTGAAGAAGATCCCGAGGCCGATGGTGGCGATCATCGGGATCAGGTGCGGTGCGCCGCGCCGCCGCAGCGGCCGCAGCACCAGGACATCGATGGCCAGGCCGAAGGCGCCGGCGATGAAGAATGCCGCAGCCAGCGAAGCCCAGAGCGGGAAGCCCAGCCGCGTGACCACCTGCAGGGCCGCGTAGGCGCCGACCATGAAGATCGCGCCGTGCGAGAGGTTGATCACGCCCAGCACGCCGAAGACCAGCGTGAAACCGAGGGCGAACAAGGCGTAGACGCAGCCCAGCGAGAGCGCGTTGACGAGCTGTTGTTCAAGCAAGGCGAAGTGTCCCCGTCGCACCGCGCCCGGGCCGCCGAAGCGGACGGCCCGGGGTGGCGGCAGCGTTTATTTTTCGATGATGTACTTGCCGCCCTTCGTGACGGACACGATGGCGGCCTGCTGCGCGTCATAGCCGGCCGGCTTGCCGTCCTTGCCCATGGCCTGGCGGAACTTGAACGCGCCGGTGGCGCCGGTATGGGTGACGCCCGGAAGCGCGTCGCGCAGCGCGGTGCGGTCGGCCTCGATGTTGCCGGTGAGCTTGATCTTGGCCAGGGCGGCGGCGGTGATGTTCAGCGCGTCATACGCCTGGGCGGCGAACTGGTCGGGCGCGGCCTTGTACTTCTTCGTGTAGCCCACGACGAAGTGCTGGTTCTCCTTGCTCTCGCTGCTCAGGGCCCAGGGGCTGCCGACCCACAGGTTGTCGGACTTGTCCTTGGCCAGGTCGAACACCTTGACGGAGTTCATGCCGTTGCCGCCGACGATCGGCAGGTTGATGCCCAGCTGGCGGGCCTGCACCATGATCGGCGCGCCTTCGGCCATCAGTGCCGACAGCACGATGGCGTCCGCCCCGCTCGCCTTGATCTTGGTCAGCTGCGCCTTGAAGTCGACGTCGCCCTTGGCGAAGGTCTCGGTCGTGGTGACCGGCACGTTCAGCGTCTCAAGCGCCTTCTTGAAGGCGTCGTAGCCGCTCTTGGTGAAGACGTCGTCGTTGCCGTACAGGACGGCGACCTTCTTGATGGTGTTGTGCTTGATGGCGACGCGCAGCGTCTCGGGCAGCACGTCCGATTCGGTCACCGAATTGCGGAACACGTAGTTGCCGATGGAAGTGATGCCGTCGGCGGTGTTGGAGGTGCCGAACACCGGCACCTTGGCGGCCTGGGCGATCGGGTCGGCGGCCTGGGCGGAGTTGGACAGCGTCGGGCCGAACAGCATGACCACCTTGTCCTGGAAGATCAGCTTCTTGAAGACGTCGATCGCCTGTTCCTTCTTGCCGGCTTCGTCTTCGAACACCAGCGCGATCTTGTTGCCCTTGACGCCGCCGGCCGCGTTGATCTCTTCGGCGGCGAGCTCGAAGCCGTTCTTGATCGACTGGCCGTACTGGCCGGCCGGGCCGGACAGCGCTTCGGCGGCGCCGATCTTGATGTCGGCCGCGAGGGCGCTGGAGGCGAAGGCCGCGGCTGCGAGCGCGGCGGCGACAGGAAGAAGGCGGAAGTTCATTTCAAATTCTCCGATCAAGGTCAACCTTGGAAATTTGCGATTTTAGGGTTGCGCGAGAGTACCTCTTGCGCACCAGAAGTTGATTGCGAGAAACCCGCAGACGAAAAAAAGCCCCGATGTCTCAGGGCTTTTTTATAGCTTGGCGGAGCAGGTGGGATTCGAACCCACGGTACGGCATAACCGTACACCGGATTTCGAGTCCGGCGCATTCGACCACTCTGCCACCGCTCCGTTTATTCGGTATCGCGTGGTGCGAAGCCTTCAATTCTAGCCGAAGCGCCGGG
This sequence comes from Ramlibacter sp., assembly GCF_013697775.1. Taxonomy (GTDB): domain Bacteria; phylum Pseudomonadota; class Gammaproteobacteria; order Burkholderiales; family Burkholderiaceae_C; genus Ramlibacter. The sequence goes on along the minus strand of NZ_JACCWG010000394.1, from coordinate 4,760 downwards.
GCTTTTTTCAGCCCCTCAGCACATCCATGCCGCCCAGGTACGGCCGCAACGCTTCCGGTACCGTCAACGAACCGTCAGCATTCTGGTAGTTCTCCAGCACCGCCACCAGCGTGCGCCCCACCGCCAGGCCGGAGCCGTTGAGCGTGTGCACCAACTCGTTCTTGCCCTGCGCGGTCTTGAAGCGGGCCTGCAGGCGCCGCGCCTGGAAGGCCTCGCAGTTGGACACCGAGCTGATCTCGCGGTAGGTGTCCTGCGCCGGCAGCCAGACTTCCAGGTCGTAGGTCTTGGCGGCGCCGAAACCCATGTCGCCGCTGCACAGCAGCACCACGCGGTAGGGCAGCTCCAGCTTGCGCAGCACGGCTTCTGCGTGGCCGGTCATTTCTTCCAGCGCGGCGTCGCTCTTGTCGGGGTGCACCACCTGCACCATCTCGACCTTGTCGAACTGGTGCTGGCGGATCATGCCGCGCGTGTCGCGCCCGGCGCTGCCGGCCTCCGACCGGAAGCACGGCGTATGCGCCGTGAACTTCAGCGGCAGCTGCGCCTCGGCCACGATCTCGTCGCGCACCAGGTTGGTCAGCGTCACCTCGCTGGTGGGAATCAGGTACAGCACCTGCTGTTCTTCCGACGCCAGCCCATCCTGGCCGCCCTTGCTGACGGCGAACAGGTCGGCCTCGAATTTGGGCAGCTGGCCGGTGCCGCGCAGCGTGGCCTCGTTCACGACGTACGGCGTGTAGCACTCGGTGTAGCCGTGCTCCTGCGTCTGCACGTCCAGCATGAACTGCGCGAGCGCGCGGTGCAGCCGGGCGATGGGACCCTTCATCACCGTGAAGCGCGAACCGCTCAGCTTCACGCCGGCGTCGAAGTCCAGGCCGAGCGCCTCGCCGATGTCCACATGGTCCTTCACCGCAAAATCGAAGGCGCGCGGCGCGCCCCATTTGCGCACCTCCACGTTGCCGTGCTCGTCTTCGCCCACGGGCACGCTCGCGTGCGGCAGGTTGGGCACGCCCAGCAGCAGCTGCTGCATGGCCGGCTGGATCTGTTCCAGCCGCGCGGCCGACTGCTCCAGCTCGGCCTTGAGCTGCGCCACCTGGGCCATCGCCGCATCGGCGGATTCGCCTTTCGCCTTCAGTTGGCCGATCTGCTTGGACAGCTGGTTGCGCTGCGCCTGCAGCTCCTCGGTGCGGGTCTGGATGGTCTTGCGTTCGGCTTCCAGCGCGCGGAAAGCCTCCACGTCGAGGAAGGTCTGGCCCTTCTTGCGGGCTTCGAGCCGGTCCACGACCGAGGCAAGGTCCTTGCGGAGCAGGTTGATGTCGAGCATCGGCCCATTTTATTCGGCGCCCCGGCTACCATCGGCGCCTCTCTTTTCCACACACGCAAGGAGCACCCATGCAGATCGAGGCTTACCTCACCTTCGGCGGCAACTGCGAGGAGGCGCTGGAGTTCTACACGCAGTGCCTGGGCGGCAAGGTCACCGCGCTGATGCGCTATGAAGGCTCGCCGATGGACAACGCCCAGCTTCCCGCCGGCTGGAAGAACAAGGTGATGCATTCCACCTTCGAATCCGAAGGCGCGCGCTTCATGGCCAGCGACGGCATGCCCGGCGCGCCGGCGCCCAGCTACGGCGGTTTCTCCATGTCGGTGTACGTGCCGCAGGACAAGGCGCGCGCGCAGCGCGTGTTCGACGCGCTTGCCGCCGGCGGCAAGGTCACCATGCCGTTCGCGCCGCCGTTCTGGGGCGGCAGCTTCGGCATGCTGACCGACCGCTTCGGCGTGCCGTGGATGGTCAGCTGCGACCAGTAACGGCAGCGCGCTCCAGCGCCTCCTCCAGGCCCACGTGTCCGGCGAACCCGCCCGCGCTGCGAGCCGGCTGCTGCTCCTCGATGGCGTGGGCGAAGCGCACCGCGGGATCTTCCTGCAGCTTGTCGTGCAGGCGCTGCACGTTCGGGAATTCGCGCCGGTCGACCACCTTGTGGAAGTCGTTCCAGCGCGCGATGCCGGGAAAGTACGCGTCGGCCAGGCTGCGCTGTTCGCCGCCCAGCCAGGGCTGGTCGCCCAAAAGCGTGTCCAGGTTGGCGTGCGCCTTGCGCACCTTGGCCGTGCCCATGTCCACCAGCGCCTGCTTGTCCGCGCTCTCGTGCTCGAAGGCGTACCACAGCGGCGCGAAGGCGCCGAAGAAGCCGGTGTTGAGGAAGGCCAGGCTCTCGTTCATGCGGTCGAACGCCGGCGTGCCGGGTGCCGGACGCAAGCTTGCGTCGCTGCTGCGCGCGGCGATGTGGTGGAAGATGGCCATGCTCTGGCTGAGCAGCCGCCCGTCCTCGGTGAGCAGCGTCGGCGTTTCGCCGACCGGGTTGATGCGGCGATAGGCGTCGCTCGACACCACGCCGGGCATCTCGACGCGGCACAGGCGGTACGGCAGGCCGCTCCATTCCAGCGCGACGATCGCGCCGAACGAGCAGCCTTCGGGCACACCGTAGAAAAGAACCGGTTCCATTTCGTGACTCCTTGAGAGGGAAAACATGTGCCGCAAGCACTCCGCTTGCGGTCTGCGGCGGATTCTGGTCGTGTGGACGATGTCCGTGTAGTAGGCTAGAAATCACTGCAGCGTCCACGTTTGTGGACAATGGCGCGATGCTGAACCTGAACGACCTGCTGCTGTTCGCCCAAGCCGTGGAGGCCGGCGGCTTCGCGCCCGCCTCACGGCGCCACGCTACGCCGAAATCCACGTTGAGCAAGCGCGTAGCGGCGCTGGAGGCCGACGTGGGCACGCGCCTGATCCAGCGCAATTCGCGCAACTTCCAGCTCACCGACGTGGGCCGCGCGTTCTACGAGCACGCGCGCGCCGCGCTGATCGAGGTGGAGGCCGCCGAGCAGGCGGTGCAGCGCCGGCTCGCCGAGCCCAGCGGGCCGGTGCGGCTGACCGCGTCGCTGCCGACCACGCAGTTCCGGTTGGCGCCGCTGTTGCCGGAACTGGCGCGCCGCTATCCCAAGCTGGAAATCCAGATGCATGCCACCGACCGCTTCGTGGACCTCGCGCAGGAAGGCTTCGACATCGCCCTGCGCGCGCACTTCAAGCCGCTGGCGGACTCGGGCCTGGTGCAGCGGCAGCTGACGGTGGAGCCGGTGCTGCTGGTCGCGTCACCCGGCTACCTGCGCGAGCACGGCACGCCGCGCCATCCGCGCGATCTCGCCGGCCATTGCGGCCTCCTGGTCGCACCGGACGCCGGCACCTGGGTCCTGCGCGCGAACGACGGCAAGGAGGAGCGCGCGACGCCCACGCGCCAGCTGGTGGCCGACGAATCGGTGGTGCTGATCACCGCGGCCTGCGCCGGCCTGGGCATCGCGCCGTCGCCGCACTCCATCTGCAGCGGAGCGCTGGTGCGCGGCGAGCTGGTGCGCGTGCTGCCGCGCTGGAGCGCCGGCGCCGTGACGACCACGGTGCTGATGACGCACCGGCGCGGCCAGCTGCCTTCGGTGCGGGCGGTGGTGGAGTTCCTGGCCGAGAAGATCGGCGGCGCAGCAGCTCAGGCGAGCACGTCGGCCGGCACGGCATAGAGCCGCTCCAGCACCCGCCGCACGGTGGCCTGCAGCGCCTGCGCCAGCGCCTCGCGGTGCGCGCCGGGATCGTCCGATTGCCGCGCCTGCGCCCAGACCGCCGCATGCGCGGCGCGGTCGGCGGCGACGCCGGCGATCACCTCGCTCTTCCAGGTGGCGGGCAGGGCCGCGGCATCACCCGCAAGCATGCGCCCTTCGTGGATGACCGCCAGGTAGCGCAGCACCGCCAGGTCGGTCAGCGTCTGCAGCATGTCGTCGCCCAGCTGCACGATGGGCGCGCCGTTGGGTGCCGCGCGGTTCTTCCAGGCCGCCGCGGCCAGCGCGCTGGTGCCGCCGATCAGCGCACCCAGCAGGGCACCGGCGCCCAGGGTCATGCCGCCGGCCATCATGTCCACCGCCAGGCCCATGGCCGCCGCGCCGCTGGCGGCACCGGCCACGCTGGTGTGGCCGGCGTGCAGCGCCTGGCGCACGACGAACGGATCGGCCTGGGCGCCCAGCTGGTCGCCCTCGAGCGCGCGCAGGCCGTGCAGCTGCTGCAGGTCGTCGAAGCTGCGCGCCAGCACGTCCTTCAGGCGCTGCAGCACGGACGCCATGGCGTCCTCGCGCGCGCGCTGGCTGGCATCGCGCTCGGTGGAACTGATCAGCTGGCGCAGCGACAGCGGGCCGGTTCGGGCTTCCTCGGTGTCGTGCGCCGCATGCAGCAGCGGCTCGGCCAGCAGGCGCATCGATTCACGCCAGCGGCGCTGGTGCGCATCGCGCCAGGCGCGCTGCAGGCGCTCCATGCCGGGCTTCTGGTGGGCGGGCAGCGCTGCGGCAATCGCGTCGTGCAGCGGCGACTCCAGCGGCCAGCAGCGGCAGCAGGCATCGAGCGACAGCGCCTTGACCGCAGGTTCGAATCCCTCTCGCTCCGCCAAGGCTTCGCCGCGCAGCAGCAGCACGGCCGGCCGGCCGGCCGCGCGCACCGCGGCCAGCGCGGCATCGGCCTCGCTTTTCGTCGATACAGCGACCAGCACCAGGTCGGCATCGCGCAGCGCGCTGGATCCGGCGACGGTGTCGACCAGCCGCAGCTCGTCGCCGCGCGGACTCTCCAGGAAGGTCCACGGCACGCCGCGCACCGGCGGCACCCTGCCCGGCCGCTCGCCGGCCTGGCGCAGCACCTGCAGCATCACGTCGCGCCCGCTGCCGTCCGGCGCCAGCAGGGCCACGGC